>CAZBQH010000479.1:0-19824 GCA_964493915.1 uncultured Nitrospiraceae bacterium
CCATATGGGGCGTCCTGTGCGCCGCCGGGCTGATCCTCCTTGCGGCAGAGACAGGGTGCGGCCGTCCATCCCCAACAGATTCGGCCGCAGAGGGCGGGGCCGCTGGAGCGGGCCGGCAGACGGCAACCGAATCAGAAACCGCGGCAACAGCTGAAGTCGGCGCGGAACCCGCGACCGGCGACTGGCTGATCCAGCGCTTGGGCGCGGAGCCGGCCAATCTCAACCCTCTCCTCGACACCGCAGACGCTTACGTGGCGCAGATGACGGGCGATCTCTACGAGTCGCTACTGGAACGCGATAAGGACACGCTCCGGCTCAAAAAGCTTCTTGCTGCCGACTACCACATCTCGGAAGACCGCCTCACATACACCTTCACATTCCGCAAGGACGCCGTGTTCTCCGACGGTACGCCGCTCACGGCGCACGACCTGTTGTTTACCTACAACGTCATTCAGGATCCCGCTAATGAGACAGCGGACCTCAGAAACTACTACAAAGACGTGATCTCAGCAGAACTGATCGATGATTACACCATCAAGTTCACCTGCTCGCGGCCCTATTTCAAGCACCTGGACATGTTGGGCGGCATGCCGGTCTTCCCGGAGCATGTGTACGGCAAAGACGATTTCAGCACGGGCGACCACAACCGCCGGCCTGTTGGGTCGGGCCCTTACGTGTTTACCTCATGGGAAACGAACCAGCAAATCGTGTTCGAGCGCAATCCCGATTATTGGCGCAATGAGGAGGGCGGCTACATCGACCGGTTTATCTACCGCATCATATCCGACGAGAACGCGGCGTTTCAGGTGCTCGAACAAGGGGGGCTGGACATGATGGGCCTGACTGCCGAGCAGTGGACCACGCGGGCCAACACCCCCCGATTCGAGGAAGCTTTCAACAAACACCAGTATTGGGCACCCAGCGGCTATGCCGGCTCGTATAGCTACATCGCCTGGAATCTACGCAAGCCCCTCTTTCAGGAATTGCAGATACGCAGGGCCCTCACCATGCTGCTTGACCGGCCCACTATACGCGACAGCATCTACTACGGACTGGCCCGGATCGTCACAGGGCCCACCGCTTACGGGACTATCGACTACGACGACGGCATCGAGCCATGGCCTTTTGACCCGCAAAACGCCGTAAATCTGCTGGAAGAGGCAGGCTGGACGGATACCGACGGGGACGGCGTCCGCAACAAGAACGGACAGGAATTCGAGTTCGAGTTTCTCCTGCCCAGCGGCTCGCACGAGGCCAAGCTCATGGCGACGGTCTATCAAGAGAAGCTCAAAAAAGCGGGTATTAAGATGGGCATTCGCGAGCTCGAGTGGGCCACCTTCATCGACCGCCTCACAAAACGGGCCTTCGACGCTATCAGCCTAGCATGGGCAATCCCCCCCGACCAGGATCCGTACCAAGTCTGGCATTCCTCCCAATCGGAAAAGGGTTCAAACTATCCCGGCTACAACAATCCAGAGGTCGATCGCATCCTCGAAGAAGCGCGGCTCGAGTTTGACTCGGAGAAGCGGGCCATCATGTATAGGAAATTCCATCAGATCATTCATGACGACGTCCCGTACACTTTCTTATTCGCGAGGGCGGTGTTGGTGGCGGTCGACAAACGGTTCCAAGGTGTGCATGTGTACAAGATGGGCTTGGACACGACGGAATGGTGGGTCCCAAAAGAACTTCGACGCTATGAATGAAGCCTGACAAGGAGTTCAGACAACGCCCTTTGCGATGAACCGTCTCCGCTACAGCTTGATCATCGGCGCCGTATTCTTTCTGTCGTTTGCGTCGACGAGAGCGCTCTCGTTTCTGCTGAGCCTCGCTTGGGGGTGGGAGCCGGCATTCTTCTATACGTGGCTGTTTACGGCGATCGCGATTGCGTTGATCCCGACGCGCCGCGAACCCATGGGAACCTACCTGGCGCATCTCATTACGCCCGGAACGATGCTCGCGGTCTCAGTGACGCTGCGTCTGCTGACAGGGCATGGCCAGGCCATAGCGGCCCTTGTCTTTTACGCCTACCTTTTGCTGGCGCTCGCCCTGGTTTTCGCCTGGACCCGCTCCGGAGCGATGAAGAACTATCTGACCCGGCGGCTCTTGCTCATCGTGCCCACGTTTCTCGGCATCACCCTCATCTCGTTCTTCGTGATCCAGATCGCACCCGGCAACCCTATTAACCTGCGCCTGATGAAACTCCAGGGCGCCATGGCCGCCGAGTCTGCACCCGAGGAGATTATCGAGAGAACGAAGAAACTGTATGGACTCGACAAACCGCTGCCTGTTCAGTACGCGTTGTGGCTGAAGCGGGTCGCCACGCTTGATTTCGGTAAGTCCTACAAGGATCAGCGGCCTGTTCTCACGAAGATCGGCGAAGCGCTGCCCATTACTCTCCAGCTAAACATCATCTCGATCCTGCTCATCTACCTGATTTCTACGCCCATCGGCGTGTTCTCAGCGACCCATCCAAGTACGTGGCGGGACGCAGCCCTAACGTTCGTTCTTTTCGTACTCTACAGCTTGCCGAGTTTCTGGGTCGCCATGCTGCTTATCTACTTTCTTGGAGGAGGCCAGTTTCTCGATTGGTTCCCGACCTACGGGTTGAGCTCCCAGGGCGCGGCGAACTTCACGTGGTGTCATTGGATTCTTGACCGGGCCTGGCATTATGTCCTGCCGGTGTTCTGCTTGACTTACGGAGGCCTGGCAGGTCTGTCCCGCTATGCCCGGGCCGGCATGGTCGACGTCATCCGCCAGGATTACATCCGGACCGCCCGCGCCTACGGGTTCTCCGAGAAGATCGTGGTATTCAAATACGCCATGCGCAACTCGCTTATCCCGATTATCACGCTGCTCGGAACCCTGCTGCCGGCTCTGCTCGGCGGCAGCGTTATCATCGAGCGCATCTTTTCAATACCGGGAATGGGGCGGCTCGGGTTCGAGGCGGTGCTGTCGCGCGATTATCCGCTCGTGATGGGGATTCTCACTATCTCTGCTTTGCTGACCTTGGTGAGCCTCATCCTCTCAGATATCCTCTATGCAATCGTAGACCCGAGGATCCGCTTCGAATGACCACGCCCCTCAGCAACGGACTGGACAACGCCCGCGCACAAAGGCAAGTCCGCCAGGGATATTGGCGTCTTGTAGGCCGGCAGTTCCGCAAACGACGGATGGCGGTCGGCTCGCTCGCCGTGCTGGGGCTCCTCGGATTGACGGCTTTGACAGCTCCGCTTCTGGCCAACGACCTCCCTCTCTACGCCGTCGTGCAGGGAAAACCCTACCTGCTCCCCGCTCTCTTCGAGCCGGAAGGGCTGGCCAACCTTGATTTCACCGATTGGCAACCCGGCCAAGGGGAGTGGGCTATCATGCCGCCCGTCCCCCATTCACCCACTGCAACGGCCCCGTTCGACCGGGTCCAGCCGCCATGCGCCGAGCATCGGCTTGGAACCGACGAACTGGGCCGCGACGTGTTGGCCCGGTTGATCTGGGGCGCTCGCGTGTCCATGATGGTGGGTTTCGTCTCCGTTGGGATTGCGCTGATCATCGGTGTACCTCTTGGCGCTGTCGCAGGCTATTACGGGGGAATGGTTGATGCGGTCGTGCTGCGCATCATCGAGATCTTCCTCACATTCCCCTCCTTCTTCCTGATTCTGGCTGCTATCGCTCTGCTGCCGCCCAGCATCTACAACATCATGGCCGTAATCGGCCTGTTAGGCTGGATGGGCATCGCGCGGCTTGTCCGGGGCGAGTTCCTGCGACTGCGCGAGAGCGATTTCACCATTGCCGCCCGCGCAACCGGCCTGAGCGACGTGCGGATTATCTTCCGCCATGTGTTGCCCAACGGGATGGCGCCCGTCTGGGTAAGCGCGACGTTCGGAGTAGCCGGCGCAATCCTGACCGAAAGCGCGCTCAGCTTTCTGGGCTTTGGCGCACCACCCCCGACGCCGACGTGGGGAGAGCTCTTGTCGCAGTCCCAGTATTACCTGCATCGCGGCGCCTGGTGGCTCGTCGTCTTTCCCGGTTTCGCGATTTTTCTAACCGTCACGGCGTTCAACTTGGTAGGCGAGGGGTTGCGCGACGCCATGGACCCAAGGCTGCGGCAATGAACAACGGTAAGCCCCTTCTGAGCGTCCGCGGCCTTAAGACCTACTTCTTTACTGATGCAGGCGTAGCGCGGGCGGTTGACGGCATCTCCTTTGACATCCCGTCAGGGAAGACAGCGGCTCTGGTCGGCGAGAGCGGCTGCGGCAAAAGCGTGACCGCCCTATCCATCATGCGGCTCATCCCCAGCCCGCCGGGCCGCATCGTAGCAGGCGAGGTTCTGTTGAACGGACGGAACATCCTCGACATGCCCGAGCCCGAGATTCGCAGCCTGCGGGGCAACCGGATCTCGATGATCTTTCAAGAGCCTATGACCTCTCTGAATCCCGTGTTCCGCGTCGGCAACCAGATCGCCGCAGTGCTTGAACTGCACAGAAAACTCGGGCGGGAACAGGCCCTCGCCCAGACCATCGACCTACTCGAGCAGGTCGGGATTCCATCGCCGGGCGAGCGGGTCGGGGACTATCCCCATCAGATGTCGGGCGGCATGCGGCAGCGGGTAATGATTGCCATGGCCCTGGCCTGCGACCCCGTCTTGCTGATCGCCGACGAGCCTACCACGGCCCTCGACGTCACCATCCAGGCGCAGATACTCGAGTTGCTTCGTACCCTCCAACAACAGCGGAATATGTCGATGCTGCTCATCACGCATGATCTCGGCGTCGTCGCCGAAACGGCGGATGAGGTGGCGGTCATGTATGCCGGCAAAATCGTTGAACAGGCGCCTGTCGCGGAGTTGTTCGCGCGCCCGCAACATCCCTATACGGTAGGCCTGTTCAAGTCGCTGCCCCAGATCCACAAAGGCGGCGAACGGCTTCACGTCATCGCGGGACGCGTTCCTGCGGCCACCGAGTTTCCCGGCGGGTGCCGCTTTCACCCCAGGTGCCCGTACCGGATGGAGGTCTGCATCGGGAACGAGCCTCCTCTGGATAGCGTAGGACCCGGCCACGCGGCCGCCTGCTGGCTCCATAACCATGAGGAAATGGCGCGCCAAGGCCGGCCCACGGGGCTGCCGGACAAGGAGACTGCTTCCTGATGAGGGCGCCCCACAACAGCGATCTACTGGCCGTCCACAACCTGGTAAAGCATTTCCCTATTCACAAGGGCGTTTTCGCGGGAACAACAGGCGCCGTGCGCGCCGTCGACGGCGTCAGCTTCTCGATCCCGCGGGGCGCGACCCTGAGCCTCGTGGGGGAAAGCGGCAGCGGGAAAACGACGGCGGGCCGGGCTATCCTCCGGTTGATCGAGCCTACGGCGGGGCAGGTTGTATTTGACGGGATGGATCTTACGGCCAAGAGCAAGCGCGAGATAAGAAAACTCAGGCGCAGAATGCAACTCATTTTCCAGGATCCTTTCGGATCGCTCAACCCGCGCATGACGGTCTACAACGTCTTGGCAGAGGCGCAGGCGGTGCACGGCCTGCGGCCGCGGGGCGAGCGTCGCGAGCGGGTGTACGAGTTGCTTGATTTGGTAGGGCTGGCGCCCAGCAGCGCTGACCGGTACCCCCACGAGTTCAGCGGCGGCCAACGCCAGCGCATCGGGATCGCCCGCGCGCTAGCAGTCGAACCCGACCTGATCGTCGCGGACGAGCCTGTATCCGCCCTGGACGTGTCGATCCAGGCCCAAATCCTGAATCTCATGCGGGATCTTCAGTATAAACTGGGGCTGACCTACTTGTTTATCGGGCATAACCTCAGCGTCGTGCGACATATCTCCGACTTGGTGGCCGTGATGTACCTCGGCCGGATCGTCGAGCGCGGTTCTGTTGCTCAAATCTTTGAGCATCCTGTCCATCCCTATACGAAAGCGCTGCTCGCGGCGGTACCCGCTGCAGACCCCGCCAAACGCAAAAAGCGCGTCCTGCTCGCGGGAGACACGCCTAGCCCCATCAACCCGCCTTCCGGCTGTCATTTCCATCCGCGATGCCCCGATGCAGTCCCGGCATGCAGCCGCATCGAGCAACATCTGGTCGAGGTTGAGGCGGGCCACTGGGCCGCTTGCCACGTCCATGCGCCCGAAACAGAGCGGCGGAACGCCCCGTAGCAAGGGAGGAGGTTCCGGACTCGGGGTATGAACAGGCGCGTCATAGGATCAAGCAGGTTGTTTATGGTATAGGTGAAGAAACGCTAAAGGCTGCAAGAAAAGGCGCCCATGACAGAGATCCTGCATTCCAGGCCGAACGCTTCTCTCGAAGACGGTGTTCATGCCATGGTACCGCGTGACAAAATGTGCATGGCGGCCCGGAAACTGCGCGACACGTACGCCGTCACGCCGGGGGCGCCTTTTGTGAAACGTGAGTTCGGCTTCTACTGCCTGGAACGGTGGTATGAGGAAGGTCTGCCAAGGGACGCAAATCTCGCCGAGTATTTTGACTACGAACCTCCCGGAATTCACCACTTGGGGCAGCTCGGCTGGTGCGAGGCGGCCTTCGTCCCGGCTTTCGAGGTCAAGGTCGTCGAGGACCGGGGAGACCACGAAGTCGAACAAGACTATGCGGGCAGGCGCGTGCTCTATTTCAAAGGGCGGCGCTCGGGGTTCATGCCGGACTACCTCGATCATCCTGTGAAAGACTGGAAGACCTGGGAAGAGGACGTGAAGTGGCGTCTGGATCCCTCGTCGCCGGAGCGCTATGCCGGTCTCGAGCTGCGCATGGCCGAGGCCAAAGCGCAGGCCGCGCGGGGGCTTGTCATTTCGCAGAACCTTATCGGCGGCTACATGTACCTGCGCAGTCTCATCGGCCCCGAGGAACTGCTGTACATGTTTTGCGAGGCGCCGGAGCTCGTAAAGGACTGCATGGAGACCTGGCTCGAGCTGGCGGATGCAGTGATCGCCCGCCATCAGCAACACGTCACTATCGACGAGATCTATCTCGCGGAGGACATCTGCTACAACCACGGGATCCTCATTTCGCCGGACATGATGCGCACTTTTCTCCTCCCTTACTACCAGCAACTCATCAGCAATATGCGGACGCGCCAGATCGACGCCGCGCGACGGCTTCACGTACAGATCGATACCGACGGGGACGTTAATCCCGCCATTCCGGTGTACATGGAAGGCATCGGGATGGACGTGATGAGCCCCTTCGAGGTGGCGGCCGGTTGCGACGTCGTCGAGATTGGCAAACAGTATCCCGAGCTGGTCGTCTTAGGCGGCATAGACAAGCGCGTTCTGGCGGGCACGCAGGCAGAAATCGACGCGTTTCTCGACTATGTTCTCCCTCCTATGCGCGAACGGGGCGGCTACATACCCACATGCGACCACGGTGTACCGGAGGAGGTCAGCCTCGACAACTACCGGCATTACCGCAAACGCTGCATCGAACTGGGCGGATGAAAACATGGAGTAAGGCGCTTTGGCGTTGACCTGCAGACGGCCGGGCCGCGATAGGGACGCACCGCCGAGCAAATCTGGCAGAAAAAACCGCAGGACAAAGACCCCGCGAGCATTGCAATGAAGTACGTTTTCCTGGGATGTTTCGTGTTCATGGGCGCACTTACAGCTGTCGCTTGGCTATGGCAACCGGCAGATAACCCAAGCAAGATTGAACTGCTGTGGTGCAGCGACGACAACCCCGCACGGCGTGAACAGATCGAGCTGTTCAATGAGCTTCATCCTAAGTATCATCTCGAGCTCGATCCCTCGAATAATGAGATGACCAAGGTCATCGTTCAGTGCCTGGCGGGCGTGGGTCCCGACCTTTTTGATTGTTACAACGGATTCCAACTGGGCGCCTTCGTCCGGTCAGGCATCGCGCTGGATCTGACTGAAGAGTTTGCCAGACGGGGCATCGACATGGACGAGGCCTGGTCCTGCACGCGGCCGGTGTTCGAGTACGAGGACCGCATCTACGGCCATCCGGAGAACGCAGGCGCCAACGCCGTCTGGTATAACAAACGCCTCTTTGACGAGGCGCACGAACCCTATCCTCAATCCGATTGGACTTGGGCCGAATTCATAGGCGTGGCCCAACGGCTGACCAAGCGCGACGCGCAAGGAAGGCTCATCCAACTTGGTTTCGTAGGCTACTGGGACTGGCAGACGGCCCTGGTTCAATGGGGAGGCCGCATCTACACCCCCGAGGGGACCCGATGCGTCCTCGACTCCCCCGAGGGCGTCGCCGCCATGCAGTTCATGCAAGACCTCATCTATGAACACCACGTCATGCCCACCCCCGCCGAGGAAACGGCCCTTGCCAGCCAAGGGGGTTGGGGTACCGGAACCATGACCTTGTTTGGCGGCGCGCGCGGCGCTATGGCGCTGGGCGGCCGCTGGTGGCTGTGCAACCTGCGAAAGCCAGACTATGCCCACTTGCGCCTCGGCGCCGTCGAAATACCCCAAGGCCCCTACAGGAGGATTCTGGGTTACGGCAAGGCCACGTTGATTAATGCCAGGAGCAAGAAGCTCGAAGGGGCGCTGGCATTCCAGGAATTCCTGCACAGCCAAGAATGGAGCGAACTCATCAATCGCCAGGCCGATGCGCTGGCGCCCGTCAAGAAATACAACTATACGGAGCTTTATCTACACGACCCCGAGTTCCCGGACGAAGACTACAACGCAGTCTGGCGGAATGCGATGGAATATGCGATCCCTCAAGAAGTCAGCATTTATGTGAATGGCCAGACCGTGGATCGAATCCTGCTCGTGCAGACCGACCTCGTGCGTGCTAACCTGAAGCCTGCAGCGGACGCCATGCGAGACGCAACACGCAAAATCAACGAAGCCATTATCGAGCAAATCAAACTGGACCCCGAACTGCGCAGGAAATACTACAAGGATCTTGCCAAAGGCGCACAACCTGCTTGGGACAGCCCTCAAGAAGAACCAGCATGGTGAGGCCATCATTTTCCCAAATCGTGCGCCAGCAAGCCTGCTCGACGGACGGAAAAGCCTAAAGGCAGTTCGACTGAACCTAGGCTCCAACGGCCAAAACATGCTGGTCACGCCGCCGGAGACGGTCGTCTAGAAACCGTGGCGCGCCGGGTCGTAGGCCGGCCTTGCTTTCGTAGAAGGAGAAGCAATGACTGACAAAGGCCAGTACGTTTACGACTATCCTCGGCCCATGGTGACGGTCGACGCGGTGGTGCTTGCACCGCGCGCCGGCCGGCTCGACGGTCTGTTCATCAAGCGCAAGAATCCCCCTTTCGAAGGCTGGTGGGCGCTCCCAGGCGGCTTTATCAACACGGACGAAACGCTGGTCGAGTCGTGCGCCCGCGAGTTGCGCGAGGAAACGGGAATCGAAGGCGTCGAACTCATGCAGTTGGCCGCTTTTGGGGACCCCGGCCGCGACCCGCGCGGGCGGACCGTCGGCGTCGCATTCATGGCGCTCATTTGCGCAGAACATTGCAGGCCGCAGGCGGCCGATGACGCGGTCGATGTAGCTTGGCTGCCTGCCTATGATCTCCCCCGGTTAGCGTTTGACCACAACCAGATTGTGGAGTACGCTTTGACGCGAATACACGAACTGGCGGAAATCCGGGGCCTTGGAGCGCATGTTCTCGAGGGATCTTTCGCAATGGAGGAACTTGCACGGCTTTATGACGCGCTGCTGAATACGAGGCATAGCCCTGAGACGCTGCGCGATCGTCTCGAAACCCGCGGCATCATCGCTCCGGAAGACAGCACGAGACAGAAATACTGCTTTGTTTCCGAGCAAACAGCCCGGCTGTAGCGAGGAAGAAGGAATGTGGCCTTGCGTATCATAAACACCGACGCACTCGTGGTCGTGGATATTCAACGCGATTTCTGCCCGGGCGGCGCGCTGGCGGTAGAACAGGGCGATGCGATCGTGCCCATAGTCAACCGCTTGACCCCGTTGTTTGCATACTGCGTTTTTACGCGCGACTGGCATCCGGAGAACCACTGCAGCTTCAGCGACGACCCGCAATTCACCGACAAGAGCTGGCCGCCCCATTGCATCGCCGGAACACCCGGGGCTGAACTTCACCCGGGACTCGTGGTCCCTGACCACGCTTTGATCCTGAACAAAGGCGCTGACCCAGACAAGGAAGCCTACAGCGGTTTCGACAATCCGGAGCTGGCGCAGGCTCTCAGTAACTGGGGCACAGAACGCATCTTCGTATGCGGCCTTGCTACCGACTATTGCGTCAAAGCCACAGCATTAGCAGGCATCGAACAGGGGCTGTCCGTCGTGCTCGTCGCGGATGCTTGCAGAGCCGTTGACGTCCCCAAGGGGAGCGGCCAGGCCGCAGTCGAAGCCATGACGCGTGCAGGAGTCGTGCTGTGCTCCTCGGAGAACCTGACGTGCAGGTGAACGAAGCCTATTTCCGCCGCGAAGGGCTTGCGCTTCTCACGGACCTCTACGAGTTGACCATGACAGCCGCGTACCTTAAGGAACACCAGCGGGACCAAGAGGTCTGTTTCGAGTACTTTTTCCGAGACCTTCCTCCCCACGCCGGTTTTGCTGTCGCCGCCGGTCTCCATCCGTTCCTGGATTACCTCGAGCACCTCCGATTCACAGAAGAAGACATTGCATATCTGGACACGCTGAGCCTGTTCGATAAGGAATTCTTTTCCTATCTTCGGGACTTCCGGCCCATGTGCACGGTTCATGCCGTTCCCGAAGGCACGGTTGTGTTCCCGAATGAACCCTTGGTTCAGGTCTGCGGCCTGATTTCTGAAGTGCAGATGCTCGAGACGGCCCTGCTTAACATGCTCAACTATCAGACGCTGATCGCGACGAAGGCCGCCCGGATCTGCCTCGCTGCGGAAGGCGATCCCGTGCTCGAGTTCGGCTTGCGCAGAGCTCACGGACCGGACGGCGGACTGAGCGGCAGCCGCGCCGCTTACATCGGAGGTTGCTCGTCCACTTCAAACGTCCTGGCAGGGAAGGTCTACGACATTCCGGTCAGCGGTACGCACGCTCACAGTTGGGTCATGAGTTTTCCGGCGGAACTCGATTCCTTCCGTGCATTTGCGCGTAATTATCCCAATAACTGCATTCTTCTTGTAGATACATACGACACGATAGAAAATGGCGTTCCCAATGCAATTCGAGTCTTTAAAGAAATGCGCGCTCGAGGGATGGACGTGCGGCCCGCGATTCGGCTGGATTCCGGCGACTTGGCCAAGCTGAGCAAGATGGCCCATCACATGATGGCGGAAGCGGGCCTCGAGGATCCGCTCATCGTTGCCTCGAACGACCTTGAAGAAGACTTGATCGCCGATCTCAAGCGCCAAGGCGCCAAGATAAATGCATGGGGGGTCGGCACCCATCTGATCACCGCGCGGGACAGTCCCTCATTAAACGGCGTTTACAAGCTCGTCGCGGTTCGTAAAGGCGCCCGCTGGCTGCCGCGCATCAAGATATCCTCGAACATCCAAAAGGCGACCGACCCCGGCGCGAAGCGGGTGGTCCGTTACTATGACCGGGAGGGGCATCCCTTGGCGGACATTCTATACCAAGCAGACGAAGTGTGGCCGCGCCAAGGCGATGTCCCGGGCCGCCACCGGATGAATCCGCACCTGGAACTGCACGTGAGGGGCGCCTGCCGGGGCGAGGAATTGATGACATGTGTTTTTGACAGGGGCAAACGCGTTGCCCACTGTCCCCCAACCCGCGAGATCCGCCAATATGCGCAAGATCAAATCAGGCCGTTGCCGGACGAGTTCATCCGCCTGCGCAACCCCGAGATATACCAGGTCGCGCTATCGGAAAAGACAGGGCAGCTCAAGGATGAGATGCTCCGCAATCCGGATATCGTCTGAGTCGCCATTGCGGGTCCACAACAGACTTCGTTTGTCGGAGTACGGCTTATGAGATTAGTTCGAATTGGCGTCGCGTCCATTTCGGTCAAGGTAGGCGATTTTGCCGGCAATAGCCGGCGCCTGCGCGAGATTGTCGAGGAAGCAGGTGCGCAAGGCGTCCACCTCTTGGTGACGCCCGAGCTGGCCCTGTCCGGCTACAGTCTCGAAGATCGCGTGCTCTGGCGCGACGTGTCGCAGCGCAGTTGGGAGGCACTCCTCGGCCTCGCCGAACAATGCCGGAACATCACGGCCTTCGTTGGTCTGCCTGTCTGCCATAACGCGATGATGTACAATGCGGCCGCCCTTGTTCACAACGGCAGTGTTCGGGGCCTCGTCCTGAAGAAGTTTCTGCCTACGTACAGCATCTTTTACGAAGCGCGCAACTGGACAGCCTGGCGGACAGGCGTAACGGAAATCAACGGCGTACCCGCTGGCGACCTCGTGTTCAACCTTCCGTTCGGCCTCGTGAGCGCAGAAATCTGCGAGGATCTATGGTCCGGGGATTCCCCGGCGCGCGAGCGCGTTCGGGCGGGGGCAGAGATTATCTGCAACAGCAGCGCCTCGCCTTTTACCCCTCTCAAAAATGAGCAACGGCGACGCCTTGTATTGGGGGCCGCTCAACACCTTGCATGCATATACGCCTACGCGAACCTTCTGGGATGTGATAGTAGCAGGCTTGTTTTCGATGGCGGGGGGTTCATCGCCACGCCCGAGGGCGTCGTCGCAGAAGGGCCGGTGCTGTCTCCCCGCCACTGGACACTGACCACAGGCGTCGTCGATCTGGACGACGTGGCCCGCATCCGCGCCGAGAATACGACATGGCGCCAACAGGCCTCGGCCGTGGACGAGCCGCTCCACACCGAGACGATTGCGGTTAACGACGCCTCCTACAAACCGGCCCCGCTGACAGACTTTGTGAGGCAGATGCCCGAGAGCTTCTTTATTCCAGGCCCGGCCGCCCGATGGGAGAACACGCAACGTTATTTGGACGAGCTGTTTTCGGCATTGGTGCTGGGTCTGCGCGACTACTTTGAGAAAGTCGGCGCTTTCAAACGGTTTCTGGTCGCCCTGTCTGGCGGCCGGGACAGCGCGCTCTGTCTCGTACTAGCGGTTTATGCCAGCCGTATGCTGGATGGCGGCAAAGGCAACGGCAACGTGAAAAACCGTGTGTGGACAGTCTATCTCCCTCACGAAGCCTTTAGCAGCAGTGCGACGGAAGACGCGGCCCGATCCATTGCAGAGGAGTTGGGCGTGCCTTTTCGGGTCGTCGCTATCCACGAGGAGTCAGAGGTGGCGATGCAAAAAGCGGCTGAATTGATGGGAAACGAGGAGGAAGTGACGCCCCTGGCGCGTCAGAATCTGCAGGCCCGTGTCCGTGGCGGGATGATGCTGAACTGGTCGAACAGCGCTTCGGCGTTGGTTTTGGTCACCTCAAACCTCAGCGAGGCGGCTGTGGGCTACACAACGACCGGCGGCGACAACCAAGGCGGCTACTCGCCCATCGCCAATGTCCCCAAAACCGTCGTCACCCGCCTGCTCGAGCACCTCAGCAAACGGGACGGACTCGCGTCCCTCGAGAAAGTGCTCGCCATTGCGCCGAGCGCGGAACTCGCACCCGGCCAGAAAGACGAAGAGGATTTGATGCCGTACGTCATTCTGGACGATCTGCTCTATCTTTTCGCACGCCGCCGTCTTACCCTGCCGGACTGCTGGCGTGTGCTCTGCCAACGCCACCCTGTCGAGGATCCTGAGCAGTTGCGCGAATGGACCCGCGATTTCGGCCGGCGCTTCATCCTGAACCAATGGAAACGCGAGCAGTTCCCTGTGACCATGAAAGTGATGGATCTCGACCTCGATCCAAAGACGGGATTTCGTTTCCCTGTCACCCAAAGCATCGAAGACGAGCTCGAAGAACTGGCCACGGCCGCTACCGATTAGACCAGTCCCTGACGTGTCTCTACCCTCGGGGCAAGGTACAGGCTGCCTGCATATCTACGGCGTCTCCGCAGAGACGGGCTCGACAGGCACGAGTGGCGTTTCTTCTTCCTGGGTTAGGGGCTCTTCCTCAGGAGCGGGAAATGCCGGATCGCTGAGTCGGATGAGCATCGGGTCGAGTGGCTGGACGCGGTGCGGGAATGTGATGTCGCGAGCGCCTATCAGATCCCGCCCTCGTTGGGCGGCGCCCGCCATATGGCAAACCACCGGCTCCTGTCTGATATTCAGCAGGTACACGTAAGTGTTTCCCGCATGCTGGACAGAAAGGGTCTTAACACCTTCCAAGGGGTATCCAAACGCATTGATCGCCCGCGGCGCAGGCGTCAGAAGACCCCGCGCATAGGCAGCGTCCATAGCGTCAAGGTAGTTGTTAGGAAGCTCGCCGCCGTGGATAAGGATGGTCTGCATCGTCTGCGGGAGAACCGTATGCCGGACACTCCCCTGCGCCGTATAAGGTCCTGCCATATCCGCCCGCACTACGCCGCCGCCCCCTTTGATGTACTCCTCGATCGCTGAGAACGCTTCGTCTGAAATGGCGGGCGTATTGGGTATCGCGAGGAGCTCGACGCCTTCGAGGCCGCCCTTTGCGCAGCGATCTTCCGAAAGGAAACCCACCTTACAGCCGCCAAAGGACAGTCCTTCAAAAGCCGTCTTAACAGACGCTAGATAAGGATCGCCGTCGTCGTAGATCCTCGAGGGAAGCGACCAAAGTATCTCTACGGACGCCGGCGCTTGCTGGAACGCCGCCACAATTGCGGCCAAGCGGTTGATGTCCAACGCCGCGGTTGCGTAGCCTTCAAGACAAGCCGGCCGTTTCAGGATGCCGTATCGGAACGGACCGCTGTCCGTCATATCCCATCCTGAGACCGCCGATGCGTTCAGACCGCTCATCACCCCGTCCCAGAGGACGCTATGGACATACTCGAAGGAATACGGCGCGTATCTATCGGCGCCGTCGATCATATGATGTTCCAGGTTCATCAAAGGCTGACCGGGCGCAAGGGATCGCAGAAGCGCATAGAGGAGACTTTGAGACGGGTATGCCATGGCGTAACGCTCGTCTTTAAGCTCGGTGGATACCGCGCACCCGCTGATGTCCATTGTACGGCCTAGAAAACGGTGGTCCACCCCTTTCCGCGTTTCCCCCTTCTCCAGCAAGTCTTCACTGAACTCGAGCTGAAGCGGCGTTTCAGGCGCGACGGCGCGGACCTCGCTCTTCATCCAGTTGAGAAAGGCTGAGGCAAGCTTCATCTGGCAGGTCTGAATATCATATTGGTAGGCCGGCCGATGGTAGGCCCAGTCCACCTCGATGTCGTCGTAACTGCGAAGACGCGTTTTCCACGCATTGTTCAGCGTGAAACGGTCCGGATAGCCCTCGCGTACATGGCTGACAAAGGCTCGGCGGAATGTTTCGCCACTGAAATGAAACGCAGGATCATCAACAAGAGCAATGCTGTGAAGCATCGGTTGCTTTGCGACGTAGCCGGCGGTTTCCCTGATTTGCCGGCCCAGCATGGCCAAAACCTCGTCGCTCGGCAAGTCGAGATAATATGTGCCCTCGTAGGAAAAGGCCAGTCCCGGCGAATAGGCAAGCAGCTCCTCGCCAGTAAGGGCAAGCCCTAAATGGGCGGCGACGCGGATGTTGTGCTTTCTGGCTTCCTCGAAGAACCGGTCCAATTGAACAGAACGGGCCCGGACCACCTCTGACGGATCGGCAGCGGGCGGAACCGGTCCAAGGCTGACACTGGCGAGATGGAGTCCGTAGCGCCGCAACCTGGCAACATCGCTGTTCAGGTAAGCGCTGGGCGCCGCACCGAAAAGATAGATTGGACGACCGCCGGCGAAGAAGAGGCCATCACGTGTCTGGATGGCGGCCAAATCCGCTTGAGGAACGGGTTCAGCGAACTCCGGCGTAACCGACATAAACGCGAGAAGCGCTCCAATAGCGTCCAATGCATCCGCGACATAAGCGCAGATGCTGTCGGCCAAGCGCCAGTCCCCCGATAGGAGCGACCCAGAAGCCATGGGCAAAAAGTCCTCGGCAATGTTGAGCCGCAGTGCGACGTATGGGGAAGCCGTCGCTCCCTCGCGATGAGACCCAACATGGTCGGCCATGGCCGCCAAAGCGGCCTGGTGTTCCGCAATGCGCTCTTCGAGGCGCGCGTACGACAGCACCCGGACCTCGATGTCCTGCCGCGCCATGAGCCGGTTGATCGGAAGAATGACCTCGAACCTGGCCTTATACCGGCCCTCCCCAAGACCTGCCGTAGGCCAGACAAAACGCAAAAGGTTGACGCCTGGCTGCGCCGCAAAAGTTCGCTCGCCCTCATAGAGGAGGCGCCCGCTTGCGTCAAGAATACTCAGACAAAGCTGTACATTGTCAGCAGCTTCATCACTAATGGTCTCTGTCTCAAGAATCGCGTCTTCCCCCGCCTCGACGAGCTCGGGATACACGACGGTCAGGACCATCTGATCATTGGAATGGCCGGGGCCCGGCTCGAACCAGACCCGCTGCTGTCTCGGGGCAGCCTCAACCACAGAAGGGTCGCGTTCCTCTTTCCCGCCAACTCCGACGCCACGAGGTTCCACAGACCGCGCAGCCGCGGCAATGGTTGCGATGGCGAGAAATAGAAGGATCGCCTTCCCGTAGGCTATGCGGGTCATGCTCTTTCCTTCCGGTTCACGAGTCTTAAAGGCCAGTGGGCTTGCTCGAGGTTTAGGGTATCCGCCCTGCCACTGATCAGCTCAAGGCAAGAGATGCGTCATTCTATGCGGCCGTGCCTTATGCTGTCAAAGGGCATAACGCGGATCGAGGGGCCGTTGTTGACCCTTTGTGGGCGGCAAAGGAGGGAAAGAGCTCGGTATCAGGAAGGGCGTTGTAACGATGGCAAGTCTCGTTAGTATTGGTATACTGGTTGTTTTGCTTTCAGATTCGTACTATACACAGAAAAAGCGGTCAGAGCAGCAAAAAAACCTAACCGAGGGGCCATTTTGAGGGAACTTTCCAGAAACGGGGCGGATTAGACTCACTGCAACTCGCGTAGGTGTCCAGATGTACTTCATTGGGGCCCGTTAATCTGTGTGGGAGAGTTTAAAGTGATAGCCGAGCAGAATCTTTGCCGTTGGCAAATCTGCGAAGTGCAGTTCTCACGTGTGGGGCAATGAGACGTCTTTTGTTGACAAGTAGGGCATTTATCCTTTAAAATAAATGGGCACATCATAGTAAGCGGGCGCCCACTTGGCAACGACGAACGGCTCACCGAAAGAAAACCCTCCACCATCAAACAAATAGGGAGAGGGGAAATGAGTGCATGTCTAAGAGTTCTGATCGCTGCCCTTCTGATTATGGCAATGACAGGGGCTCAGGCCTATACGATTCCCGACAAACAGATTGACCGGCGAAAGATTTTCTGGGGTTCTCCTACAGGCTTCGAGAAACCAGGGAATGTGGAATACGGGACAGTCGTTAAGGCAACGCCCGAATACAAAGAAGTTTCCAAGAAGAAGGTCGAGAGAGGGTCGGGCAAGTATTGGCTGCTGATGAGTCGGGCCAGCGATCGCGCTGTGCATGCAATTATCCGGTTTGGCGAGAAGAGCGATTACGATCTCATAGCCCAGGCGGGCTATCTAGGCAGCCTTGACCCTCCGATCCCCGCTGACAACGTCACGAACCAGGTCTTGAAAATCCTGAAAGAGGAAAACGCGGAGGAGGCTGAGGACTAGCATAACATGGTCTCCCACAGCGCATGAGAGAAGCGAGAAACGTTCAAAGTCATCTGAGGTGGGGGGGCGCATCCATTCTTGTATGCTGTTTGCTCCTCGAGGCATGCAGCACTCCCCGGGTCTCTCAACCCGCTACCGCCAAGCCTTTTACGAAGAACCGCGTCCTTGAGACACGGGCCGCCAGCGACGAGGTCGAAGAGGCGCGGAAAATGATCGAGGCGGGCGACTTCAACGTGGTGATCCCCCGTTTGCTCCAAGCCATGAGCAAATATCCCGATACAGACGCAGCGCTTGCAGCCCGCTTCTGGTTGGGCGTCGCCTATGAAAAGGTGCGCGGGTACCGCGACGCAATGGAGATGTTCGACGAATACCTGCGGCGAGCGCCGGAAGGGCCCTATGCAAAGGAAAGCGCGGTGCATCTTGCCCGGCTTCACGAGGAATACGACGCGCAGTTCAAGCGCCCGGAACAACTGACAACGGAAATCAAAGCCTTGACCGCTGCCCTCGAGAACGACCCGGCCGACGACGCGCTTCGCCTTAAGCTGGCCGGGCTCCTTTGGCAATTGGGAGATTATGATCAGGCGGGGGCGATTTACGCGGAACTCGTGTCAAGAAACCGTCAGTTCCTGGAGAATGAAGAAATCAAAAAACGCATGGGATTTCTTCCGAACGGGCAGTACATCGTACTAAGTCCCGCAGAAGTCCAGCGTCGCGACCGGGAGGCGAACCCGCTCAAGATACACAATAAGAATCATTTTCGAAGCGGGCCTGACCTGATCACGCGGGAGTTCCGGTTCTACGTAGTCACGGGGCAGGTCATGAATCAGAGCGACAGCATTCTGTACGGCGTACAGGTGATCGTGACCATTTACGGCTTCGGGGGCGTCGTATTTGATACAAATACGGTGAATATCGGCACACTCAATCCCGGTGAGACCCGAGCGTTTAGCGTCCGTTTCAGCAACTTCGAGAACATCGACAATATTGACCGATACGAGTGCATAGGCACGTACCAACGCTGAGGGCATGATGCTAAAACGGACAACGACACGAATCGCCTTGCTTGCGGCGTTCCTTGCGTGGGAGGCCCTTGGCCAATCGACGGAGCCTCCCAACCAGGTCAACGTTGCTGTGAAGATTATCGAGTTCCAGACCAACAAGGATGTCGACACGGGCCTCAGCGCGTACTTCGCGCGCGTCAACAAGGAGCGCGCCTACAACCGGGTAACGAGCGGCAATGGCGCGATAACCACCGCCGACATTACGTTTCCGACATCTGCGGGAAGAATCGCGCACGGGTTAACGGTGTTTCTCGACCGGATTAACTTGAGCGAAGGCGACATCGAGATAGTGCTTCAAGCGCTTGTAAACGAGGGACGGGCCACGATCCTGTCGCGGCCGCGCGCCTTGGTCATGGTCAGTCCCGATCCGAACGCCCCCATGCAGTCCGTCATCCAGACGGTGCTCGATACGCCCTACGCCAATCCGACCGTTGTAGGCGATACCGTTGTGACAACGACCGCCTACCGCCAAGCGGGGATTAACCTGATGGTCGCCGTTCCTCAGATATGGGATGCAGACGGCGACTGGAACACGCCGGAAGACTCGTATATCCGCTTGAACGTCATGGCGGACGCCAAGGAACTGGGGGCCGACCAAGACATCGGCATCGAGGGCCGCGTGGGCGGGAACCTGACGGCGCCCATCTTTCTCACGCGCCAGGTCGAAACGCAGGTCTGGGTGCGCAGCGGGCAGGTCTTCATGCTGGGCGGACTCTATAAACGTCAGAAGAATAAGAGCCTGCGCAGTGTCCCCTGGTTAAGCCAAGCGGAAGATGTCGCTGTCGCGACGGCGGAGCGGGTCGTGCCGGGCAACCTCTTGGGCTCGCCGATCTCGGCCACAATCGGCAACCGCAGCACGTCTGACGCGCGCCGGGAACTGGTCTTTCTCATCAAAGCGGAGATCTGGCGACCTGCTTACACGGTCGCTGACACGCACGGGTTCCCTGAACCTGAACCCGATGACGAAGACGAAACCAAGAAGCGTCCTACAGATGTAATTGAAGGGGTGCTCGAGGGCCTATCTGAGATTCCCCGGGGCATCGGTGAAAAGATCACCGGTGAAGAGGATACGATGAAGTCTTCACTGGGGGGAAGCGAATGATGAGAGTACAGGTCTACATTGTCCTACTGGCAGCGGCGGCTCTCAGTTGGCAGGGCTTTGGACAGGAACCTG
>CAZBQH010000480.1:0-38849 GCA_964493915.1 uncultured Nitrospiraceae bacterium
TGAATGTCGCGATGCGCGACGACGGCCATTTCATTGAGATCCAGGCCAGCGCTGAAGGAGAGGCGTTCCCCAAAGCCAAGATGGCTGAGCTTCTAGCGCTCAGCGAAAAAGGCGCGCGCGACCTGTTTGCTATTCAGCAAAAGGTTCTGGCCTCTTGAGAAACACGCTCCTGATAGGGTCCGGCAACCTCAAGAAAGCAGCCGAAATAGCTGACTTGCTTGACGGTTTGCCTTGGATCGTAAAAAGCCTGGCCGATTTTCCGCCAGTCCGCGAGCCTGAAGAAACAGGCACTGCCTTCGAGGAAAATGCCCTCCTCAAAGCACGCTACTACAGCAAGCTCTTCCACGTGGCGACCGCGGCGGACGATTCGGGCCTCGTGGTCGACGCGCTGGACGGCGCCCCCGGCGTTCAGTCTGCTCGATACGCGGGTGAACAGTGCGACGACGCAGCCAACAACGCGAAACTGCTCGCTGCGCTCGCGGATGTACCAGCGGAGCGCCGAATTGCCCGGTTCGTCTGTTGTGCTGCCATCGCCTTCCCCGAAGGACAAAGCCATGTAGAGATGGGGACGGTCGAGGGACGAATCGCACCCGAGCCAAGAGGGTCGCGGGGATTTGGATACGACCCGCTCTTCATTCCTGAAGGCTACACGCTGACCTTTGGAGAACTGGACCCCGAGATTAAGCGGGCAATCAGCCATCGCGCCCGGGCAATGCACAGACTGCGGGACTATGTCAGGTCGCTCGAATGAGAGTGGTTCCCCCTACTCCACAAGGTCTCGCCGAGGCCGCCGACGCCCTTCGAAAGGACAATGTCGTCGCCTACCCGACCGACACCTTCTATGGCCTGGCAGTGAATCCATTCTCGGCGAGGGCCGTAACCCGATTGTTCGAGGTGAAGTCACGCGCGGCGCAAAATGCAGTGATTCTGGTTGTCGCAGACGCCGACCAGGTCTACGAGATCGCAAACGCATTGTCTGACCGTGCCTGGACTTGCATCCAACATTTCTGGCCCGGTCCTCTATCCCTCGCCTTGCCCCGATCCCCCAAGCTTCCAGAAACGGTAACGGCCGGCAGAGACACCGTGTGTGTGCGTTGCCCGAATTCGCGAGTGGCCAGGGACCTGTGTCGCGCCTTCGGAGGCGCGATAACCTCAACTTCAGCCAACCGTTCCGGACACGAACCTGCCAGAAGCGTAGACGAAATCGAGTTAAAGGACATTGCAGTGGCCGTCGACGGCGGCGCCCTGCCGCCCAGCCTTCCGTCAACCGTCTACGATCCTGATCGCGACGTGATCCTGCGGCCCGGCGCTGTTTCCCAAGAGATGTTGCATGAGGTCGTGCCGCCTCTTGTAGACAAACGAACAAATCAGTAACGTAAAGTGATCGGGATAGGCGTCTCTGCAGCGTGGGAACGGGTGGGGCCGCCTGGCAGGCTGTACCATTGCACAGCGTCTGCAAATGAAAGGAATAAGCGTGAAAATTGCAGTTGGGAGCGACCATGCAGGCTATGAGAATCCGCCGCCTCACTATAAGCCTGCGATTGTAAATCATCTGAAAAGCCTCGGTCATGAGGTAATCGATTGCGGCACCAACGGGCCCGAACCGGTTGACTACCCGGACTACGCAGCAAAAGTTTGCGAGGCCATTCTTTCGGGCAAAGCCGAACGCGGGGTTCTGCTTTGTGGGACCGGCATTGGCGTGGGCATTTCAGCGAACCGGCGTCCGGGGATACGAGCGGCCACGTGCGCCACCCCTGAAATGGCGCGGCTGTCCCGCGCACATAACAACGCAAATGTGATTGCCGTCGGGCGTAGAATCCTGCCTCTCGATAAGTGTCTCGAGCTCATTGACATCTGGCTCGCAACGCCCTTCAGCAACGAGGAACGGCACGTGCGGCGTGTCGCGAAGATGGGCTAGGACGCGGCGACAGCCCAGAGCACCATGCTCCGCGGGTCAGGAGGAACGCAATGAGCGTCTTAACACCTCGGCAGATCGTAGAGGCACTTGACAGATATATCATTGGACAGGACGACGCGAAAAAGAAGGTGGCCATCGCCTTGCGCAACCGGTGGCGCAGACAGCGTCTGCCTGAGGGACTGCGCGATGAAGTTGCACCGAAAAACATCATCATGATTGGCCCGACAGGCGTCGGCAAAACAGAGATAGCGCGTCGCTTATCGCGGTTGGCGGAGGCGCCTTTCGTCAAAGTCGAGGCGTCGAAATTCACCGAAGTCGGCTACGTAGGCCGTGACTGTGAATCCATGATCCGCGACCTCTGCGAGGCGGCGGTCCATATTGTCCGCGAGGAAATGGTGAAACAACATGAAGGCGAAGCACGCCGTCTTGCAGAGAAGCGGCTGCTCGACATCCTCCTGCCTCCTCAGTCGCCCCAAGCCCAACAGGCTTACAAACCCCTTGATGTAAAGGCCGGCGACGAGGCGCCCGCGACGCAAACCCGGAAGGGCAACGCCGAGGCGCACACGCGGGAGGTGATCGGCCAGAAACTCCAGGCTGGACAGCTCGACGACCGGGAGGTCGAGATTGAGGTCCGCGAGAGCCCTCCTCCGTCCATGATGCAGGTCTTCTCAAATACCGGCATCGAGGAAATGGGCATCAACATGCAAGAGATGTTCGGCCGCTTGATGCCGCAACGCACGAGACGGCGCACGGTAACCGTCTCCGAAGCCCGCGAGATCCTCAAACAAGAGGAGTTAAGCAACCTCATCGATATGGACGAGGTTGTGCAACGAGCAGTCGAACGGACCGAAAACTCGGGGATTGTCTTCCTGGACGAGATTGACAAGATTGCGGGACGCCAAGGGTTGCACAGCGGCCCGGACGTCTCGCGCGAGGGAGTTCAACGCGACATCTTGCCCATCGTCGAAGGCTCGACCGTGACAACAAAATACGGTCCCGTGCGAACCGACCACATTTTGTTCATCGCCGCAGGGGCATTCCATATGTCCAAGGTTTCGGACCTTATCCCCGAGCTGCAAGGCCGGTTTCCCATTCGGGTTGAGCTGGACAACCTGGGCAAGAATGAGTTTGCCCGTATTCTCCGGGAGCCGCGCAACTCCTTGATCAAACAGTATCAAGCACTGCTCGAAACGGAAGGAATCCAACTCGAGATCACCGACGATGCTGTAAATCTTCTCGCCGAAATCTGTGAAGAAGTCAACCAGGAAACGGAGAACATCGGCGCACGGCGGCTTCACACTATCATGGAGTGTCTCCTTGAAGATGTGCTCTTCGAGGCCTCCGAGCGCAAAGGAACTCATGTTCGCATCGATGCGCCGGAAGTGCGCAAACGCCTTGCGGGCATCGTGGAGAACCGCGACCTAAGCAGGTACATCCTTTGATTCGCTTCGAATCATTCGAGAGACTCGGGATGCGGGCCGCTTTCATAACGGAGCGTTCAGACGGCGACTTCCGCCTACGCGACGGCCTGGGTGCTCGAAGGACGCTTGCAAGACGGCGCGCTGCTCTGAGACCTTACGGCCTGCCGCTGGAGCGTCTCGTGTGCCTGCGTCAAGTGCACGGCGCACACATTGCGCACATCCAGGAGAAACACCTGACAGGAAAGCCCTTGGAAAAAGCACGAGCTTTGGCGCCGGCCGACGGCATGGTGTCGAACGCAACAGGCGTCGCTTTGGGCATCCTGGTGGCGGACTGCGTGCCAATCTATCTTTTCGACGCACGGTTGCGCGCTGCGGGCATAGTCCATGCCGGAAGGGCGGGGACGAAGCTGCGTATCGCCCTGCGCGCGCTGGCCGCCATGTCGGCCGCATTCGCGACGGAGCCCGGCGACGTTCACGCACTAATCGGACCTTCTGCCGGTCCCTGCTGTTACGAAGTGCCGAAGGAAATGGCCGATGCGTTCGCCAAAGAAGGGTTCGCCGTCCGGGGAAGGAACATCGACCTCTGGGAAAGCAACGCAGCCCAACTCGAGGCCGGCGGGGTACCTCGGGACCAGATCACGATTACAGGGGTGTGTACGATCTGCTCGGGGCGGTTTCATTCACACCGTGCAGACCAGTCGGGAGCCCGGAATCTGGCGGCAATTGCTCTGTAGGAGCGGCTGAGACAAAGCCGAATCGAGCTTAAGCCGGGCGATCTCCAGCAGCTCAAATCCTTGCACTCAAGGGCGAATTGTGGTAGATTTGATGGGATGTGGTGTGCTTTGTCCAAAGAGTGGGTTCACGCCCACTCTTTTTAGTTGCTGCACAGCATTGCGATAGGCAAAAAACGCAGACCGGAGGTCCTTGGTGTCAGCGGACGAGATCGTTCGGCAGACGTGGCAGCGCTTGGAGCATGAAGTTGCTGAGCAAGGCTATGAGCTTGTAGAAGTCGAGTTTGGCCAGCATGGAAGCCGCTGGGTTCTGCGCATATACATTGACAAGGAGGGCGGCGTCACGATCGACGACTGCGCTGCAGTTTCGCAGTTCCTGAGTCCGCTCCTTGACAAACTGGATTTCATAGAAGGCAGCTATGTGCTGGAAGTCTCTTCCCCGGGCATCGACCGGCCCCTGAGGAAACCTGAGGATTTCCAACGCTTCGTGGAAGAGAAGGTCCGAGTGCTTACGCGCACCCCCGTGGAGGGCCGGAAAAGGTTCAGCGGGAGGCTCGCGAGCTTGGAAGACGGCCTCTTGACGATAGACTGCGGCGGGAAAGCCTATCGAATTCATATCGAGAACGTTCAGAAGGCTCGGCTAGACCGCTGAACAGAAGGCGAGGTGACCGTGTTAGACGCGAATCTGCAGGTTATCCTGCAACAATTGCAGGCGGAGAAGAGCGTAGACCGAGAAACCCTGATAGAAGCGATCCGGAGCGCGATCGAAAGCGCTGCGCGAAAAAGTTTGAACTACCCTGCCAATGTGATGGTCGAAGTCGATCCGGCTTCACTGACCTTCAAAGTGTTTGAGGTCCGTACAGTCGTCGAGAAAATGACTGACAGTACGCGCGAGATCGAGCTCGATCGCGCCATCGAGATGAACCCCCATGCAAAAACCGGCGATCGGCTCAAAGTTCCTACGGAGCCCAAAGACTTCGGTCGCATCGCCGCGCAAACGGCTAAACAGGTGATCATTCAGAAACTCAAAGATGCCGAGCGAGACAGCGTTTATGAGGAATACAAACGGCGGGAAGGGGAGCTCATAACGGGCTCAGTAAAACGAATCACCCATGGCGCTATCATCGTAGGGATTGGCAAAGCGGAAGCGGTTCTCCCATACCGTGAGCAGTCTCCTCGCGAGATCTTCAAACCGGGCGACCGCATCCGAGCTTATCTGGTCGAGGTAGAGAAAGCGCCCAAAGGACCCCAGATCATGTTGTCGAGGACAACACCAGAATTGGTGCGCGCGCTCTTCGACCTCGAGGTGCCGGAGATCTACGATGGGACGGTCGAGATCAAGGGGGTGGCCCGGGAACCGGGCAATCGCACCAAGATCGCCGTGCACTCGAACGATCCGAACGTCGATGCAGTGGGCGCATGCGTCGGCATGAAGGGATCTCGTGTGCGGGCCGTTGTCGAGGAACTTTGCGGTGAAAAGATCGACATCGTACGCTGGAGCAGCGATCCTGTTGAGTTCTGCAGCAACGCGCTGAATCCCGCCGATATTCTCGACATCACAGTAGATGAAGAATCCCGGGGAATTATGGTGGTCGTACCGCACGACCAACTGTCCCTGGCCATCGGCAAACGGGGACAGAACGCCCGATTGGCGTCCCGACTGATTGGATGGAATATCGATATTAAAAGCGACGTGGAACTCCGCGAGGGAATCGTGCGAATTACGGATGAAGTGCCGCCTGCTGATTCCCCTCCGGGCGACTCGCCCTCATCGGCTCATGAAGAGCAGAATGGCAACGGTCTTACTTCCAAGCCGCTGGATGCACCAGTGGATACGGCGCCGCAAGCGACTCGCGACGAGAAAGAGGAGCCGGCGCCGGAGGTGGCCGGACCGCCGGACGTCCATTCAGAGGCGATGGAACACCGTGACGTCCCTGGAACCAATTCATGAGCTGACGAGATCGAATCACGCATTCCCATAAGTGTTGGTTTGGAGGTTGAGCTAGATGCAGACAGTTGCCAGTTTGGCAGAGCGACTAGACATGACGCCCGAGGAGGCGTTGGAGAAGCTCCGCTTTATGCTGTTCGACGTGGATGGTCCCGATGTCGAGATCACAGACGAGCAATGTGACCTTCTCATCGATATTGACGACGATCCGGATGTGGCAACCCGCATTCGCGATACCAGACTTAAAGAACAGGAGAAGCAGAGAAAACGCGTCGAGCGCCTCCAGAAAGCGGCCAAGAAAGCAGCTGCCACACGTAAAGCAAAGAAAAAAAAGGCTGAAGAGAAAGGGGAAGCCGAAGAAGCTGCCGCTCCAAAGGAACAAGAGGCTGTAACGGAAACCGTCACAAAACGGGCCAGAGCCGAACGAAAGACGGTCCGCGCCGAAACCGCGGAAGAAACGGCGCCGTCCGGGAAAGAGACAGCTCCACCGCCGAAAGAAACTGCGGAGGAGGCGCCCGCCACGGAATCGGTCGTAGAGCCGGTTGCGGAAGCAGCGCCAAGCGAGGATGTGGCGGCAAAGCCCTTTGCAGAGATACTGCCTGCGGAAGAACCTGCTGAGGCAGAAACTGTCGGAACGCCCGATGTCGCTGCGGCTGAACCGGAGCTACAGGTCGAGCCGCCAGAACTGGAAGAGGTCCGAGAGGTAGAAGCAGCCGACAAAAAGGCGAAAAAGACCAGGAAAAGGGAAAAGAAGGAGAAACCACGTGTTCCGGATCTAGTCATTGGGGGAGCGGCCGCCAGCGAAGAAGAGGTTGTACAGGTGATCCGAGCCGACGGGCGTCTGGTCGATCTCGAATCGGAAGAGCTCGCGACTGCTGCGCCCCCGGCCACCGAGGTTGAGGAAGAAGAAGAGACCGGTATTCTCGCCGAAGCGGAACGGCGGCAAGAAGAGGAAGAACTCCGCAGGGCTCGCGCGGTCGCCAGACCGTTGCCTAAGCCTGACCCCCAAGTCGTCGAAGAGGTCAAGCGGCGTGCAGCGGAGCGCAGCGCCGCCAGAACGCGAAGCGAACGAACGGTTGTGGAACCCAGTCGGAAAAGCACGAAACCAACGGGAAAAACAGCCAGAAAACGCCAGAAGAAAATTGAAAAGCTGCGAGCAGAGGAGGCCCTGCGCCGTGATGCGGCAGCGGCCGTGCGTGAATATGAAGCAGGGACTATGGCCGGTCAAAAACGGCGCAAGCGCAGACGGGCGCGATCCGACGAGGAAGGTCTAGTCGATGAGGAGACGAGGCCAAGACGTATCGAAGTGGACGAGTCCATCGCCCTTGAGGAGCTTGCTGATCTCATGGAGATGGACGTCAACGACCTCATATTGGCGTTGATGGATCATAATGTCATGGCCAATAAGAACCAGTTGATTCCTATCGATCTGGTCCGCAGATTGGCCGAACCCATGGGCTTGGAGGTCGAAGCAGCTATTCCTGGAGAGGAGGAGGCGCTGGCAGAGAAACCCGACACGCCTGAAGATCAAAAACCGCGGGCACCCGTCGTAACAGTCATGGGACATGTGGATCACGGCAAGACGACCTTGCTGGACTGGGTGCGCAAAGCAAATGTTGCCGCCGGGGAAGCAGGCGGCATCACGCAGCATATTGCAGCCTACGATGTGACGTTGCCTGAGGGAAGGGTCGTCTTCCTCGACACGCCCGGTCATGAGGCGTTTACCCAAATGCGGGCGCGGGGGGCTGAGGTAACCGACGTGGTTGTGCTGGTCGTAGCAGCCGACGACGGCGTCATGCCGCAGACCATCGAGGCCATCGATCATGCCAAAGCAGCCGATGTGCCCATCATTGTAGCCATCAACAAGTGCGACAAACCGGATGCCCAGCCTGAACGTATCCGCCAAGAGCTTATGCGTTTCGATCTCGTGGATGAGAAATGGGGCGGCAAGACTATCATAAAGAACATTTCCGCCAAGATGGGCCAAGGGGTCGACGAACTGATGGAACTCCTCGCCCTCGAGACAGAACTCCTTGAACTGAAGGCCAATCCCAACAAGCGGGCCCGTGGAACCGTGCTCGAGTCCGAGATATCCCGAGGCCAGGGACCCGTATCATGGGTATTGATTCAGAGCGGCACGCTGCGAGTCGGTGACTCGTTCCTGGCCGGCCAAGCCTATGGACGCGTTCGCGCCATGATACGCCCTCAAGGTGAAATGGTCGAGGAAGCCGGGCCTTCGACGCCTGTTCTGGTCATGGGATTCGACGGCCTGCCGGATGCGGGCGATCCATTCGCGGTCGTTGCAGATGAGCGAGTGGCCCGCATTATCGCAGAGAAACGGGCGACCATGGCTAAGCAGAAGCAAGGAGCAGCCGCCCGCCATGTCACCCTGGAAGACTTCCATGAGCGGCTTCTTGCGGGCGAGAAACATGTGTTGCATGTCGTCCTCAAGGCAGACGTCCAAGGCTCCGTCGACGTCCTCCGTTCAAGCCTGACGAAACTGGGCAACCAGGAAGTCGGAGTCGACATCGTCCATGCCGGCGTAGGCGGCATCAATGAGTCCGATGTGATGCTGGCCAGTGCAACCGACGCAGTAGTCATTGGGTTCCATGTAACAGCTAATGCTCGAGTGCAGAAAACGGCTGAGCAGGAAGGCGTTGACATTCACACCTATCGCGTTATTTATGAGGCAATTGACGAAGTCCGCAAGGCGCTCGAGGGCATGTTGACGCCCGAGACGAAGGAGGTTGTCACCGGACATGCCGAGATCCGCGAGGTGTTCAGGTCTTCTGCGCTGGGCAATATAGCGGGCTGCTACGTACAAGATGGCGAGATTGACAGAAACGCCTTGGTGCGCGTCATTCGCGACGACATTGTGACGGCAGAGACGCGTATCTCCTCGTTGCGACGCGGAAAAGACGACATCCGCAACGTGTCGAGCAGTTACGAATGCGGCATTAAGCTTGACAACTTTGAGGACATTAAGGCGGGCGACATCCTTGAGGCGTACCACTTCGAGGACATTGCCAAGACCCTTGCGTAAGGGCAACGGGTGACTATTGGACTGTTGCAGATAGATTTCCTGATCCCTGGCTCGCGGTCGCTCAAGGAGAAACGGCGGGCCATGAACAGCCTGAAACAACGTCTTCGCAATCGCTACAACTGTTCTGTTGCGGAGACCGATTTCAAGGACATGTGGAACAAATCGCACCTCGCAATATGCGTCGTTTCCGATGTTGCAGCTCACGTTGACTCACAGTTGAACGAGATTGTGCGGTATGCTTCCCAGGATCGCAGCGTGCAGATAATGCAGTACGAAACCGAGATGCTATGAGCAGTCTGGCAAGAGCCGAACGCGTAGCCGCACTGATCCACGAAGAGGTAGCCAAACTCCTTACCAAGGGTGTGAAGGATCCTCGAATCGGCTTCGTGTCGGTTACCCATGTCCGGATGTCGCGCGATTTGCGCTACGCCAATATTTATGTGAGCGTTCTAGGTGAATCTACAGAACGACGGCGCTCCCTTGCCGGTCTTCAAAGCTCGTCGGGTTGGATCCGACACGAAATAGGCAAATACCTTCACCTGCGATTCACGCCGGAACTGCGCTTCTTTCAAGACGAAAGCCTGGACAAGGTTTTCGCTCTCGAAGATATGTTACGGCAACTGCACGAAAACGAGGGAAACGACTGAGAATGGCAAAGGCAGACCTTCGGAGCGTGCTGAACACCATGACGCAGGCCGAGTCCGTCTTGATCAGTTCGCATGTCAGCCCGGATGGCGACTCGATAGGCAGCATGTTGGCGCTCTATCACCTCCTGCGGGCGCTCGATTGCCGCCGTGTCGACTGCGTAAGCCCCGACCCCGTGCCGGGCATTTACGCATGGCTGCCGGGCGCAGAGGCTATCCTGGATTGTCCAAGCGCTCGCCCTCCTTATCAGGTCGCAGTCATTCTCGATGCATTGCGCAGGGAACGTATTGGCGCGGCGAGCGATCTTATCGGCGTGGATACAACAGTCATCGTTATCGACCATCATCATGACGACCGGGTGGACGGCGACCTGTGCTTTGTCGACAAGAGCTACGGCGCAGTAGGAGAGATTGTGGTCCGCCTGTTCGAGCTTGCCCATATCCCGATTACCCGCGAAGTGGCTGAATGCGCCTATGTGGCCATCGCAACCGATACAGGCAGTTTCCGCTATTCCTTGACAACGCCGAACTCGCATCGTGTCGCAGCCCAGCTTCTCGAAACAGGGATTTGCGTGCCCCAAATCGCGTCACGGGTTTTTGAGAGCATGTCCTATGCCAAATGCCGGCTCTTAGCCCGCATCCTGGATAGCATCGAGCTGTACGAGAACCAGCGCGTGGCCGTGGGACATATCTCGCCGAAAGACCTCGATGCCGCCGGCGCACACCCTGAAGACCTCGATGGACTTATCAACTTCGCGCGGAATGTTGAAGGAGTCGAAGTAGCCGTGCTTTTCCGAGAACTGGACGGCAACACAACAAAGGTAAGTCTCCGCTCGCGGCCAGGCTTCGATTGTGCTTCCGTGACGCAGCAGTTCGGCGGTGGCGGACACCCGGGCGCAGCGGGCGCCACGCTCGCCCTCCCATTTCCTCAGGCCCGGGATCTGATTCTCAAGACCATTCGTCTGTTGATGGAAGTCCCCGAGTGAACGGAATCCTGCTCATCGACAAACCGGCCGGCGTCATGTCTCACGACGTCGTAAACCACGTCCGCCATGCAACCGGCATACGCCGTGTGGGCCATACGGGAACACTCGATCCCGCCGCTACCGGCCTGCTGATCCTGTGTTTGGGCCGGGCTACCCGTCTGTCGGAGTTCCTCACCGGCCTCGACAAGGTCTACGAGGGGGCCATGCGTCTAGGTCTTATCACCGATTCGTACGACATGGACGGCGCTATTGTTGAGGAGCGTTCCATCCCGGAGATGGACGCCGCAACCATCGAGCAAGCATTTGGCCGATTCACCGGCGTCATCCAGCAAGTTCCGCCTATGTTCAGCGCCGTAAAGGTTGAAGGCAGACGTCTTTACACCATAGCGAGAAAAGGCGGGGATGCGAACCGGAAAGCCCGGCAAGTTACGGTACATGAGTTTTCATTGCTCAGCTACGATCCGCCCTTGGCACGATTCCGGCTGCGTTGCACACGCGGAACTTACGCTCGATCCCTTTGCCACGACGTAGGACAACTGCTGGGTTGCGGCGCTACCTTGGACTCCCTGCGAAGAACGTGGGTCGGGGCCCATTCTGTTGACCAAGCACAGCCTATCGAACGCATGAAGACCCGTGAGGACGTCGCGGCCCATCTCGTTCCCATGGAAAGGGCGCTGGACCTTCCTGAGGTCTTTGTCTCGGCAAAGGGACGCGAGATTGTCGTTCGGGGTGGCCGTCTCACGGAAGACATGCTCGAGAGCAAGTGCCAGAGCGCGCAGGGATGGATTCAAGTAAAGTCTGACTCAGGAGAACTGCTCGCATTAGCCGAAATCAAGCCCACTCGCTTCGGCATCGAACTGCTCCCCAAACGCGTTTTCCGCACATCTTAGGATTCCCGGCGAGTTGCCATGATCGTTGTCGACGATATTCATAAGAAACAGACTGGGTTCTCAAAGACCGTCGTCACCATAGGAAGCTTCGACGGGGTGCACCTGGGGCACCGTCGCATCCTCGAGACAGTCGTGCAGGAGGCCCGCCGCAAGGAGGCCACGCCGTGCGTCGTGACAATGAGACCGCATCCCAGGCAATACTTCCTGCCCGGACACGCCCCCAACCTGCTTACTAACGATGGAAAAAAGGTTGCACTCTTTGAAGAAGCAGGGATTGAGGCGACGTTCTTCCTGCCCTTCGATGAACACATCGCGCGGATGGAGCGGAGCGCGTTCGTTAAGAACATTATCCACGGATGGTGCCGCGCTACGACCGTCGTTGTAGGACACGATTTCTGCTTCGGCCGGGGCGCCGCCGGCAACTCCACCTATCTGGCAGCAGTTGGGCCAAGCTACGGCTTTCACATCATCGAAGTGCCTCCTGTCCTGGTCAACGGCGAACGTGTGAGCAGCACCTTGATCCGCGAGCAGATCCTCGAAGGCGACCTGGACGCCGCAGCCTTGTTTCTTGGCAGACCGTACTCGATACGAGGCGAAGTCGTCCAGGGTCGGGGAATCGGCGGGACACTCGGTTTTCCAACGGCGAACATCAAGCCCCATCACGGGGCCGTGCCAGCGCAAGGCGTCTATGCCGCCGAAGCCCTGCTGGGCGACGCACAGTTTCCAGCAGCCGTGAACATAGGCATCGCACCTACGATCCGCCATGAAAATCTTACGATCGAAGCCTATCTTTTGGGCTTTTCCGGGGACGTCCTCGGGAAAGAAATAGAAATCGTATTCTGGAAACGGTTGCGCCCGGAACGGAAGTTCAGTTCCCATGACGCCCTGATACAACAAATCCGCCTTGACGTGGCGGAGGTGAGCAAGTATTACGCGGAAAAGACAAAGTAGCTATGCATCGAGTAAAAACGGGCTTACCGGAAAAAGCGGCTTGATTGCTTATTCCTGGGCGTCTTGATTCCAGGAAAAGCGGCATGGTACGATGCTTTTCGTATCTTTCCGGCAAGTCCAGCCCAACACTACGACTACATGATGTAAGTCAAAGGACTAACGGCAATGAAATGTCGTGTGAGAGACGTTGTCACAGTCGTTGCATTTTCTGGGATGATGCTGATGCTCTTCGGCGGATGCACCACGACGCATTACAAAAAGTCCGCTGACAAAGAAGTCTATAACATCATTGAAAAAGGCGCCCAGAAAATCCCGGGGATGGAGAGCAGCTTTACCATTGAACAACAGCAACAAGATTATCTCGCTGATCTCCCCGTCCGGGAAACGCCTCTGGAAGAGTTCATGGGAGAGGAGGCTGAACAAGAAACGCTGCCCAAGATCGTCTCGCTCGACAAAGCACTGGAAATAGCAGTCCATTACAACCGCGATTACCAAACTCGAAAGGAAAACCTGTATCTGGCGGCACTGGATTTGACAGCCCAACGCCATCGGTACAACCGGCCTATTTTCGGCGCTACGCTAAGCGGACGGTACAGCAGAAGAACCCGCGACGAGCAAGTCTTTACGCCTGCAGCGCGTCTTGCGCAGGCAGCTCCGGAACTCGGCCGTCATATGGCTACGCTTACCGGGGCGCCTCAGGATCTCGTCAACCGGTACACCCAGCTTGTCCAGTCCGCTGCCCGCGTTACGGGGGAGGACCAACCTCGCACTGATGTCGTTAAGGAATGGACCGTTTCCGGGCAATCGAATGTCAGTATAGAGACGCTCGCGACCGGCGGCGCACGCATCGCCATGGACCTCACGAGTGATTTCCTGCGCTACCTCGTGAATGATCCGCGGGAATCGGCCCAGTCTCTTCTCTCCGGTCTGTTCCGCTTGCCGCTGTTGCGTGGGGGCGGCCGCCTTCCAGCGCGCGAGGCCCTCACGCAAGCCGAGCGAAACGTGCTGTACAGCTTGCGCGATTTCACGCGTTACCGCAAAAAGTTCACGGTTGACGTCGTTGATTCCTATTACAATGTGCTGCAGACCCGCGACGCTGTACGCAACGAATGGCGAGGTTATCAGGACCAACAACAGGCGGCCGAAAGGGAACGGGCCATGGCTGAAGCCGGCAGAACGACGCTGGCAGACCTCGGCCGCGTCGAGCAGGCGCAGTTGGCGGCAAAAGACCGATGGACGAGGGCCCTTCAGTCTTATGAAGATGCGCTGGACCGTTTCAAGATCGAACTCGGGCTCACAACCGATGTGGGGATCGTTCTCGATGAAACAGAGCTGGACCGCCTCATGGAACGGGGCCTTGTCCCGCTCGAGCTGGACCCGGAAGATGCAATCAAGGTCGCCTTAGAGGCCCGGCTGGATCTCTACAATACTCGCGGCCAAGTCGAAGATGCGGAACGCGGGGTCAAGATCGCGGCCAACGATCTTAAGCCGGGGCTGGACTTGATCGTCACGGGGGACGCCGACAGCATGGGCAACACGCAATTCGAGCAGTTCGATTTTGAACGGGCCCGGGCGGCGATCGGCGTCGACGCCGAGCTGCCCTTGGATCGAAAAGACGAGCGCAACCGTTACAGGGAGTCGCTGATCAGTTATGAGCGCTCATTGCGGCAACTGGATCTCAGTGAGGACAATGTAAAGCTAGCGGTGCGCCAGGCGTGGCGGACGCTGCAGCAAGCAAAGCAGAGCTATGAAATCCTCGAGATCGAAGTAGAATTGAATGAACGCCGTGTGGAAGAACAAAAACTCAAGGCCAAATGGGGTCGAGCCACGGTCCTCGACACCGTAGACGCCCAAAATGACTTGGTAGATGCGCGCAACCGGCGCACGGAAGCCCTCATCCGCTACACCATGGCGCGCCTGCAGCTCTGGCGCGACATGGGCATCCTGGTCATTCGGGACAATGGCCTCTGGGAGGAAATCGACAATGCTGAAGAACCTGCTTAACGCAGGGTTGCTTACGCGAATAGCGCGCCTGTTCCGAACAGGTCTTTGGTGGAAGATCCCGATTCTACTCGCCCTGTTCGTCGTAGCAATCCTGGCAACGCGGGGTTCGAGCACTTCTCAGGCTTCCGCAACGACATTCGAGGTGCGGCGAGGCCCCCTCGAGATTACAGTGCTCGAGGGAGGCACTATCGAGGCCATCGAGTCGCAGGAGATCAACTCCGAGATACAAGGCCAAACCAAGATTCTCACCATTGTCGACGAAGGGACGAGCATCACGGAAGAAGACGTCGAGAACGGCCGTGTCCTCGTCGAGCTGGATTCATCGGAACTCGAAGAGAAACTGACGCAACAGAAAATCGTATATCTGAGCGCGGCGGCCGAGAAGACCCAAGCCCAGGAACAATACGAGATCCAGGTAAAAGAGAACCAAAGCGACATCAGGGCGGCGGAACTCGAAGCAAAGTTCGCTCTTATGGATTTTCAGAAGTACGTGGGCAGCGAACTTGCCGAGCGCATCTTGAATAAGGTGGAACTGCCCACAATACCTGTTCTCGAGGAGGAAGATATCAGCATCGAGGTCGACTTGACGCCCGAGGACGACGCATCTTTCGCTCAGAACAACCCTGACACCCCAAATGGTCAGCAATCCCAAGAAGAGATGGAACCCGTTCCCATGCCTCAGGACGATGAGACGGCTACGTCCCCTGTTACCGGGGAGGTAGCATCGACGTCCTTAGATATCGACTTCGCGCAGTTCGTCCATAACGAGGCCGTGTTAGGCGGCGAAGCCAAGCAGAAGAAAAGGCAACTCGAGTCCGAGCGCTTGTTGGCTGAAGAAGAGCTGAGCCTTGCTCAGACAAATCTGGAAGGTACTCAGGAACTTTTCGACAAGAACTTCGAGACGCAGACAGCCTTGGACAATGACAAGATGCAGGTGCTGCGCAGAGAAATCGGTGTTGAAGCGGCCAAGACCAGCGAAGAATTGTATCTGACCTACGAGTTCCCGAAGCAGGCCGAGAAACTCATCTCGGATTATGCAGAGGCGCTGAACCGAATCTCGCGTGCCAGGAAACAGGCGCGCGCCAAACTAGCCCAGGCCCAGGCCCGGCTCGAGTCGAGCAAGGCTACTTACAACTTGCAGCGAAACCGGCTCAATGAACTCGAAGAGCAAATCACTAAATGCGTTCTCAAGGCTGAGAAACCGGGCATGGTTGCCTACGCAGGCAGCAACGATCCGTGGCGCCAGAACGAACGAATCGAGGAAGGCGCGACGGTTCGGGAGCGCCAAGGCATCCTCACAATTCCCGATTTGTCCAAGATGGGGGTAACAGTCAGCATTCACGAGTCCGCCATCCAGCGCATCGCCAAGGGCCAGAAGGCGCGCATCAGTGTCGAGGCCCGCCCGGAACGCGTACTGACCGGCGAAGTGGTAAAAGTGGCAGTGCTTCCCGACTCTGGACAGCGGTGGCTCAACCCGGACCTGAAACAGTTCCCCGTAAAAGTGGCGATTGACGGAAGTTATGACTGGCTCAAGCCGGGCATGAGCGCGCAAGTTGACATCATCGTCGAGCAAATTGACGACACCTTGTATGTGCCCATCCAAGCGGTGGCAAACAAGGGCGGCATGCGGGTTTGCTACGTTCTTCACGGCGATGTCCCTGAAGAGCGCCCCGTCGACACGGGCCAGTATAACGAACAGTTTATTGCGATCCGCGAGGGACTCAACGAAGGTGAACGCGTGTTTCTCCGAACCCCCGTAGGCTTCGAGAAAGAAGAGGAACCCGAAATCGAGCGGAAAGAAGAGATCCCTCAGGAGCAAAGCGTGCAAACCGTGGCCCACAGCAGCTAACAAACGAGGAAATATACCGTTCGATGGCAGTCGCAGTAAGCGACAACGTCAGGTGCATCGCCGAGCTTGACGAGGTGCACAAGACATATCAGATGGGCCCGGTAATCGTCGAGGCGCTCAGAGACGTATCCCTTGAATTCCATGAGGGCGAATACACAACGGTTATGGGTCCGTCAGGGTGCGGCAAATCCACCCTGCTCAACATTTTGGGCTGTCTTGATAAACCCAGCGCAGGCCGCTACATCCTTGGGAATGAAAACGTGTCGGAATTGGATGATGATGCCCTGTCTGCAATTCGCGGCGCGCGGATAGGCTTCGTCTTTCAATCATACAACCTGATCCAGCAGCTCAGCGTGCTTGAAAACATCGAAGTCCCTCTTTTCTACCAGGGCTTTTCGGAGCATGAAAGCCGCGACATTGCGACGCACTTGTCGTTGCGTGTCGGCCTCGAGGGCCGGCTGAAACACAAACCGTATGAGCTTTCTGGCGGGCAACAGCAACGCGTAGCGATTGCACGCGCCTTGGCAGTGGACCCTCTCATCATTCTGGCGGATGAACCAACCGGTAACCTTGACTCGAAATCGGGCGCCGAAATCCTTGATCTGTTCGACGAGCTGCACCACCAAGGCAAGACGCTTATTACAGTAACGCACGCCGAAGAACTCTCGGAGCGATCGACCCGCACCATACACCTTCTCGATGGACACCTTGACCAAGACATTCAACAATAGGCCGCGCAGCGGCGTCCAGCACCACACGTTCTCGTATGGCCGAATGAAGCGCACCGTCAAACTGGGCGTAAAAAGCCTCTGGAGCCACCGGTTGCGCTCGCTGCTCACCGTTCTAGGTATCGTGTTTGGCGTGTGCTCGGTCATTGCCATGCTCGCTATCGGGGAAGGGGCGAGCTTCGAGGCTCAAGAACAAATCCGCCGCTTGGGCAGCAACAACGTCATCCTCCGGAGCGTCAAACCCCCGGAAGAACAGAAATCGGGAGCAGAACGCAGCTTCATGCTCGAGTACGGGCTGACCTATGTGGATGTTAAACGCATTCGGGAAACCATCCCAGGGGTCACTGTCGTCGTGCCGGGCCGCATTATACGGGAATATGTCTTCCACCATGGGCAACGTATCGACTGCGACATCACGGGAACGGTGCCCTGGTATCCTGAAATGACCAACCATCCCGTAGCCGAAGGCCGTTTCTTCACAGAATTCGAGACCGACAACAACGAAAACGTCTGCGTCCTCGAGAAGGGGGCGGTGGAAGCGCTTTTCCCCATAGACTCACCCATCGGGAAAACCGTGCGTGTGCAAAGCACCTATTACCGGGTGGTCGGCGTAATGGGACCACGAGCCAGCATCGCCACGGCGGCCAGCGCCACCAAGTCCCAAGACGGAGGAAAACTCCAACAACGGGGGGTCACTACGCGCATTTACATCCCCTTGTCGGCAGCACGGAACCGTTTCGGCGAAACGCTCGTCAAGAGACGGAGCGGCAGCTTCGAGGCGGAACGGGTCGAGCTTCACGAGGCGACCGTCAAGGTTGCCGACAGCAGCAGAGTCATCGAAGTCTCTGACATTATCAAGGAAATGCTGGCAAACACTCACAACAAGGAGGACTACGCAGTGGTCGTCCCGCTGGCGCTCTTGCAGCAAGCCGAACGCACCACGTTCATCTTCAACGTCGTCTTGGGGGCAATCGCGGCCATATCGCTTCTCGTGGGCGGCATCGGCATCATGAACATCATGTTGGCCAGTGTGACCGAAAGGACGCGCGAGATCGGCATACGGCGGGCCCTCGGCGCCAAACAGCGCGACATCATCAGCCAGTTTCTCGTCGAGACCGTTCTCCTCTCCGCAACGGGCGGCATTATCGGCGTCGCCATCGGACTGGCCATTCCCTTCTTCATTACGTACTTCGCTGACATGATCACCATCGTGACCCCGTGGTCGCCCATCATCGCCTTCACCATCAGCGGCATGGTCGGAGTCATTTTCGGGATCTACCCCGCCTTCCGGGCAGCCACCATGGACCCCGTCGAGGCGCTTCGCCACGAGTAGACGTGCACCGTGCCTTCGCCGCGGCCGGTGCCTCCTGATCTCACGCTCGCACAGCCGTTCGCATGGGCGTTGTCCGCCTTGGCTATGGTAAAATCAAGTCCCGATGATACGGTACATCAACCCAAATAGAAAGAGCATTGCAGGTCTCGAGGTACGCTCCGTTGAGTCTACGGAAGAGCTGTGCCGTGCAAACGACCTGATGATCGCGGTTCACGCTCCTGAATCTGGAGGACAGCGATGGCTCCGGAACCTGGGCAATCGGTACCCCGGCTTCAGACGCGAACACACGCGCATCGCTGTTACCAAGAAGCAGATTGCCGGCGCCTTGCGTCTCCACACAGAAACCATCCGTATCGGCGAAGCCAGACTCAAAATGGGCGGAATCGGATGGGTCACGACTGCAGTGCAGCACCGCGGCAAAGGCGTATGCAGAGCCCTCTTGAACGACACGATCGAGTACATGAAGAATCATGGGTACCATGTGTCCATGCTTTTTGGGATCCCGGGACTGTACCAGAAATTCGGCTACGCGACATGCCTCGCGGACTACGGCATCCTGGTCGACACGGCGGACGGTGCGGCGTACGCCTGTCCCGCCACCGTCGGGCGCGCAAAACCGGGTCATATTCCCGTGCTTCAGACAATGCACGAAGCAAACGAGGGAAACGTGGCGTGCTCCCTCTTGCGCACCACGGCCCACATCAAAAACAGGTGGCAGTACTGGCCCCAGTGCCGCGTTCTTACCGACAGTCAGGGGAAGGTGATCGCGAGTTTCCATGCAGAGCGCGACGCCAACTGCCTGCGCGTAAACGACGTGGCTGTAGCGTCCCCGGAATACTGCCCGGCGCTGCTTTCCGCATGCGCCCAAACGGCAGAAGAAGCGTCGCTCGCCCAATTGCGGTTCTCGGCGCCTCCCTCGCACGCCTTCGCCCGCTTTCTACTCGGGGTCCGATCCACGCATACCATGCGGGTCGAACACAACGCAGGCGGAATGATGCGCATCATTGATCTGCCTGAGACCCTCGAAAACATGATTCCCGAATGGGAGAGCCGCCTCGCGGAACATATCGCCCGCGACTACCGCACCGAGGTTACGCTCGTAGTAGACAAGACAGCCTTTTTCCGAATCCGCGCGAATCGCGGCTCCATCGACATCGGCTCCGCGCCCGGCCGTAATAAGCTGAGTCTCAGCGCAGATGAGCTGCTCCATTTGCTGACGGGCTACAAACACCTGTCCGACATCCTCGATTCGCGTTGGGCCCTGATAACAGCCGAAGCCCGGCAACTCCTCGCCGCGATCTTCCCCAAACGCCAACCCTTTGTCTGGCCTCTGGACCGATTCTGAGGTCACAGCGAACGCTATACTCCGCATAGAAGCCGTCGTATTGCGGAGCCGCCGGCTCAGGGCGATCGGTTGAGCGAAGGGGTTCTTGCGCAGCGGCTCGACGATGGCAAAGGAACTGGCGGACCTATGCAACAAAACCTTGGCTTTCCCCCGGCTCAATCTGATAATGTCGAAATGCGCTTTCACTTGGGCTCTCGCGCCAGACTGCGCAGAAACAAATCGCACATAGGGAGTACATTCATGCGACAACACTACACGCGCCGGGAAGCATTGACTATCTTAGCTGCCGCCGGCGCGGGTTCGTTCCTGAACAGCGCCGCCCATGCACAGCCTGATGCCCCCGCCGCAAGCTCAGAGGATTTGCCGCCCAACCTGGTGTTCATCATGACCGACGACCAGGCCTGGAACATCATCGAGGGCGCCGAGCGCTATCCCTTCCTCAAGACCCCCAATCTGAAGCGGCTCCAACAGGACAGCGTCACGTTCGGGAACGCCTTCGTCACCACGTCGCTGTGTTCGCCTTCCCGCGCGACCTGTATGACGGGCTGTTACGCCCATAGGCACGGCGTTGTGAGCAACGAACATAACGATCCCGACTCCGATGCGCCTTACTTGCCGGCCTTGCTCCAGGCCGCCGGCTATGAAACCGCTTTCATCGGCAAGTGGCACATGGCGCCTCATGCCCGGCCGCGTCCCGGGTTCGACTACTGGTTCAGCTTCCGCGGTCAGGGCCAATACTTCAACCCGCCGGTAAACCGGAACGGCGAGGAGCTCGATCTCGAGGGCTACATGACCGACATTCTTACCGAGGAGGCCATAAACTGGATCACCCGCGAACATGATAAGCCTTACTGCCTCTTCCTCTGGCACAAGGCCATGCACGGTCCGTTCAAACCTGCGCCACGGCACGCCGGCCTATATAAAGACGTTGAACTGACGGAACCACCGGCCTGGCGCGACGACTACGACGATAAGCCCGCCTGGATGCGGCGCGGCAAGACGTACGGCGTCCACGCAAAACCCTGGAAGGAAAGCGAAGGGAAGCCCATCCCCGCGATTCTGAAAGAGAGCCCTTGGATTCCAGGCCACCACGAGCAGCTCATGGACTACCTCCGCACGGTCAGCGCCGTCGATGAGGGCGTGGGCCGCTTGCTCGACGCCCTCGATACTACGGGGCAGTTAGCGCGTACCGCCATCCTCTACACGAGCGACAACGGCTTCATTATGGGCGAGCATCGAAGCGGCGACAAACGCGTCATGTGGGAACCGTCCATCCGCATCCCTCTGCTCATCCGCTTGCCGGGCGCGGCGCACGCGGGAACGGTTGTCGAGAAACCCGTGTTAAACATCGACTTCGCGCCGACGTTCCTCGACCTGGCCGGCCTCCCTGCGTCAGAGGCCATGCAAGGGCAATCGCTTGTGCCGTTATTGCAGGGCAAAGACGCGGACTGGCGCAACGCCTGGCTCTACGAGTATTTCGAGGAACCTTATGCGCCCGGTTTTGTCGACATGGTGGGCGTCCGCACGGCATCCTTCAAGTATATCCACTACCCCAATCAGCCGGACGACATCGACGAGCTTTACAATCTCAGACAAGACCCGAACGAAATGACCAACCTTGTCGAAGACCCGCAGTACGCGGATCGGTTGGCGGAAATGCAACAGAAACTTCGCGCGCTGATGGAAAAAAACGGGTACAGACAGCCCGGTCCAAGGGAGGATTGAGGCCGGCGCAAACTGCAGAATCTAATCGCGCGGGCCCATCATCTTGAGACGCCACGCGGGTAAGGGGTCGTGCTCGAGAACGGACAGCGCCATTTCCCGCCGTTCGGCAGACGGATTGAACGCGTCGATCAGCCGTTCCGTCACGTCGATCCGCGGCGAATCCGGCCACTGCGCAAGGCCCTCCTCGTCCCACTTCGACACCAACGCTTCCACGCCCGCCTCTTCGCGTATCGCGGGCAGCTTCTCCTCGATCCACCCCAGGATGTTGTCGATAGGCGCCGTGCCGAAACCCTGCCGGTGCAGCTTGTCCTGCTCTGCGAGGGCTTCCGCCTCAAGCTCGTGCAACCGTTCCTCGTTGCCGGCGGCTTTGGCCTCCTCTGCGCGCGCACGAAGGTCGCTCAACCACTCCCCGAAAGGCCCATAGTCCGCGGAAGCGACCGCCACCGCGCGCGAATCGTAGATCCCGATAGGCGGGCCTTCGCCTTCTGTCGTGGGTTCGGCGCCCTTGGGCACGCCAAGACAGCCCCCGAGCAGCCCCGCGGCAATTAAAAGCACCCCTGCGAGAACCATCGGACTGAGTCGAGGAACGTGTGGCATAGCGCAATCTCCTTCTACCCCGTGCAAACGCCGCAGTGCGAAAACCGGGCCTGTCCCAGGCCTATGGGCCGGACCTCCTCGCCTCCGCCTAGAAGAACGGCCACGACACCCCTCATCATACCCGATCCCGGGGCCCCGTGGCACGGCTGCTGACCTTGCGATGAGGCTAGGCCGCGAAAGGCTGTCCGACAGCACCGGCCTGCTCGAGGTCCGGCTCTGGGTCAAAAAGAGCGGTATGGCTTCCTGGGAAGATACGGGACTTCACTGTTCAGGCCCTGAAGGCGTCTTCATGTTCGAGGACATCGACGCCGACGGCCAGTACGGGTTCTTCACCCAAGCCAGGGACCGGGCAGGTAATGGGTCTGACGAACCAAGGTCATGACGCACGGCATAGCGGCATGGCTCACTGAAAGGCAATAGCGAGACTAACCTCGGGAAGCGGGGCAACTTGGGTTCACAAATCGCCGTTACCTTTGGTATCACCGAAACGCTGTGAATTGTGAATGGATAGCAGTTCTGTGCTGATCGTAGCCATCGGATGCGCCATTTTGGGCAGTTCGACTTGTGTCACAGGCCCGTCGAGAGGCACTAGCATATAAGTGTCATTTCACTGATGGGATCGAGGCCTAGCAAGATAGTCATTGGCGTGTCCAGCCCCACGCTCGCCGTTCTCAATACTCACAAGCCGCCAACCGTTGAGTGTCTTACGAATCGCCGCGACGGCATATCCCAAATCATGCAAAAGCTCAACGATCGGATGATCCTTGGCTAAGCCACCACGGGCTTCAAAAACAATAGCGCGAGGAAGACTACGACGGATAACTGGTGCCAACGAACGGAGAACGCGTTCCTCATGGCCTTCGACATCAATTTTTATGAGGTCGACAGCGCCGATTCTCGTACGAGCCACCAGTTCCTCACCAGTAATCACGGAGATATGTATACGCGGGCCATCAGCATTCGAGGCATCGTCTCCTGACACCAAATTGCTCGCACCATAGTTGGTCGGTTCGAGCCTCATGACCCCTTCACCAATATAGTCGGATATAGCCGCACAAATCGCATACGACCTCTGTCCGCCGACTCTGGCCAGATTGTCACGCAAGAGTTCGAAGCAATTCGGAAGAGGCTCCACGGCAAGCACACGGCAAGTAGGCTCGGCTGCAAGTAAAACACAGCTTACGTAACCAATATTCGCCCCAATGTCTAGGATCAAGTCGTTTCGTCGGACAAGCGATACGAGAACCTGTGATACTGTCGGGTCGAATCGGCCCGTAAGACAGAGATGCCTTCCTATTAACTCGCTCGGGAAAACATCGAGAGAAAAGCGGTGCCTGGTGACGATGGTCGTTCTTTGATCCGGGAGTGAGATCCGCGATAGAAAGGTCCTGTCAACGATCCTTCCACTGCCATTAAGGAAGGGATATGCTGAAAACAGCAATCTAAACAACCGGATTGTCCAACGCATATCTTCCAGAATCTCACCGTCCAGAGACGCTACAGTCTGTAACAACGGTTTTGTCCAACAATTCACAATTTCCAGCTAAAGGGGGTAATCGAATATCTTACGTTTCTCCTGTGATTCCCGGTCTGTTTGGTTAAAACCCGATCTATCCTCAGATGATCTTCTGTTGAGCTTGACAAGTTCATCGAGGTGCTTAAGCTTAGACGTCACGGGACAGCGTAGACAGGGATGCATGAGGTTTTTTGGCAGTTCTGGAAAGACCTCTTTGTTGAAGAGGCTGCGGGCCTGCACATATCTCTCACCGTGCCACACGGCCTTAAGTCCACCCTCGTCAAGATCCCCGAAATCGTTTTCCTTCCTGTACATATAACAGCAAGGGGCGACGCCCAAATCTGCATTTATGGTTACGGACCGCCAAAGAAGATCGCATCCACCATCGCTTTTCTTCAGCGACAACGCTCCGTGAGCGGTCAACGCTCCTCCCGTTAGGCGAAGGTCAAGCCACCTCAACAGCGACGCGACCCGCTTATCTCTTGACTCAGCCCCTTTCTCCTCGTCTGCTGAGGGCAGAGTGGCGTTCACCGAGTCCTCCTCAGGGGCGGATCCGGGCCGCGCCCTGAAGACATCTACCCCGAGCTTTTTCGCCATCTCCTCTGCCAGCGACCGTTCATGACGGTTGAAACGAAACTCAAGAAACTGCCACTCGATGACCGGGTTCCGAGCCCTGCGCAGACGCCTGTGCTCAACCAGGCGTTTCACGTTCTCAAGTACCACCTCGAAATTGCCGCGCCTGCGGTAGGCCCCGTACGTTTCAGGAGTTGTCCCATCAATACTAAGCATAATGTAGTCTAGGCCAGCATCGCAGGCGTCAAGAAGACGATCAATCAGCTTTATGCTTAGATTCGACGATATGCATGTGAAAACGCGCTTTCGGTGCAGCACGTCGACGATCGACGCAATGTCAGGATTAAGCAGAGGCTCGCCCCAGTTAAAGAGGTAGGCAATGAGCAGCTGGTCCCCGAACTCCTCAGCTAGACGCGTCACATCTTCTACGGTCATCTTCGAAGGACGGCGCCCGCTCGATATGCCCGCGCCTGTCGGGCAGTAGGGACAGCGCAGATTGCATACGTTCGTGACGTCGAGTATGGCGATATAGGGAAGTGCTTGGGGGCGTATGATTCTTCGACGGCGGTGGCGCTCGCACCGAAGGATGCTCAAGAGCTTGTGCCACGTAAGATACGATGTCACAGCAAGAAAATACTTGTTTGCGCCCAGAATGGGCACTCTACGGGCTAGTCGGTATCGCATGTCAGATATCATATTCGATTTCTCCCCACTGAAAAGCATCGAAAACCTCACACAACATGGTGACGCGCCAATTCGACTTTAGGATCCTTCCTTGTGCTATATGATCAGGTCTCTGTACACATCCACAGGGATATTCGCTTTCGACGAAATCATTACAGCTACCTGCCAGTCCTTCACGCCGGCAAGAAAGTCGGCTATTTCTGCCTTTGTCATCGGCCGTTCTCCCCAATGTCCCAGACAAATCACCCGGTCCTCGAAATAGTGTCGCGCCCGCTGGCCAAGAATATGCTCCACGAATACGCCGTAGAGAATGTATTCAGAAAGGTGCAGCCGCCGACTGCATGCCACGAGCCACGGTTTCCCCGTAATGCTCTCAATATGCTCCTGAAGCTGCAGAACGTGCTCACGCACCCACATAATAAGGTTTCCAATATGCGAGGAACCATAGTAGTCACTAGGTGCAAGCCCCAAAAGCCTCCCCGCTGTACGATGCCACGGATTGTGCATCGGGACATTGTTGGCTCCTGGCACGCGTAGCAAAGGCACCAGACCATTGCGCAACAGGCTGTACGGGTTAAAGGACTTGACAAAAGCTACGTCTGTGTCCACATACATAAGTACGGGCTCATAGAGAAACCGAGGGACGGCGAGCTTAACCAGCTGCTGCAGAATCCAGTTTCGTACCGGTAGCGATTTCAAACTGGCCCACCAGTGCTTCCAGCCTGGAGGCCTGAAAATCCACCAAGGCAAGAGATCCTCGACATACAGGACCTCCGTATAGGCATCGCGCAAAGGACGGAAAGCGCGAGCATCACGCCGATCAACGACTATATAGTGACGCAATCGCGGCACTACATAGTGGGAGATCGTTTCCTTAAGGAGGCGGCATCGGTCCAGGTCACGCCTGCATGCCAATGTTACCATCGCCATCGCCTGATCCGACACAGTGTTCGGTGCAGGCATGTTCATGACATCTGCCACCTTGAGGCACTAGGTGAAGTAACCACTTCTTCATAAACTTTCAGCAGCCGGTCGACGACCCTTTCCCACGTGTACTCCCGCAACACCTTCTCCTTGCCGGCAGCCGCCATGCCCCGGACATCGCATGAGCCCAGTGCATCGTAAGCCCGGACCAGGTCGTCCGTCGAATGCGGGTCAAATAGAACCCCGTCTTTGCCATCCTCGACGAAATAAGGAATCCCGCCGACCTTCGCCGCCAGCACGGGCAGGTTCGCCGCCCAGGCCTCCAGTATCACGATCCCGAAAGGTTCATGCACCGACGGCAACAAGAACACGTCCGCCGCATGGTAGGCGTCGACGAGGCGCTGGTCGCCGGGTGGATACCCTGGTATGATAGCCACCCGCTCGGCCACGCCAAGAGTTGCTGCCTCAGAGTGTATCTCTTCGAGGTAAGCCTCGCTGGTCACAGGACCGATCAGCACGAGCCGGACATGCGGGTCGCGGCGAAGCAGTTCCGGCATCGCACGGACCGCCAACAACTGGTTCTTCTGCGTGGAGATCCGCGCTACGTTGAGTACCACCCGGTCCTTCGGTCCAATCCCATGTGCCGCCCGGAAGCCGACGCCGTCTCCGTGCTCGAAACGGGCCGCGTCGACGCCGTGGGGCAGGTACTCGACCCTCTTGCCGGGAAACCGCTCGCGGACCAGTTCGGCCTCGCGGCCGCCCACGCAGATAATCGCGCCTGCGTCGTCCAAGACCTTCCGCGACCCGACCCACCAGCCAAGGACCTTCCCCCATTCCAGGGCCCCCTTCGTACGTGTGACCTGTCGCTCAAACTCTTCCTCTGGCGCGTCGAACCAGCCCCCGTGTAGGGAAACGACATAGGGAACGCCGCGCTTACGCGCAACGGCCCGTACAATGCCACCCAGCCGGCGAGTTGTATGGACATGGAACACATCGACATCCGGCATCCGCATCAGGGCCCGCATCAGCGAAAACGAGAAGAGGTTCCCCCCCACCCGGTCCATCTGCGCCCGCACATCAGCGCGCAACCCGATATAGGGGTAGAAGTACGGATACCGCCGCACGTGCACGCCCTCAATCTCCTCCTCGTCCCGCTCCGCCAGCGCGTTCGAACAGACCACCTCCGCTCTGTGCCCGCGCGCAATCAGCCGCTTGCACGTCTCGAGGATCGCCGTCTCCGTCCCGCCCCAATCAGAACGGACGAAGCGGCGAGGGATGTGGCAGATATCCATCATCTACGAACACACCGAATCACCATGGTTTCCTTCTCGGCAAAAGCCGCCGGAGGGGCACCCCCTCAATCTCCTCCTCGTCCCGGTCCGCCAGCGCGTTCGAACACACCACCTCCCCCCCCTGGCCGCGTGCCATCAGCCCCTTGCGCGTCTCAAGGATGGCCGTCTCCGTCCCGCCCCAATCAGAGCGGACGGAACGGCTCGGAATCTAAAGGGTTCTCGCGAGCCCTTTTATATTAAGTATTATGAAGTATTATGCAGTCTCCATGGTAAGGCTCACCTGGGGAGTACTTTACGGCCAAGTCGTTCAGCTATGTTTCGAAAGCGCGCATCAGTTCTCGCCAACCATCGCCAGTGACGTCTCAGAGGCCAAGGAGGCAGGCCCGGTATGGCGATGCCCTCCCGTCGACATTGCTCGAGGAGCGCAAGAACACGATCGTAGTGTTTAAGCGTTCTGACTGTCCATCTTTCCCATGGCTTCGGGGTAAGGCTGAGATGCACAAGAAAAGCGTCTTTTCGCTTGTCGAGTTGAAATGTGCTTGTAACAGGCACATCCTCAGCGAAAGCCAGAAGCGAATTCAGTACAAGCTCATCACTCAAACCACGGCCAGACGAATGGCGATATGCCAAAGGCCAGGCTGCACGATACTTTTCAACCAGTTTACAGATCTGTGTCTCCCATCGCGCCACAAATGTTGCGCAACGACTAGGAAGTGTAAATGCATTCGTCACGACCGTCGTTTCTATCCGAGAGTCTACCCGTTCGGCAACATCCTCGCACCACTGTGCCCGAACATCCTCTGGGATGTCCCCTAGTTGGTTGCGGTTGCCAAACCGCAGCCTGTTCTCTTGCCTACTGCGAAACCGTATCATGAGCGTGTCTGGAACGGCAGGTAGAAGAAGGTCTGATATGTCACCTTGGGCAATGCAATCAGCATCAATCCAGGTTACGTAGTCGGTTCCAAACCCGGTTCTAAGGGCCTCCGGTTTGTCTGCCTGGGCAAAAATGGTACTTGCCGGACTCTCAATGTAACTAACGCCCTCGAATTGCATGATGGCCCTCTTTTGGTCCTGTCCAAACTGGCGTCCAACCACGTTGATTCTGCTCCGAACACCATTCAGGCGAAGCGACGAAACCAACATGAAAACACCCCAAAAGTACCGGTTGTCACACGCAGTTACTACAGTGGTCTGTGTGCTATTCGTCATGTCTACCTCTCCTCCAAGACGCTTTTACGTACTGCCGCAGTATCACGTTCCATAGTGGCAACAACGCTGTAACCTCGCTTCCTCAAGAAGCGACGGCATCGCCAGCGATCAACCAGCGACAAGTGCCTATGTTCATAAACAACAATCGCCGGCGCCGTTACATCGAACTCAACCATTTTTATGACCTCGAAATCATAGCCCTCAGTGTCTATCTGAAGAAGATCCCAGCGTTTTGGAAGGTGACGGTGTAATACAGTATTGAGCCGAAGGGCAGGTACCTGAATCCTTTCCATCTCTTCAAGCTCAAGGCCCTTCATGTCCCCTCGATCAGGCAGGACGGTTGCAATCCCTGTGTGGCTCCCCCCTTTAGGCCGGTAGAGAGTGACGAGACCCGGGTCGCTTGTGACGGCGACATTCTCAAACACTAGTCCAGAACACCCCTCGTAGTTGAGCTTGAGGCGCGTAAACACGTCCGGCTGTGGTTCGATCAGGACACCATGCCAACCATTTGCCCTTACCCGTTCGTACATAGGATCATTGTAAATGCCATCATTGGCACCGACCTGCACGAAGAAAAAATCATGGCGGCATCTTGCGTAACCATCAAGCAAGTGGAAGTACGCTTTCTCTGCCTGACGCCACCGCCGCCCATGTACGAAGGCTACACTGCCCCTCACCCGAGCCTTTGCCCATCTCAGTATAGCCCACAACCCGGGGCCGTGCTTAACAATCCACCCTCGTATCTCCTTCTCATACCCATTTGATGCGACTCCGAAGAAGCGTATGACTCATATTAACGTACACTATGCTAATGCTCACCAGGCCAACACACACTACACCTCCTTGCCCGCGCAGCGCATTGCTCTGCGTACGCGTGTTTTAGCCCACCCTACCGAGGGCCTCAAAACCTTTGACAGCCACGACTGTTTGCCATTGAAAACGTCGAAGGCATCAGCCGTTCGCGACAGAAACATCGCCAGAATCAGAAGCGGCCCTGCTCTGAATTGTCTGCCTTTGTGATTGATCCGGTTCCAAGTTGACAATCTTCTCCCCCGCAACCGGTGCTTCCTCACGATGTGCCAATACCCCAGGTAATGGTAATGCAGGACTTTCAGATCCGCAACATCACTTTCGATGACATCTCCTGCCGGGGAACAAGTATGACAACAAGGATTAAAGTTAATATCAACGGCTGGGTCAAAGATACACCTCTTTGCATACCATGGGTTTTCGCGACCCCGAACAACAAGGCCCGTTATCTGCTTCTGACCACGAGGGAAACGCCAGGAAACCATATCGTAGCCCTGAACCTTCGGCAATGTTACCCCGCAACGCTTGTACTCTAACAGTATTCTCTTCATATTCGGGTGCCAAAGAAGCTCGTCAGTAGCGACCACGACGACAAAATCTGCTTTCCCTCGCGACTCTTTGTAGCCTTTGTTCATTATTTCCGTAATCACCACATCGTCAAACGTGTCACCGGTATCAAAAGTACGTAACTCCGCCTTCGGCCACTTCCTGACGATCTCCTGCGACCCGTCGGTCGAGTTGTTATCGTACACCACAATTCTCTCCGCAAAGGAACTGTAATGGCGAAGGAAGTACGGGAGGATCTTCTCTTCATTCCAGCACACTGCATATACATGAATGATCAAGTCCTCAGGCATGGGACCTACTTCTCTTTCCATGGCATGCACCTCTGTAGTTTGTGGTACGTTGTCAGATACGATAGCCTGCATCACACTCGGCCGACCAAAAGGCCGTCTCACTAGGCATGATCTCGTGAACTATCCCACCCATCTCCCTTCCCTAATGCTCGCAGTTCTAGGTTTGGCGGTGGACCTCAGCTTGATCCCCGCATGCCATCAGCGGCTTATTCATTTCGAATATCACCATGTGTTTCTCGCGGCTTCCAGCCTCACACAAAGGCTGTCTGTACGCTTTCACAAGGCAATGACCCTTTTAGCCAGGGCCTTCGCCTGACCAAGTCTTTCATAAAGAGATCCGATAACCGACTGGGATTTCAGGCGGAATGACCCGTTATCTGTCAAGGCGTGTCTGACCTGTTTCTGAATCCGGTCACAGTTCCAGTTCTCCACCGATCCTGCCGTGCTCGGACCGAATGCCTTCAGGAAATTATCTGTTTTAGATCCGCGCGAAATGCCCACGAAAGGGATATATGTCTTTGCAGCAAACATCAAGAGATGCAGCCTGCTGCTCACAACGACGTCCATCCGTGATGTAACAGCAAGGATCTCGGCAGGAAGATAGCGTCCGGTCAATAGCGCAAAACGGTCACTATGCGTCATCAGCCCGGCTAAGCGGGCCATAGTGCAGGAATCCGTAAGTGGATTCATAGGAATACCGACGACCCATGCCTGGTTCTCCGAGATCAGCTCGTCCAAACACACAGCCATACTCTCCATATTCGAGACAGGCCATTGCGCCGAAATACAGACCCCTATCTTAGGCTCCTGCGAAAAGAGAACCTCCTGCAAGCCAGGGGAAAGGCGCAGACCGGCGAGCTCCACCGGCTCCAGCAAGAGTGCCGGGTCGGCGCCCACGCTCACATCGCGCGTTACACCCGAACGCCTGAGTTCTACTTGGCTCTCAGGGTCCCGTACAACTACCAAAGTTGCCTCGTTCAAAGCCGAGGCAATTCTGCGGCGCGTCCGGCGGTCCCAAATGCTGTTCTGCAGCGCGACACAATCAACGGCCCCGCATGTGAAGCGTGACATCGCACGAAGAAGCCGCTGTCTTCTGCCCGGCGTAACACGATAGACGGCAGGGTTCAAGTCGGTGTTCATGCCGACACACCACACTATGGTCTTCTTGCCTGCGGCATGGGCCATTTCCAGCAAGCGTACTCCACAGTTAGGGTAGTCCGAAAGGCCGGTGGCCCCGCACCAGACTAGCGAATCATGCGCACGTATGATCTCACGTGTCTCCCGTGGGCTAACATCATCGAAGAAACCCAAAAGACCACAGGTGTCTACGCCCAGTCTGCCGGCCGTTGCGCTCCCGTCACGGGTACTGACAGTAATCTGAGCATCCGGAGCAACGTCCCGAAACATACGGACCGAACACTCGAGGATTGCCTCATCCCCGACATTGTCACATCCAAAGGGAACCCCGGCTAGGAGAATACGCATTGCCATCGGTATATGCTGATCAGTTTTCAGTCTCCGTTTGTGAGTCCACTGTCCTCTGCCAAGCAGAATCTATTTATCAAGGTCCCGAGAGATAAGCACATCCCCCAGTAGCTTTCGCTTGGAACGAGCTACGGAGAACTCCTCCCGCAGGCGCCCTACGGCAATTAACATGATTATCACCTCGTTCTGGGGAATTCGTGCTACTGCTCGCAGTCTGCGATCCGTTTTGGTGTCGACAGACCAATTCAAGCAACATGATCCCAATCCAAATGCGTGCAGCGCATACACCAGCGACATCGCGAACATACCGCCGTCTACCCAGGCCTGGTTGCGCTCGCAGTAAGAGAACATCGACGCCAAATCGCACGTCACGATCAACGCGATCTTCGCTCTGTCCCCAAAACCCCTGCTGCCCTCCTGGTAAGCTAGGATTCTGTGGGCATCATCTTCGTGCATAAAGGCGTACAGGCGCCAAGGCTGCCGATTGCACGCGCTTGGGGTCGCTAGAGCGATTCGCACAGCCTCCTCAATGAGCCCGCCATCGACTGGATCCTCGGAGAAATCCCTGATGCTGTGCCGAGAACAGACAAACCCATCGATATCAATGGATGCGGCTTCAGTGATGTCCTTTCTTGTGACTCGCAGTACACCACCTGCACGTTTTTCGTCCTGTAAGTCACTGGTCTTCGGGGTAAGCATCCGCAGCTTTTCCGTAAGGTAGGCCGTATCATGTCCGTTTCTCTCAGAGAACTCGCGATACGCCATGAGGGTGTGGACCGCGATTTCTGCTGTGCGGTCATCCGCACGATGACTTTGGTAAACAAGCAAATTGGCGAGAAGCCGATGTACGACAGCCTGGCCAAAACCGGGGCGAGGGGTGTGTAAGGACAGCCCTTTCTCGATCTTGTGAACATCCGCCTGAATCCATGCTCTAAGCTCGTTCATTCGGCTTGATCCGAGGCCCAGTGCCGCCGCCCCCTTCGAAGCTGCATGGTAATAGCGTTTCATGTCATAGAAGTAACCACACACAAGTCGGACGAAGTAGGTTCCCGCGACAAAGGTAAACCGCGCACGTTTTCTAAGGCACCGGGGAACGAGAGCTTTGAGCATTCGGCCAAGGGGTTCCAGACGTGTCACTTCCACATCGTGCATAACCCGGTGAGAGTCCTCTTGCAGCAAGGTGGCATCCTCAGATTTCGGCTTCGGCATTTCTTGTTCTCGTGTTTCGGTGAAATACTGCTAGAATAAGCCTTCTAGCTTCACCGACTGTCTGCATTATGTCTCTGCGATCGTCTTTACGCGCTGCGCAGAAATAGATGCCTAGCACATATATAAAGGACCCTATCCCCAAGACAATGAGCAGACCACTAAGCGTCCGTGTCCCCACGAGAAAGGCAAGGCCAAGGAACGCAGGCATTGCGACAAGCGCCGGCAGAATGCCGGGCCAAACCGATTCGCCAAGCCACCGATGGGTGGAGATGTCCAGAGCCCTCCTCGCAAGAGGCCAGATAAACATTGGGTAAAACACAGCGGAGGCGATAGCAGTTGAGAAAACGCTGCCAAGGGCCCCGTATCCAAGAAAGACCACAAAAAGAACGGTAAGACCAAGGTTCAATAAGTGCGTAGCGACGACGCACAGTGCGAAACTTCGCAAGCGGGCTGTGGCCTGCGCAACGGTGGCAAACATCGCTGATGGCATCAAGACCCCAAACGCGAGGAAGTTCATCTGGAGAAGCGGAATCGCAAGATCGAAGCGCGGTCCAACATAAAGGTGGATGATGCTCGAAGAAAACAGAAACAGGGCCAGTCCGGGCAGAAGGAAAACCCAAAGGGCAATGCGCGTCCCGCGAAGAAATGCCGACCGTAGCCTGTCCGGAGAAGACGCAGCGTGCATAGCAGTTAGCGATGGCAGCGCCATACCCTTGGCAATGCCGATAGAGGACCACATCTTTTCGAAGGGCAGGGTAGCGAGGTGGTAACAGGTAACGTGAAGGGGACCGGCATAGGTGTTCAGCAGAATGGGGTCTAGCGCGGCCCGTATCGTATTACCCGCAGCAATTGCAAAACCCCAGCCCCCAAACGAGGTTATCTCCTTAGCAATCCCCCAGTGAATACGCGCCCACCGGACGCGCAGCGCAGGGACCAGGCGCATGGAGATCGCCCGCGTGACGGCGAGGTTGACGAGTTCGGCTGCGGCGCCGGCTGTGACGACCCAGAGGACGCGCGTGCTGATGGCGAAGAGCAGGGTAAAGAGCAGGGTCAGGCGGAGTAACTCTGTGGCGAGTCTGATGACGTTTTCGAGCAGAAACTTCTGGCGGACGAAGAATCCCACTCCGAAAGGCGCGAGGGGCAGGCGTATGGCGGCGGAGAACATCAGCAGGCCCATCATGATGCGCGCGTCCCAGAGGCGGTCGGCAGGGATGTTGAGGACCTTACCGATGTGCCAGGCCAGGGTCCAGCCCAAGGCCAGGAAAACGAGTCCCGCAAGGCACAGAATGGGGAACATGGTCGAGCAGATACGCGTCACCTCGTCGTCGTCGTCCCGTGCATAGGCGACGGTGATGTAGCGGCCCAGGCCGGCGGTGAGGATGGTGGTGAGGAGCGGGGCGAACATCATGACGGAGTAGAGCAAAGGCAGGAGCTGGTATTCCTCGGGCGTGATGCGCTTGAGAAGATACTGTTGAAGCCAGACAAGGACGGAGAGCTGCAGGAACCTGGCGGCCAGGCTGCTGGCGGAATTGATGAGCACGAGGCGTTTGCTTATTTCAACGCGTTGGCTCACCGTCGCTGCTCTTCCCTTCCGCTTGCAAGAATCTGCCCCATCTTCGCTTTATCCATAGTTGATCACGGGCGGGGCCGGTTCCAGGCGCAGCACGTTGCTCTTGGGAATGCGCCCGAGGGCTACGGCGCGTTGGCGCTGGTAATACAAGGCCGCGCCGAGGGCCAAGGTCGTGTGCCCCAGGAACCACATGTGGGTCTGCAAAAAGATCCACTCGGTCCAGCTCTGCATCATGATACCCAACAGACTCAGGGCGACGCCCATCCGCAGGTAGGCATGGAGTCCTTCGGCCCGGTTGAAGACGGCCAGGCCGTTGCTGATGAGCCATGTGAACAGCAGGGCCAGGCAGAGAAAGAGGCCCGGCCAGCCCAGCTCGGTGACCATGAGGAGGTAGTAGTTGTGAGCCGGGGGATCGCCGGTTGTTGACCTCGTCCCATCAGGGCGCATGTAATCACCGCGAGAAGCGTAGTACGGGTTGTACTTATTGGTCATCCAGTAGCTCCAGTTGTTGAGGCCGACGCCGGTGATGGGGTTTTCGGCGATCGCGGGCGCCGCTTGACGGAAATACTGTCCACGGCCCTGCCCTTCGGTCAGGTACTCGTCCTCGAAACTAGCCATCTCGAGACGGCCAAGATTGGTTCGATACCCCTTGCCGACCAGAGCGGCCCCGAGCGCGAGGCCCGCCGCAGCCATCGCGAGTTTCCGGCGGTCCCATTGGATGCCGGTGCAGGCTAGGAAGGTAACGCCGCTAAGCCCTATGAGTGCGACGAAGCCCATGCGGCTTATCGTTAGGATGACGCACACGGCGGCGGCGCCGTAGGCGAACAGGGCGGCGTAGCGCATGCGCGCCGTAACGTCCTTTGAGAAGGCCGTGACAACGAACAACGGGACCGTCTGGAGGGCGTACATCGACAGGCTGTTGGGATGGCCGATGGTGCCTTGGATGCGGTGGTAACCGAACCAATAGCGGTCGCGGAGGGCGTAGGCGGCCTCGAAATAGATCGTGCCGATGAGGGCCCAAATGAACAGGCGCACCTCGCGCGCGCCGCGGACGTACCAGGCTACGGCGAGGAAGAGCAGGACGGCACGGTACATCTTGGTAAGCTCGAAGACGCCGAAGATCTTGGGTTCGCTGAAAAAGACGACGTTGACCGTGGCCCAGGAGACGAAGGCGAGCATCGGCGCCAGGCTGACGGGCCAGTAGAGGCGGTCGCGTTCGCGCAACCGCGCGACGATGCTGCTGACGAGCAGGATAATGGCGAGCAGGTCGAGGTAGGAGATCTCGATGCCGCGGGTCGTGCCGCGATACCACTCGCGGCTGAGGAAGTTGATGTCGGTCATGAGGCCGAAGAGGCTGCCCGGCTGGGTCGTGCCGAAGATGAGGAACATGAAAACGAAGTCGCGGACCCGGCGCGACAGGATGGCGGCGACGGTCCCAATGGGGATGAGGGTGAAGAAGGCCGTGAAGAAGATGATGTATTTGTATTCAGACAGCATGGCTGGCCTCCGCGCGCAGGGCTTCAGCCTGCATCAGGCCGTAGAGACCGTCGAGGCGGCGCGGCATCGGGTCGACAGGGACGCTCGCGAGGAACGCCGCGGTCGAGTCCTTGTGGTCCGGCGCATAGCCGTGCATGGCGGCCAAGGGCCGCTCACCCATGAAGCTCGGGCAGAGCAGTACGCCGGGGTCGAGCAGGTAGAACAGCTCGCCGTAGCGGCGTCCGGGGAAATCGCAGCCCCACGCGGCGAGTTGGGCGTCGCTCAGGATGCGGCCCCGCGGCTCGGCGTCGAGGGCGGCGGTGATGCGTTCCCGCGCGCCGGGCTGGAGAAACCAGAACCGCGCCATGGTCGAGTCGTAGGCGGCGGCGTAGTCGACCCCAAACCGCAGGCCCAGCGCGTTGATGCGCGCCATGAGGTCGCAAGTGTCGGCGACGTCCGTCATGCCGTGGTCCGAAAAGACAAACAGGCGGGTCTCGTCATAGCGGCGCCGGGCTTGGGCCAGAACCGACCGGAGTTGCGCCTCATACCACGCCAGTTTCTGCGCGGCCTCGGGCGATTGCGTCCCGTGAGCGTGGAGCACGCCGTCGAGTCCGCCGAGGTAGAGGTAGGCAAAGACCGGCCGCGACGCGAGAGCCTCGTCGAGTCCCGCGAGACTGGCGGCGTCGTTCGCCCGCCAGTCGGACAGATAGAACGGCGTGCCGCGTTCCCGGAGCCCGTCGAACAGCGTCGGCTGCCCCCCGTTGATGCCGCCGGGACCATAGAGGTCGCGCTTCTCCGTGTAGTCGAAGAGGCGGAGGTAGCGGAACGGCATGTTGTAGAGCTGGAAATAGCCCGTGTAGCCATGGACCGGCCTCATGACGCGGCTAATCCAGTGGCGGACGCGTCCGCGCGACGTCAGGGCGCGCGGGAGCACGCTGAACGCGCGATACCAGCGGAACGGCGACCGGGCGGGGTCGTAGGCGAAAAACGCGAAGTGGCCGTGATCGCGCGGGAGGACGCCCGTCAGGATCGTCGGGTCGCAGGTCGAACTGTAGCCGAAAATCGTCTCGAGGGGCGCACGCGTAGGCAGTAGGTCGTCGAGAAAGCCGTGCCGCCGGACCAGCTCCCAGCCCAAGGCGTCGATAAAGACAAAAAGACTCAACCCTTTCCCCTCGGCGGCCGTGTCGGATTCATCAAGCCCGACGCGGCTAAGCCGGTCCCACGCCGTGGCGTCCATTTGCGTCGTGGTCACTGGCGGCCCCCCAGCGGCGCCCGAAGCACGCGAGTGCGCCCGCATAGGCTGCGTATGCGATAGCCCGTAGGCCTCGAGAGCCGCTGCAAACGTATCATTATGTGCCTTACTATCGAGACCCAGCAAGTACCGTGTTTTTGCGTGTCATTGCTTACAAGGAGAAGCAAGTTTTGTTCCAGGAATAGCCTGATCGCGCTAAGCTCTTATGCATCAACGAGATAACGCAGAAAATAGGAGCCGGGACGCCTTGGGAACGGCGTACAAGCGTGAACAATTACGCACGCATGACAAACTTTTGCGCACATGAGGCTGAACCGTGTCCACCCTGGCGCAGAATGCACGGGCCCTTTTGTTGGGCCTGCCGCCCCCGCCTCCAGCTAGACTTCATCGTAACTAAGCCCATAACAAACACGACCGCCGCGCCTCTTGTTTCGAGAAGCGCAGCGGCCGAAAGATGTGTCGAGGGAAAGCCTTAGCGTGTCTGGGTATTAACTCCGGCGCAACTGCCTCCGGACCACCAGCGCGGCCATCCCAAGCCCAAGCAGAACCATCGTGGCGGGTTCGGGAACCGGGAAAGACCCCTTAACCGTACGACTGAAGTCGAGGTGATCGTTACCACACTCCATTGTGTAATGAGCACCAAGCGTTCCGCCATTCTGAAAGAATGCCACCTGAGCGGAATTCATCGTAAAACTCAGTTCCACAATGTTGTGGTCACCGCTGCCAGGATCGTTCCTGTAGGCAACAGAAGCCCCATTTTCCACCTTAGAACCATCGACAGCACGGTATGGATCGGCCGCACTTTGAAAGCTCGGCACCCATACGCTTTCCCATGTGGTGACGCCGTTATAAACATCCGCAGACCAACTATAGAAGCTTCCGTCGGCTCCGCCGCCGGTACCAAGATCATTGTACTCCCGGTCCTCATTATATGGGTCAGACCCATATGAATAACCAGGCGGATTGTTGCTGGAATCCGGGTCGATCCGAATAGCGGTAGCGTAGCTGTCAAAGTACAGGACAACGTCACCCACGTCATAGAGCGGAAGATTAGGATTGCCCATCCCGTCCTCGCCCTCAACGTTAAACCCCGTTATCATCGCTACGTACATTGTCTCCGTGTCAAGGTCCCAGGAGACGTACAATGCTTCAAGGTCGTAGTTCTGACCTCCTGCCGCCCCGCTGGTTAGCGTCTGGTTGTCCTCCACGTGGTACTGTCCCACGAAAAAGTCCGGCCCAAAAGCAGAGTTCCCGGGGTGCTCTGCAGTCCACAATATCTCGTTGCCGCTTGAGTCTAGCGACAGGTCGTTGGTGGATAACAACCAGTCGTTTATGGCGCCATCCACAGTAGGAGTGGCTCCGGCCTGTCCTGCTGCGCCGATCAACGCAACAGCCAGGCAGGCGCTCAAAAACCATCTGATTTCTTTCTTCATGCTCCTTATTCCTTCCTTTTCTCGTCGAGGAGCCCTTAACAGCTTCCCTCGCCTCCGTCACACATCATAATCTTCTGACGCACATATAGCAGTAAGCAGGATCCGTGCCAACTTCCCTATCGGGGCCCGATCCCGCTTCTGGCGCAAATAGTACAGCGAATTATGGGATTTCGCACCGGATCGCACCCCGTTGAGCTGATCGTAACTTGAGCAGATTAGCCAAGAGTCCGAAGAATTATCACGTGTGATAAACATTTGACAAGACCGAGGTCCGCCCTGATCAACTTGAAACGCAGGCCCCATGGCGGGGCCGAACACGTCGGACGCAGAGGACTGCGTCCCGTTAGCGAGGGATCTTAAGCTTCTGGCCCGCGACAAGGTGGTCTGGATCGGTCAGATGGTTGAGCTCGATGAGCGCATCGCGGCTCGTACCGGCTCTCCCCGCA
>CAZBQH010000481.1:0-2111 GCA_964493915.1 uncultured Nitrospiraceae bacterium
GGGAGATTGAGAAGTCCCAATTTGGTATTCCAACATTGACCATAACCGCTGCACAGGCCGATGCCGGCATTCTGTTGGTCGATGCGCTGGCAGAACTCGGACTGTGCAAGTCGAAAGGCGAGGCGCGTCGCCTTATTGCCCAGGGCGGGGCCTATGTCAACGAGGAGCGGGTGGAGGGTATCGAACGCTCGCTTACGCCGGCCGACGTGAACGAAGGCCAGATTCTGCTTAGGGCCGGGAAGAAAAAGCACGGGCGGATTATGGTGGATTTGTGAAAACCTGATCTCAGTAGGCCGTAACTGATGCGACAAGCGCTGGATTTTGACCTCCTTGTCGGTTATGCTGGAAATGTACGTGGTATACAACGACGGAGCTGAAAATGGGACAGCCCGTAACCGGTATCAACCCTGAAGTGCTCTTGTGGGCTCGACGGATAGCTGGCTTATCCGTAGATGACGTCGCCCGCTCTCTCAAGAAGCGCCCGGAAGATATTGGGGAATGGGAGTCTGGAGACAGCGCTCCCACATATGTACAACTCGAGCATCTAGCCTATCGGCTGTATCATCGCCCGGTTGCGGTCTTTTTCTTCCCCAGTCCCCCGTCGGAGTTGAAGCCGCAAGACGCTTTTCGGATTCTGCCGGAATCCCGACTTCGGTCGCTCGATCCCGATACGCGCTTCGCTATAAGGAAAGCCCAGGCGATGCAACTCGCCCTTCACGAGTTGCACGACGGTGTCAATCCGGCCAAGACGAGGCTTGTCGCCAAGACAGCACTGAGTCCACAAACCAATATACAGGCCGCGGCGGCCGAGGTGCGAGCCTGCCTGGGGGTTCCCCTCACCCGGCAGTTCCAGTGGAGGGGGGCCGAAGAAGCCCTGACACAATGGCGCAACGCATTGCAAGACAGCGGCATCTATGTTTTCAAAGATTCGATAAAACAGCGCGAGATTTCCGGATTCTCTCTCACCGACACCGAGTTCCCGATTATCTATCTGAACAACAGCACCCCATTCACGCGCCAGGTCTTCTCGCTATTTCACGAATTGGCCCATATTCTTCTGGATGCGAACGGCATCACATTTCGAGACACGTCCTTTGTGGAGACCCTATCGGGAGTCGCCAGAGACATTGAGATTTTCTGTAATGCCTTTGCCGCAGAATTCCTGATACCGAACGAAGACTTCACAAGATTCATCCGGTACGATTTCACGAATGACGCAGTCGTCGATGATATTGCAGGCCGATACAGCGTCAGCCGCGAAGCCGTACTCCGCCGCGCCTTGGACAGGGGGCTGGTAAGTCGCAGGCACTACGAGCAGAAGGCAAAAGCCTGGACAGCCGAAGCGGAGGCCGGGCGACGAGGCAATGGCGGAAATTACTACTCGACACAATCAGCGTACTTGGGACAGAAGTTCTTGACCCTTGCATTTCAGCGGTATTATCAGGGGCGATGTTCCCGGCAACAGTTGGCCGACTACCTGAACGTCAAGGCCAAGAATTTGCATGGCCTTGAGCGTTTTGCGGTCGCGCACGAGGCCCACACATGATCTATGTGTTCGATACGAGCAGCTTCATCGTCATTGGACACTACTTCCCTACGACCTTTCCAACCTTCTGGGAACAGTTCGACTCCGCTGTTAACACGGGCCAGATCCTCTCGGCCCGTGAGGTTCGAAACGAGCTGGACCGTGGCGACCCACCCAAACATCTCGTTGACTGGATCGCTCGGAACAAGGATATTTTCTTGATGCCCACAGAGGAGGAAACCCGAATCGTGGGAACTATATTTGCAGTTCCTCACTTTCGCCAACTCGTGGGAGCGAAACAACTGCTTAAGGGCACACCTGTCGCAGACCCGTTCCTGATAGCCTCCGCCAAGGCAAGAAACGGATGTGTGGTCACGGAGGAAAGGGGGCCAGACAATGCAGCGCGAATCCCGAATGTCTGTAAACACTTTTCCGTACAATGGACTAACTTGGAAGGGTTTATGACGACCGAAGGCTGGCAGTTCTGAGTTCAACCGCCTTGGGGTATCGCCCAGGGCGGGGCCTACGTCAACGAGGAGCGGGCGGAGGGTATCGAGCGCTTGCTTACGCCGGCCGACGTGAACGA
>CAZBQH010000482.1:0-2029 GCA_964493915.1 uncultured Nitrospiraceae bacterium
ACATAAGCCTGTGAAACGGGCGCCCCTTCGACGGTCACGACGCCTTCGACAACAGCATCGTCGCTTGAGAACTCGAAGTCGGCCCTTGTAACACTGTTGTCAGCAATAATGACGGACCGTTGTGCGCGCAAGAATTGCGGACCAGTACTCGCCTGACCACGCAAGATAACGGTCACCGTGCCAACCCCACCGGGCAAGCACTCGAAAACATAATACCCGTTTGCATCGGTCATGACATTTTCGTGTCTGTCCTCCACAGTGATGGAGACCATTTGCTTGCTCACCGGCTGGTGGCCTTTCATGACAAATCCCTCGACGGTTCCTCCGAGACTTAGCACGAATTCCGCCGTTGTGACGGCGCCGAGTCGCGTGTTCACCGTCACTGCTTGGGGAGCATAGGAAGGATGATAGGCGGTCAACTCGACGGTTCCCGCTTCGAGACCCTCGACACGAAAGGCGCCTTGCGCGTCCGACCGGGCAAGAGCAGCCCCTCGGCGTTCCTGGCGACCCTGGAAAATGGACGCTCCTGAAATCGCCTGGCCTGCCTCATCGCGCACGGCGCCTTCCACAACGGCCCCGGACTTCAGGCGGAACACGAGATTCGTAATCTTTTGTCCAGCAGCCATTTCGCCCAGGAGCAGCTGCTCGGGCGCATACCCGTCCGCCCGCGCGATGAGTACGCGGGGATCGCGGCTACGCCTTATATCGACGGTAAAACGCCCTTCCGGATCGAAGACGCGCTGCCACCCCAGCCCGGCCAGAGAGGACTGCCGCTCGAGATACCTTGTGGAAACCTGTGCCAGCTCGAATTCTTGAATCGGCTGGCCGGTAGCCGCGTCAAAGACCTGTCCGGAGGCCCTTGCAGGAGGCTCAAGCACCAATGCGACGTTGTTGTCGCCGGCTTGGACCTCACGCGGTTCCGGAGATGCGTAATCCCGGTGAAACGCGAGTAACGAATAGGTGCCTGGCGCAATTCCCGCGATTTCGAAGGTGCCATCATAAAGTGATTTGGTGGTATGGGCGTATCCCGATGCCGCGCGGGCATTTATATCCACTCCGGAGATTGGGTTTCCCTGGTCGTCGGTCACTCGGCCACGAATCGCACGGTTCCCGGTTTCACCAGCCGCGAGAGACGTCTCTTCGCCGCTGACACCGTCCCAGACCAGTTTCACGGGACTGCTCTGTTCGCCCGATGCCACGCTTACGTCGGCCGTTGGGGGGGGCGCCCCCTCGTTGGCACCTCTGGCAATCACTCCTACCTTATATTCGCCTTGGGGCAATCCGTCCCACATAAAAGTGCCTTCGCTGCCGGTGGACTGTACGTCGTTCACACGCAGGTAGGATGCAGAAGGCGCTGTAATGTATACTGGCGCGCTTTCGACCGGCGCACCTGAACTGCGGATCACTTGCCCCTGGATTATCGCTCCAGGCACCACAACCAAGGTTACGTCGCCGGAGGAGCCTTGCGTGGGTACGTCTACGGATACCGGTTCTGGAGTGACCGAGCCCAGCTTTCGCGCCTCCAACATAAGCGACTCGCCGGGAGTAAGGCCTGCCACCGCGAAATAACCATGGTCATCGGTCTTTTCCATGCGGAGGCGTCCACCTTCCGCTGTGCTGATGGTGACATCCGCGTAGGAGACCGGGGCTCCACCCCCGTTAAGTACGTAGCCCTGAATTATGGCGCCGAACGACAGCCCAAAGTCTAGTCCCTCGAGTGTCTGTCCTGATTCGAGGGTGATAGAAGCTTCATTGTCCAGTCGTGCAGCCGGTGCGAAGCGGAGGTTTGGGGATACAACGAAGACTTGGTAGTCCCCCGGACCCATGCCGGTTATGGCGTACGAGCCGTCAGGGCCAGTCTTTACAGTTGACATGGGGAAGAGCCCTTCGGCCCGGGCAGCTACGTACAGGCCGGGAATCGGTTTTTCTGAGACCTTTTCGTATACGCGGCCCGAAACGCCCGCGGCGGGAACTAATCGGAGCTCGATGTCACCCTCGATTTCACCTTCGCCAACTTGCACTCTCGGGG
>CAZBQH010000483.1:0-13885 GCA_964493915.1 uncultured Nitrospiraceae bacterium
CCGTAAAAACGAGGTTCTGTCAGTGGGGCGGGAGATTGCGCCGAGCCTCGGGATTGTCCGAGAGGGTTGTTGAGGTTGCCGCTGACAGAATGTATTAACTTGCACCAAGTGATGCGGCGCCGCCGCGCGAGACCCGCAAGCAGGTACAATGTGTGGCGGAACGAAAGGCAATGCTAGGTGAAAAAAAGCAGCCTGCGGTTATCCGTTGGGAAACAGCGTCGCCGGGAGCAGGAAACACCCCGGTGAACAGGGAATTCGATGGTCATTGCAATTATTGCTGATTTGCATGCCAACCTTGAAGCAACGCAGGCTGTTTTCAGGGAAATTGACAAGCGCAGACCCGACAGTATCATCTGCTTAGGCGATCTCACCGGCTACAATGCCAATCCAAATGAAGTGATCGATATTGTTCGGGCCCGCGAGATACCCACGGTTATGGGCAACCACGACGCCGCGGTGTGCGGGCTGGAAGACCCTTGGTTTTTTCGCGCTGCAGCCAAACGGGCCATCGAGTGGCAGTTCGAGCAGATCAGGGAAGACAACCGCACCTGGCTCTCGTCGGCGCCCGAGCAGATTCGTTTCAATGGATCGTGTCTTGCCGTTCACGGTTCCCCGAGCAGCCGGGACGACTATATTGTCGACTGGCTAGACGCCATGCGCCAGCTCGAGTTTCTTAACGGGCGCGACATCAACATCTGCTTTTTTGGCCACAGTCACCGTCCCTCTCTATTCAGCGAGACGGGCAACATGAACTCGACGGGCAACAAGAACGTCTACCAGTTGCAGGCAAGCAACCGCTACTTCATCAATCCAGGGGCCGTGGGTCAGCCCCGGGATCGCGATCCACGGGCAGCGTTCGGTTTTTTTGACAGCGACAAGCTGACTTTCGAGTTCTGCCGGGTCGAGTACGACATCGAGGCCTGCACCGAAAAAATCGTCCGGGCGGGCTTGCCCTCAGAATTGGCTCGGCGCCTATCGCTGGGAAAGTGAGTTGCGGCGCGGTGACTATCCGCGAACAGCTTGAGGAACGTGAGGGCAGGGCGCTCAGCCCTCATGCATGCCTGGCTCGAGCATCCGAGGGCCGTCTTTTCCCTGAGACCGAGCACGAGTACCGCACAGCCTTTCAGCGAGACCGCGACCGCATTCTCCACTCGAAGGCGTTCCGCAGACTCAAACGGAAAACCCAGGTGTTTCTGGCGCCCCAAGACGACCATTACCGGACGCGGCTCACTCATACCCTCGAAGTCGCTCAGATAGCCCGAACGATTGCGCGGGCTTTGCTTTTGAACGAGGATCTAACGGAGGCAATCGCCCTCGGCCACGATCTCGGCCATACACCGTTCGGTCACGCGGGTGAAACCGCCCTCAATGAAGTGTACGAACAAGGCTTTAACCATTCGGAGCAGAGTCTGCGCTGCGTCGACAAGCTCGAGTCGACACAGCGAGGCCGTGGTCTGAACCTCACGATGGAGGTTCGCGAGGGCATCGCCAACCACTCGAAAGGTAAAGCCGTCCTTTCTGGGAAGCCGATGCGCTGCTCGGCGACCCTCGAGGGCGATATTGTGAGCGTCGCAGACGCCATTGCCTATGTGAATCACGACATCGACGACGCAATCCGGGGCGGGCTTATCACCATCGAGGAACTTCCTCGCGACGCCATCCGGCTCTTAGGGTTATCTTCTTCAGCGCGAATCAACAGCATGGTGGGAGCGGTTATCAGAGGAACCTCCGAGACCGAGACGAAGCAAATCTATATGAGCGTTGAAGCCCGCGAAGCGATGATGGCTCTCCGAGCATATCTATACGAGCAGGTGTATCCTTGCGAGGCCATCGACAGGGAGGTGCGCAAAGCCCGCAGTCTCGTCAGAGAGCTTTACCGTCAGCTCGTAGATGCGCCCCTTCCCGAAAGCCTGGCCGGCGACCCCGAGGACTCGCTCGAGCGGCGCACAGTGGACTTCCTGGCGGGCATGACCGACGACTATGCGCTCCGTCTTTACGGGCGCTTGTTTCTTCCGGCGCGATGGGAAACATAAGCGAAGCAACGGTCGGTTTTGTCGCCGGCACAGGCATTGACCTCACCCCTCTTCTCGACCATATTGACGCTGAGATTCCCTTTCCAGCGGTGCGCGGAGCCCGACGTCTCATGGAAGGCCATCAAGGTCGCTTTTTATTTGGGACCGCGTGCGGCCAGCCTGTTGTGCTCCAGTGTGGACGGCGCCATCTTTACGAGGGCATCCCTTTGCACGAGGTCGTTCAGACGGTTTCTATGATGCGCGAGTATGGCGCGAAAACGGTTGTATTCACCAACGCGGCCGGCGGCTTGGTCCTGCAACTTGAACCGGGAAGTCTGGTTGCAATCGACCGCGTCGTCGTCTGGCCCTGCAACCGATGGCCAGCGCGCCCTTCGGAATTGAGGGCTGACTTTGTCCTTCAAGGCTGCGACGCTATAGGGACCTACGTTTGGATGCATGGGCCTTCCTACGAGACGCGAGCGGAAATCGGCGCTTTGCGCGGCCTTGGCGCGACGGTGGTGGGGATGAGCACGGCTCCCGAAATGGCCGAATGCCAAGCCCTCGGGATCCGGACGGCGGCAGTGTCTTGTGTAACAAACAACTGCTGCAGACCGGCCGTATTGACGCATGAGCGCGTTGTTGAGACAGCGCGGCGTGCATCGAGCAGGCTGGCAGCGCTTCTCCGAAAGGCGCTCCCTCAGCTTATAGAATTTGGACCGCCGCTTTCCGAGAATACCTGAGCGGAGAAACGGCAAAGCTTGACGCCAGGTTCCTGCCAGGCGTAGTCGGGGTAGCCGGCCTTGCGACACACGGCTGCAAGAAACTCAGGAACGCCCCATCGTTGTTCAACCGGAACCTGAGGCAACAGCAGGCCGCCGCGTGTGCCCGGTTTCGAGATGTACAGACCATCGCGTCCAATCACTATCTCGTTGTGATCATGGATCTCCTTGAAAGGAGTCTCCGGCGCGTCACCGGGAGTGAGTGCAGATATCTCAATAACGATGTCGTCGAGTTCGCTGCTGTCTACAGGCGGAAAGCGCGTGTCGCGGGTGGCTGCGTTTATGGTGTTCTCCTGAACGGTTTTGGCGAGAGGCTCGATGTTGGCGGTATACCCCACGCAACCCCGAAGCTGACCACGCTCTCGCAGGGTCACGAAAGCGGCATGTTTCTCACGCAGCGCAGGCGTCAGGGGATACTGCTCGAGGGCGGGAACCTCTCCTCGATGCACCCACGAAACAAGGGTGTCCCGCCCGATTCTCAGAAGAATCTGCTCCTCCTCCCTGGTAAGATAGTCTTCCGTTGCCGTATTCATGGCGCGTACCTTTCAGGGCTTTTCCTCCGGTGGAAGAAGCCTTTCCGCTCTTGCGCGTTCGGGTTCGTCAAAGAAACCAATGGCAGCGTAACTCACCGTGTTAGTTGCATCTAACTTAATGCGGCTCCGTAGGATAAAAGACGCCCGCGCCCACAGGGAGACGCACCTTAACGTCGGCCCAGGCGGCGCCGTTCTTGTGGAAAACCACCTTCAAGTCCCTTGCAAGTATTGGACGAGTTGGTTGGCCTGTTGCCGATGGGTGTGCTGATGGAGGACCCGCCTGCGCGCGGCTTCTCCGAGGGAGCGGCGCTCCGCTTCGTCGGCAAGCAGGCCACGGTATACGTCCACAGCCTCGTCCGCCGAATGGACAACGACCAGTTCACGCCCTGCTTCGAACCAGGCGTCAAGACCTGCCAATGGATTGGTCACAATGCAACAACCCATAGCAGCCAACTCAAACAGGCGCAAAGTGGATGACGCCGGCACTTCAGCGAACGCATCGCGGGCAATGTTGAGATTGATCCGGCTCTTGCAGCAGAGGTTGCGCTGTCTACTGAACGGCGTCGCGCCCAACAAACGTACGGCGCCCATTTCGTGGGCATACCCTTTGCCTGCCGCGAAGAACTGCTTATCCGACAGCTCGCGGCTTGGACGGACAAGCATGGCGTCCACCCACGAGCCTCGGCCCTCCGCGCCTGTCCCAATGAAAAGCACATCGCGGTCTTGGTCCACAGTCAGCGGTGCATACAGTTCCGGATCCACGCCCCAGTACACGGTTTCGACACGTTTCGCCCCCAAGAGCTTGAGGTCTTCGGCCGCACCCTGCGAGTTGGAAAAGCAGGCTTCGTACTCGCCAAGTTGGCAGTCGTCCGCATAGAGACGCCGTTCCACGTTGTCGACGGCGAAGCGGGGGAGCGTGGACGGGGCTTTCCCGTCGTAGTAGTAGAAGGGGACATGGAACCGCGCGCGCAGCCGATCAGGCACGCCCTTGACGTGATGGGTGGGAATCGAGCAAAACACGACGGCGTCAACGCCTTGCTCCTTCGTCAACAAGCTGGCGAGATGGTTCTCCCAGCGGGGCCGTATCCACGTGTCGACGACCGTCTTGGACACTTTTGATCCCCACCCTCCGGAGGGCATGGTCGTCTGGCCCATCAAGTTCCTCACAAGACCATACGCCTTTCCCTCATACTCACAGGGATTTGGATAAACGCGCCACCAGGGCGATTCAATGGGCGTTCCCGCATAAGGAACGGCGATGACGTCGTGACCAAGTTCGCTCAGACCTTTGAAGAGTTGCCACCATCCTGAAGTGGTGGCGTGGCCCAGCCGAAGGTCAAGTTCACTGCAGATAAAAAGCAATTTCATTGGGACCTCCTTTCAGGTGTCGCTGAGGTCGGTGCAGGCCCCTTAACAAGATCCATCTTATCAGTCATTTTGTGTTGTCGCAAGGGCATGGGAAGCGCGGAAGAGCAGGCCGAAAGCGGACACGAGACGGCTGGCGTCCTGTGGCCAGGGGCATGACAGGCGGCCGGTGAAGAGGTTTCCGTCTCGAGCCAGGCAACGGCCCGTTTGCGTGAGCTGCCTGGAAATGCTTGGCAAAGGCGGAGATGGATTCGGTTCCTTCTGCTGTTCTCAAATCGATGTGTTTCGCCCAAGGGTGTTGGGGAGCTCAGCGCCGAATCGTCTTGACACCACTCCCCCTGTTTGTTACATTCTGACAAAAGAGGGGGGGACGTGTGGTTCCCACGAGAGTATGGTCTTGAGGCAGATCCCATAGTCCTCCTTGCATCGCCTGATCGCCGCCTCCCCCTTTTGCACGCGCGTGCGGAAAGGACAGCAATGAAGATAGGTTTCTACGTTCAGGCCTTCGAGCATTTGAGCGTGGAGTATTTATCCGCAGGCCTGAAGTTGGCGGGACATGAGACCGAAGTGTTTATGGACCCCAAACTGTGCAACGACGGCGTCGTGTATAACGAACGCTTGCGCAGACTCCTGAACATCGAGGATCTTCTTATCGAGGACATGCTCAACGCCAACCTCGACTTGGCCGCATTCTCCGTGGTAACCGACAATTACGCGACGGCGTTGCGGGTAGCCGGCAAGCTTAAGGCGCAAACAGATATCCTGACGGTCTTTGGCGGAATTCACGCCACCTCCGTTCCTGAACGGGTGATCAAGAGACCTGAGGTCGATTACCTGGTCGTTGGCGAAGGCGACGAGGTGATGGTCGAACTGGCAAATGCGTTGGCCAATGGCGACCGCGATTTCAGTTTCCCAAATCTCTGGTTCCGAAAAGGGAGCGAAGTCGTTTCCAACTCGGTGCGTCCTCCTATCCCCGACCTTGACATTCTGCCGTTTCCCGACAAAGGCGTCTACTATGAGAAGGTCCCTGCTTTCCATAGACGGAGGTATAGCACAGCCGCCTCTCGCGGTTGCGTCTACGCATGTACCTTCTGTAACAACAATCTGTATAAGCGGATGTACCGCGGCTTGGGGCGGTGGCAACGGCGTAGGTCTGTTGACAATGTGATCGCCGAGCTGCAGCAAGCGCACGAGAAATTCCCCTTCGAAACAGTCCAGTTCTGGGATGAGATTTTTGTCGATCACATGGACTGGCTTGAAGAGTTCTCCGACAAGTATGCGCGGAAGATCAGTAAACCCTTCTTTTGCTGGGCGTATCCGAAGTATATCACGCCGGAAACGGTAGCAATGCTAGAGAAGGCAAACTGCCGGGAGGTCAATATCGGGATTCAGACGATCAATGAGACCACGAAACGGACCAAGCTCAGGCGGGGGGGGAGAGCAGGGAGCAGGTCACGAAAGCGGTGCACTTGATACGTGAGTCGAGTATTTTCTTGTCGACAGGGAACATCCTCGAAATCCCGGGGCAGAGCATTGAAGAGGCTCTGGAACTCGTTGAATTCTACAATGAGAATCGGGTGGATCTGCCGTATGTGGGATTCATGCGGTATTATCCCCGGACAGAGATTGTAGACATAGGCCTGGCCGAGGGGGTGTTGACGTCCGAGGACGTCGAGCGGATTGAAGAGGCGGCTGAGGAATGCCCCTTCCTGAAAGCCACGGGTAAAGACAGCAACCTTTTCGTCAAGATGCGCAGCCTTATTCAGCTGACGACCTTTATGCCGAGATGGTCTATCGCGCTTCTCTTGAGAACAGGCTGGTGGCGGTTGATTCCAGGGATCAGCCTCTACAATGTGACTTTCGCGTTGGCCTATCATACGAGAAGAATCTGGACCCACAATAAGCGCTTTGTAGAGAATTACACCTTGCCCAGATATCTCCAAACCATGCTTCTATGTGCATTCAGGAAAATAGGGTGGAAACTCGGCGGCAGACGGGGGGTTCGCTCGAAGATGGGAACGAAAGAAGCGGGGGAAGCGCCCTGAGCAGACTCGGGCGGCGGACAGGCGCGGATTCTGCCGCGAAGGGTGTTGCTGACGTGAACTGAAGCGCCTGAATCAAACAGCTTCTGCTCGAAGAGTGACGTTGTGTTTCTACAAGGGCTCAGGACTTTCCAACGCACAAATAGTGTTCGCAGATGGATGTCGAATGGAAGCCGTGCCCTCAAAAGCGGGTAGAGTCATCTGTGTATCCACGATTCAGTAGCTTAAGCGAACGGGGAGCAGCGTTTCTTGGCGTTAAGCATCCCATCATATGTGGCGCCATGACCTGGGTAAGCGACGCAGAATTGGTTGCTGCGACGTCCCACTGCGGCGGGTTTGGTCTGCTTGCCGCAGGCAACCTCGAACCCGACGCCCTCCTCGCGGAGATCGAGCGGACCCGGGCTTTGACGGACACGCCCTTCGGTGTCAACCTCATCACCATAGCGCCCAGTTTCCAGGCTCACCTCGATGTCGCTTGTGAGATGCACGTTCCCTATGTCGTGTTTGCAGCGGTCTTCCCCGACGCGAAGTCTGTCGAGAAAGCGAAAGATGCGGGGTGCAAGACCCTGTGCTTCGCCTCGACCGATGCGGTGGCAACGCGGATGATTCGCATGGGCATCGATGCGCTTCTGCTGGAAGGGTCCGAAGCCGGCGGCCACATCGGCCCTGTATCGAGCCTCGTACTGATGCAGGAAGTCCTGCTAAGGTGGCGCGACGAAATCCCTATTTTTATGGCAGGGGGGATCGCAACCGGCCAGGCGATAGCGCACGTCATGTTGATGGGGGCTGCCGGGGTTCAAATGGGGACACGCTTCATCATGTCAGACGAGTGCCGCGCGCACCCGGACTTTAAAGAAGCCTTCCGTACAGCCCACGCGCGCGACGCCATGGCAACGCCTTCCTTCGATTCGCGTTTGCCCGTCATTCCGGTGCGCGCGCTGCGCAACGAAGGATCGAAGCAATTCGCGGCCTTGCAGCTCGAGTTGATTCAGCAACTCGACCGTGGCGAGATAGACCGCAATAAGGCCCAGGAGTTGATCGAGCGCTTCTGGATCGGCGCCTTACGGCGGGCCGTGGAAGAGGGCGATGTCGCCCACGGCTCGCTTATGGCCGGCCAGAGCGTCGGCTTGGCCGGCGCCGTCAAGCCGATGCATGCTGTTTTTGAGGAGCTCCTCGGGGACGCCGAAACGGAGCTCGAGCGCGTCGCGGCGCAATTGGCAACCTGACGCTGTTCGAGGAGGGCGGCAAATGAGCAGAGAAGGCCACAACCGCTTGGCGATTCATGGAGGGGCCCCCGTGCGTGGACCAGAGAGCCACTGGCCCTCATGGCCCATTTTCGGCGACCCGGAACGGCGAGCCCTGAATGCGGTGCTCGAGAGCGGCAAGTGGTGGTATGGGGAGCAGGTCGCCGCGTTCGAGGCTGCGTATGCGGCGTTCCAGGGCGCCGGTTATTGCGTCTCATGCACCAGCGGCACCACCGCTATCGAGATTGCCCTGGAAGCCTTGGGCGTAGGCGCGGACGACGAGGTGATCGTTCCGCCTTATACCTTCATCGCAACGGCGAGCGCAGTTGCACGGGTGGGCGCGACGCCCGTTTTTGTGGATGTTGACGCTTCGTGGTGCATGGACCCGGAACGCATTCATGACGCCATTACGCCGCGCACCAAGGTCGTGATGCCCGTTCATTTCGGGGGACGGTGTTGCGACATGGACCGGATTAACGCGGTTGCCCGCATGAATGGCCTCACCGTTATCGAGGACGCCTGCCATTCCTGGGGCGCGCGATGGCGCGATCAAGGCGCCGGCACGCTCGGTCTCGCCGGCGTTTTCAGCTTTCAGATGTCCAAAAACATAACGGCCGGCGAAGGCGGCGCGATTGTCACGAACGACGAGGACTTTGCGGAAACCTGCCGATCGTTGACCAACTGCGGTCGGTCCAAAGGAGGCCGGTGGTATGCCCATAGCCGGGCCGGCACGAACGCCCGGCTCACCGAGTTCCAGGGTGCTTTGCTTCATGCGCAGCTCTCGCGGCTGGAAGTCCAGACCGAACTGCGCGAGCGGAATGCGGCTCTTCTCAACGACGCCTTAGGCCGCATCGAAGGGCTTATCCCGCAGCCGGGCGACGAACGCATCACCCGCCGCAGCTATCACCTCTATTGCCTTCGCATCGACCCGGGACGTTTCGGCTGTTCGCGGTCCGTTTTCGTGGCCGCGGCCGAGGCCGAGGGATTGCCTGTCGGCGAAGGGTATGCCGTGCCGCTCTATGAACAGCCCGTGTTTCGTGATGGCGACGCCCCTTGCGTCCAACACCCGTGCCCAGTTGCTGAGGACCTCTGCTATAGAAGCGGCATGTGGATTCCTCACCAGATTCTCCTCGGCTCCGAGGCGGATATGCGCGATATCATCGCCATTGCCCAGAAGCTCAAAGCCCGCGCAGGCGAACTGTGAGTCTTGTGTGAGCCTGCTTGATTAGACCGGCGGCGTTGTCCCAGAATCCGGGCGAAGCGGGGGCGCTGCCCATTGGAAGGAGGACTATGGATTACCCACTCGATACGATCGAGAGCCGATTTGATGCTGAGGTCGCTGCACTCAGCCCTCGCGACGCCGGAATGTGGCTCGGTTACACCGGAAGTCATGCGAGTTACATCGATGGCAAGGCCTTGACCCGCGCGATGGCGCGCTCCGGCATCGCCGGAGGTCTTGTTTCACATACGGCGTGCGAATTGCACGACGCACGCAGCGGCAACGAGGCGCTGGCAAAGGAACTCGCGGCGTTGCCGCAGTGTGGGGGCGTCATGAGCCTGGTTCCGCCTGGAACGGGCGAGTTCGACGACTTGGACGCTTATCTGGATAGCGCGTTGGCCCAGGGTTTCCGCGCGGTCCGGCTGCTCCCCAAAGCGCACCGGTACTCTTTGCGGCTTCCAACGGTGGGTCCCATGCTCGACGTGTTGGCGGTTCGAGGCATTCCGCTCTTTATCCCGATTGGCCAGACCCATTGGGACGAGGTGGGCCGCCTGGCGCTGGACCACCCTCGGTTGGCTATTCTTGTTGAGGGCGTGGGACATCACGAATATCTCAATATCCGTGGCTGTCTGCCTTGGCTTAAGGCGGCGGGGAACATCCTGGCGCCTACTCACAATCAGTTTCTCTGCGGAGGGCTCGAACTGCTCGCGTCCGCCATTGGCGATGAGCGGATCTTGTTCGCGTCGAACCAGCCGTACGACGATCCGGCTGCGGGTCTGTCGCTGTTGGTTTACAGCCGCCTTTCAGCCGATGCAAAAAAACGGATAGCACGGGGAAACCTTGACCGGCTGATGGAAGCGGTGGAAAAAGGAGGCTACTTCGGATGACAGGACCTTTTATCATCGACGTCCACGGCCATCTGGGCGCTACGCCGGGATTCACGCCTCATTACGCCTCGCCCGAGGATCTGGTCCGGCTGATGGACCTCACAGCCACTGAAGTTCTGATGTTCTCATCCTTGACGCTCCTGGGCCGGCGATTTGACGAAGGGTATGCGGAGACGTCCGAGGTTCTGCGCAAATACCCGGTCCGGTTTCGGGCATATATGGTGTACGACCCTTGGATGCCGGAGCTCTCCCTCGATTACCTGAAACGGCACCACAACGAGCCGGGCTATGTGGGCGTCAAGATCCACCCGTCGTGGCATGGCGTTCCGCCGGATGACGCGCGCTATGCGCCTCTGTGGGCCTATGCCTCTGAGCACAGCGTGCCTGTCTTAACGCACACGTGGAGCCCGGACCCGGCCAAGCCGTCGCAGAACCTCGCCGTGCCGGATCTCTTTGCGTCTGTGTTGGAGGCCCACTCGAACCTGCGTCTCATCTTGGGGCATGCAGGCGGGCGTTCCTCAGGTCAACGGCAAGCCGTCGCCCTGCTTCGGCGCTACCCGAACTGTTGGGCGGATTTGTCAGGCGATACGCTTACACTGGGTCTTATCGAGTGGCTCGTACAGGAAGCGGGCGCGGACAAGCTGTTGTTCGGAACCGACGCCAACTGGATCGAGCCGCGCTACCACTTGGGCCGCATACTGAAAGCCCAGATCAGCAAGGACGACAAACTGCGCATCCTCCGGACCAATGCACTCGAAGTGTTCGGCAATCGCCTGTTTCCGAAAGAATGAGAGAGGAAATCACAGCAATGCTGCCGCATCTGGCGAACCAGAACCCCCGCGTTGCGCTGATGGGGACCTATATCGCGTTGTACGACGACGCCTTTCCGGGCTACCGGGAACGGGTGAGCGCCCTGCAGGACTACGTTGCCGCCCAGCTCGCCGGCGAGATCGACGTGGTCCTCAACAGCATCTGCACCCGCTTGTCTGACGCGAGCGCTTTTGTCGCGCAAGCGGAATCCCTGGGGGTGGACGCCCTGGTATTGCTCAGTCTCGGGTATACGACCAGCCTGACGGTGGCAGAAGCGCTCGAGAGCACCCGCCTGCCGCTGATTCTGTTTAACACGCAAGAGCTGCGAGAGGTGAACCGGGCGTATCGGTTCCAGGACTTGCTTGACAACCACGGGATGCAAGGTATCCAGGAGATCGCATCGGTCATGGTCCGCAGGGCAAGGCCTTTCGCTGTCGTAACGGGGCTGCTCGAGCAGGAGGACGCCCGGGCCAAGCTGTTGGACGAGCTTGCCGCTGCCGGCGCGTACCGCCGCATCGGCGGCAGCCGCGTGGGTCTCATTGGCAAAACTATGGCAGGCATGGGCGATGCCGAGGTGGAGCCCGTTTTGCTGACGCGCGTTTTCGGGATCGCTCTCGAGGCGGTGTCAGCGACGGAACTGGCCAAGCGTCTGCCTGCCGTTAAAGCAGAGGACATTGCCGCTGCGCGCGAGAAGGACCAGCAGGCGTTTGACATTGCCGGCGACCTGACTCGGGAAGATCATGAGCGATCGCTGCGCCTCGAATTGGCCATGCGCCGTCTGGTCCAAGACAAGCAACTGGCGGGCCTGACCTTTAGTTTCGACCAGATCACTGATGAGCCCGCCATCGAGACCGTCCCCTTTCTCGCCGTGACCAAGCTCATGGCCGAGGGCATGGCCTATGCTGGAGAGGGCGACGTCCTGGCGACGGCCGGAGGGGTGATCACCAAACAACTCTGCGGCGAGACGACCTTTACCGAGATGTATACCATGGACTTTCGGGCAAATGGTTCGCTCCATACCCATATGGCGGAATGCAACTGGGCCATGGCGCGGAGAGACCGCCGGCCCAGATTGCTTAAGCGCGACTTCGCCCTTGGCAACTGCAAACCGCCCGCCGCGCTGGCGTTCAGTCTCGAGCCCGGAGAAGTTACCCTGTTCGACTTGACGTTCACTGCAGAAGGTCAGTTCCATTTCATCGTGTTCGAGGGACGCGTGGCGGATTTCCCGCCGCTCGATGGTCTCGAGATACCGAACTTCAAAATCGTGTTCGACCGCGACCTCCGCGATGTCCTGGATGAGTACAGCCTGCTGGGAGGGTCTCATCATCTCAGCCTTGCGTACGGCCGGCGCACGCGTCGGTATAAAGCATTGGCCTCGTATTTTGACGTGCCTTTCTCGCACATTGATACCTGAGCGCCGCAGGATGTGCAACAAGCTGTAAAGGGAGCGGCTTTCTCGCCGGATATTGCGGACATTTGGGAGATGAGGTCCATAGAACGCGCAGATCTTTGACTTCACTTGCGCCATGCAGGAAGAGCTGATCGAGCAAAATGCACATAGGTTCCCTCAATATACCCGGCCCCTATCCACTGGCCTTGGCGCCCATGGACGACGTCACGGACGTCCCGTTCCGCCGCCTTGCCAAGCGGTTCGGCGCCGACCTCGTCTGCACGGAGTTTGTCCAGAGCAGCGCATTGATACGGGGCGCTGTCCGGCCTGGTGCCCGCCTCCGCATCGAAGAGGGCGAGCGGCCTGTGGGCGTTCAGATTTACGGGAGCGACCCCGATCTAATGGCCGAGGCGGCCCGGATTGCACAGCAGGCGCGGCCGGACTTTGTCGATATCAACGGCGGATGCTGCAATAAAAGAATAGCGGGCCGCGGCGACGGCGCCGGTCTGCTCCGCGACCTGCTACAGTTTGAGGCGGTTGTCAAAGCAGTTGTCGCTGCGACGGCTCTTCCCGTCACCGTCAAGATCCGCCTTGGCTGGGACGACAGCAGCATCAACGTCCTAGACGCAGCGCGCATGGTCGAGCAGAGCGGGGCGTCGGCCTTGGCTGTTCATTGCCGTACCTTCAGGCAGGCGTATGGGGGGCAGGCAGCTTGGTCGTGGCTCGACAAGGTGCGGCGCGTTATCACCATCCCTCTCCTGGGCAACGGAGACGTCCGCACCCCCGAGGATGCGCGGCGCATGCTCGAAACGGGGTGCGACGGCGTGATGATTGGGCGAGGGGCTATCGGCAATCCCTGGATCTTTCAGCAGACCAAACATTTCTTGGCAAAAGGTGATCTGCCTGATGCGCCCACCCCCGTCGAACGCATTCGCGTCTGCCTCGAGCATTTTAAGGATTTTGCTGCATATGCAGAAGGGCGCCGGGCGGTCTTTGCCTTCCGGAAATACTACCGCGGGTACCTGGTCGACGTGCCCAACGGAAACATGTTATGGAAGGCGCTCATGGACGCAGAAGAGAGCGAAGAAGTGGAGGAGTTGGTAATAGAACGACTTGCATCGTTCGATTAGACGCAATTCATATCTTCTCGCGCATCAGGACATATTCATTCAGGAAATCCAGAACGAGCATCTTAATGCCCTTGCCGCTGACTCTTGCGTTCCACGCCCCATGTTCTGCATCCTCGATTGCATAGAAGGCATGGGGAATCCCGTGTAGCTGGGCCATGGCGTGAATGCGCTGTGCAGCGCTGAACGGCGTGCCGATCTGGTCGTCATCTGTCCCGTGTAGGATCATCATGGGGGGATCGCTGCTATCAAACTCGAACAAGACGTGGTCCGCCGTTCCCCACAGGTCGATGCAGCCTTGGACAGCCGGGGAAACGTTGGGATGGTTTTCTGGAGGAATGGGAAACGCCGGACCGTCCGTCGCAAAGTCCATCGGGTCTGTGACCGCCGCAGTCAACGCTGCAATGGCCCCGGCTGATTCACCCAAGACGGCGATCAGGTCCGGGTCGACCCCATATTCGGCGGCATTGGCACGGA
>CAZBQH010000484.1:0-5057 GCA_964493915.1 uncultured Nitrospiraceae bacterium
TATCAGGTCGCCCCGAACCGGATTGTGGCTTTTGGCGCGCCCGCGGGCGGCCATCTCGCGGCTTTTCTCGCCGCGCCCAGCCCCGATGACGGCCTCGAAGGCACCGAAAATCTGGGGGTGTCGAGTGATATCCGTGCTGCTATCTCCCTGTATGGGGTCGTCGATCTGACCAAGTATCGCGAAAAGGGAATTCTTTGCCTGCCGCGCGACAAAACGACCAAAGCCCTGCTCAAGTTCGCAGGTACCGAGGTTGCCAAGGAAGGCCAAGACCCTCTCGCGGCCGCGTCCCCGATCTCATACGTACATGCCGGTATGGCCCCGGTATTTCTCGCCCATGGCATGGGGGACAGATTTGTCCATTATGAGCAATCCGAGGCTTTCTACAACCGTTTGCGCGAGCTAGGGGTGCCTACAAAGCTCCTCGGCTATCCCCGCAGAAACCACGGTTTTGACTACATCCATTGGCGCCAACGCAAGGCTATGTTCAGCGAGATGCTCGCCTTTCTTGAAGTGCACAACCGGTAGACGACACCTTGCGGTGTATGGATCGGGACCCGACGTGTTAACGAATATATGCCGAATACCGCGAACATCCCGGCGAACGGGGTATTCACTAAGCGCGGCTATGATATACTGAGGAAGGCGTTATCTGCTGTCCAGAGAAAACTACTTGGACTCAGGTGCATCGTTCGCACCCATGAAGCTGCGGGTTGCGATATGACCAGGCAGGAACTCGAACAGACGACAGCGTTCAAATCGCGAGAGGCACGGGCGATCGAGAACCTTCTCGCGCGGGCGGACATCCGTATCGGCGGCGACCGTCCCTGGGACATCAGCATACACGACCCACGGGTCTTCCGCAGGGTTTTAATCCAGGGGACCCTCGGCGTAGGCGAGTCGTATATGGACGGCTGGTGGGATTGTAACGCCCTTGACGACATGGTCGAGCACATCCTTTCCGAAAGACTGAATCAGGAGCTCTGGAGCTGGCCCGTGCTTGTCGGCCTTGTCAAGGCGCGCATCCTCAATCCTCAACGCAAATCGCGCGCTTTTGTCATCGGTGAACGCCACTACGATATCGGCAACGACCTCTACAAAGCCATGCTCGACCGGCGTATGGCCTATTCCTGCGGATACTGGAGACGCGCATCCACCCTGGATGAAGCGCAAGAGCACAAACTTGACCTGATCTGTCAGAAGATTGGACTGAAACCGGGCATGCGCGTGCTCGACATCGGGTGCGGTTGGGGCTCTTTCGTAAAATACGCCGTCGAGAAATACGGCGTCGAAGCTGTCGGAACCACCGTGTCGAAAGAACAGGTGACGCTTGCCAATGAGCTGTGCGCCGGGCTGCCCATCGAAATCCGTTTGAGCGACTACCGGGACCTGAACGAACGTTTCGACCGAATTGTGTCCGTCGGCATGATTGAGCATGTGGGGTATAGGAATTATCGAAACTATATGAGAATTATCCACGATTGCCTCGCGGATGACGGACTCTTTTTGCTGCAAACGATTGGCACCTTGCGCAGCACCTCGTCGACGGACCCCTGGATTGCGAAATACATATTCCCCAACTCGATGCTCCCCTCGATCAAGCAGTTGGCGGAAGCCACCGAAGGCCTGTTTATGACGGAGGACCTTCACAGTTTCGGCGCCGATTACGACAAAACCCTCATGGCGTGGTGGCACAATTTTGAGGGCCACTGGGCGGACCTCAAAAACAACTATGACGAACGGTTCTACCGCATGTGGAAATACTACCTGCTGAGCTGCGCGGGGTCCTTCCGCGCCCGCTGGAACCAACTTTGGCAGATTGTCTATTCCAAAAACGGCGTGCCCGGGGGGTATACCTCGATCCGGTAAAAGGCCAGGGTGCCCATGCGCCAATCTCCGAATCATTCCGCACCTTTTCTCAGCCCGTAAACTTGTCTCTAAAGAAAGGGGCGCATTACACTGCGTGTATTCGTCGACGCGACCGTGGTCGAGGTCTATGCCACAGCCAGGCAGGCCATTGGCCGAGGGGATCGCGCCATTGATGGGGAAGGGGACTTGTGCTGGTCATAAAGTCAAAGGAAAGCATGCCGCCCAATCCCTACTAATGCTTATTTTATGTGGTCACTGGGGACCGTAAAGGAGATCGCAGATGAAACGGGGAACGCTGTTGGCTCTTTTTGTGTTCTTTGTCTTGGGAACAGGCCGCGCCATGGGCGAGGATACACCCTCGTCTCCGCTGGAAAAGCCAGGTTGGAAACTGACGTTTCACGACGAATTCGATCGACCGCAGTTGAATGACATGTACTGGTACCCAGCCTACCGGTCAGGCCGTAAGGAGTATTTCAAACGTATCGGCAAGGAAAGCCGTTGGGTAGACCACAATGCGCACTACGTGATTGAAGATGGGATCCTGAAGCTGCGTATTGATGAGAAACTGCCATTTCGACCCGACAAGAGCACGCCGTGCGTAAGCTGCATTCAAACCTCGGACCACCGTTTCGGCGCCACAACAGACGAGTACCAGATTCTCGACAAATTCGCGCAGAAGTATGGCTGGTTCGAGATTCGAGCGAGATGTGCGAAAGGGAGCGGTCTGCTCAACGCCTTTTGGCTGCACCAGCACGATCCCACGAAACAGGAATACACTCCCGAAGGCCGGCGCCGTGAACCGGGCGACGGCGTCGTCGAGATCGATATTTTCGAACTGCCGGGGAGGAGGGTTGACGAGCGTCTTAACACATGCAACATTCATTTCATTACAAGTGACGTTCGCAAGGCGGGAAACTACACCTATAAGATGGATTTCGACGCTTCAAAGGAGTTCCATGTCTGGGCCATGGAGTGGCAAGAAGGGCAGGTTGACTGGTACCTGGACGGAAAAGTCGTCAACACCTACAAGGGCCCTACGCCTCAAGAGAAGATGTTCATACTGATCGCCCTCTTCCAATACTCAGGCTGGATAGGCGACATTGACCCGAACATGACCTATCCCCGCGATTTCGAGATCGACTACGTGCGCGTGTACGCGCGGAAAGAAAACTAACAGCAAAACGGCGGACCCCACACTCAAAACAGTCCGCAGAGCCACAGGATGAACACTCGGCGGCTTCGCTTTCGAGTGTATCTGCGTAAAAGACCATCATCGCTTCCAAAAAGAGCGAAAACCCCGCGTCGTTCGCCCCATGTCCTTTCGCGTCCCCTTTGGCAAACACGCACTCAACTGTTCACTCACCCATCAGGGGGCGAAGAACCCGGTGGCGAATGTCGGGGTCGCGCAGGAGGGCGGCTTGGAGAAATGAGAAGCTGTAGACGAGGTGACCTTCGTATCCGGTAGTGTTGCCACTCCAGTCGTAGAATTCGGCCCCGTGGGGGAACTCGTCAACGACTCCGTTCTGAAAGCCTCCGCCATTGGGGAATGCACCTTCGACCTGCCGCTTTAGCATCGCGTGAAGGATGCGATCAGCTTTCTCTTCTTCGCCGACAATATACAAGGCCGTGATAAAGTAGTAAGCGTCGCTGACGCAGCACCCGCCGTTCAGATACTGCTGAAAGGTATCGCTGCCGTCCTCGCGCGCGGGCCGGCCGTAGAGTCCGGGGGCACTGCCGGGCTTGGGTTGCTGGTAGTCACCTTTGCGAACCGGCGCAAGCGTGAGCGGCACGCCGAGATCGAAACGCGTGAAGCCGACGTCTTCGATTTTCCGCCAGAGTTTCTCTAGCATGGGCCGCCCCTGTTCTGGGTCGACGAGTCCGTAGAGAATGGCGATGCTGGTGATCATCGGAGCAGAGAGATCGTGCAGCTCGCCATCCTCACTATGCCACCACGCCAGCCAGCCTGTTTCGGGGTTGTAGAGCTCCTCGGCGTAGCGCTGTTTGAGGCGCCGTGCCAATTCGCTGTAATGTGCCGCCTGCGAGACCCGTCCCAGTTTGCGTTCGAGATCGGCCAATCCCAACCAAGCGCGATACGTGAGGGCGTTCGAGTAACCGTCTTTGTGCCCGGAGTTGATCGTATCATAGGCCGACGCGCCGAGTCGGCCGATAAGGGCGCCGTAATTGCCGGAATGTGGCGACTCGACCATGCCGTCGCAGTCTACGTCGCGCTTTGCGAGATAGTCCGCGAGGCGTTCAAGAATCGCAACACGCCGTTCGAGCCAGCCGGTATCGCCGGAGGCCTCCACATAACACCAAGCGCCGATGAGCGGGCCCGTATTGGCATCCAGCATGCCACGCGCCTCGCGCCATGATTTCATCTCCCCTTGATCGTTGATGCCGTTGTCCAGCCACCAGTCCAATGTGTTGCGCAGCGGCACGGTTGCGCGGATGCCCCCGCCCAACTCGGGCACAAGCAGCACGTGATCGCCCTTCATGTGAATCACGCAGCTGACGGGGTCGCTGATGACGTTGTTGGCCAGGACTCCCGGCGGCGCCTGCGCTCGCCCTTCGGTGCCCCACTGCGCACTGGGCTGAAGCATGTTAAACCAGCCGCGCCGCATAGCACGCCAGAGTTCACGGTCCGCAAGCCCGTCGGGTTGAGGAATGTGCAATGGCTCCAATGTGAGGTGCACGTCCGGCTGAGTCGAATCAATGGTCCAGTCGAGGTATAGGTCGATGGCGTGCTCGCCTTGGCGGCGGCCGTGCAGTGAAGCAACGATCGATGGGTCTGCGGGGGAACACAACAGCATTTGTCCGAAATCCGGAGCGCTGATGATGGCAGGCAGTTGCATCGCATTCTCGCTTGCCCATGCGCTGGGGATAACGGTGGTGGCGGATGCCCGGGGATCAAACGGGAACACAAGGCGAAGCCCGCGGAGGGTCATGGGCGCGCGGTTGTTGAGTTCAATCGCCCACTCCATCGTGCTGCCGGCGCGCATGATACGCCACGTGAGTTCGCCCGCCCCGCCCGGACGAATCCGATACGTTACGCAGGCATCCGAATGTTCGACAACCTCCGACGCCGCCGGGTCCACCTTTTCCCATTCGTCGTCAATCCGGAGCCACAGTTCGACCGGCGCCCGGAGCAGATTCATCGCGGCACGTTCGCCGCCCTCGGTGTCCCAACTCAG
>CAZBQH010000485.1:0-9459 GCA_964493915.1 uncultured Nitrospiraceae bacterium
AAAAACGGAACTACTATAGCTTTCTGATCGGGAAAGAGCAAGCCGTTCTCAGGGATGCTGCCTGTGCTTTCGCAAACCCGCCATGGCAGCGTGGGAAGGCGTGAAAAGCGATAGGTCTAGCGACGCGTGCTCCGCTGCCGCTCGTACTCCTGGCATCGGCGGCGTCTCGCTTCCCATTCCTCGCGCGGGACGGCGTCGATAGTCTGTTTGAGCCGGCGGAGCGCAGCGCGAACACGTGGAGACAGACTGTCGGCGGGGCGGCCTCGATGGGGCTTGTACCGCGTCATGTCGAAAAGGTCCAGTGTCTTGCCCATTGTTGCCTCCGTTTGCGGCAGCGCCGTGCCCAGTTACTAAAAGTCTTTTCAGTATTTTACCTTGGCACGACGTTCATGTCAAACCGCTCGGGATCCCAAGATCATGATCAAGACCCCGCTCGGCCAGTAGCTTAAGACTTTGCGGCAGTCTGAGCGCCCTATCCTGAACGGTGTCTTTCCCCCGTTGTACATTTACGTACGGTCCGGCGTGAACTTCTTCACCTTATGCACCCGCTAAGGTTTGAGCTAAGCTGCTGAAAAACGAGGGCTTAGCCTGAAATAGCATACAGTCGAACGCAACCGCCGCACTTGGCATTTTCCATGCTCACCTGTCAGGGGCCCTTGAGTGCATGGGCTCTGCTGGAGAAGAACATGGGCCTGTCCAAGTATCGGAGCATAATCTTCAAGGTTACGGCCGCAGTCGTGGCAATGGGAACTGTTGCCACGGTAACTGCAGCCCGGGGTTCGTCTTCTCTATCGTTAGCCAGCAATGCGTGTCTGCTCTGGTTTGTGACCGGCGCCGAGGACGATACGGATGCCGATGGACTGACAGACGAGGTCGAGGAGATGCTCGGGTCCAACCCTTACCATGCCGATACCGATATGGACGGCATGGTCGATGCCTGGGAAGTCTGGCATGGCCTGGATCCTTTGGATCCGAGCGATGCCGAGCGCGACGACGACGGCGATGGGCTGTCAAATATCGAGGAGAGCCTGGCAGGGACCTTGCCGTACAGTAAGGACAGTGACGGAGATGGTTTCTGGGATCTTTTCGAGCTTCAGCGTGGTTCCTGCCCAACTGCGGCGCAGGATGTGCCCTATAGCGGTCTGCCCGGCGATGTAGACCGGAACGGCGTGCTTGACGCAATAGATGTGCAGCTTGTGATCCGGGGCTCGATCGGTCTTGGGACACCCTGCCCCACCGAGGTGAACGGCGTATGCGGCACGAACGCGCTCGACGTCCAGTTTGTGGTAAACGCCTGTTTGGGTTCGAATTAAAGGCCTGGGCCGGCTTCTCGAAGTTGCCTCGGTCCTGAAAGTGGAAGCGGGCGCGTTCGCGTATGACGAGGAACTGTCAGTATGACCGGCAAGTTCCCGTCGTTCGCGTTGGCTGGTGTATCCGCATTGCGGCGCGGAAAGGGCTGCTGAGCTCTGTAAACAGTTGAATTGATACGAATTACCCACAACGGGGACAAAGCTTCTCCCTTGGCACGCGACCTGCGCTGCCTGACGCACGAAAAGCCGATCGGGCGAAAGGAGAAGCTATGCGGTGGGTCTCGTGCATCGCGTTCGTGGTTGTCGGGATATTCGGGAGCTCCTTGTCCAGTCTCTCTGATACGGCCGGCGCCGAGGAAATCGTGGGAACAGCCGCTGCCACAACCGTCAACGTTTTGGGCGGGTCGTTGCTCGATAGCGACAGCGACGGACTGCTGGACGACGCCGAAGCGGCTCTTGGAACAGACGCCTACGTCCCCGACACGGACGGCGATGGCATGCCGGACGGCTGGGAGATCATGCATGGCTTGGACCCGCTGGATCCGGGCGACGCCGAAGGCGACGCCGATGAGGACGGCGTGAGCAATTGGAACGAGCACGTTGCCGGAGCTGATCCATTCCTCGCCGATACGGATGGCGACGGATTTTGGGACCGTATCGAGCTGGACCGGGGTACAGACCCGGCTTCGGGGGACTCGACGCCGGTCAAGAGCGAGCCGGCGGATTTGGACGCGAACGGCAAGGTCGACGCCGTGGACGTTCAGCTGGTCATAGCCGGCGCCCTTGGGATGCTGACTCCGGTGCCCGTTGACGCAAACGGCATGTGCGGCGTGGACGCCCTGGACGTTCAGTGGGTGGTCAATGCCGCCTTGGGGCTATAGGGCATTCATTGGGGGCGCAACGGTACTGCTTTTGGGCAGGCAGACGTGATGTGAAAGGGACGGGATGGCGTTGATTTTGCGTAAGGAGAAGGGGATACGGCAAGCGCAGGGGGCCCGCGCCGGCTTGAGCGACAGGAGACGAACCGGTTGGTCCGGCATGACCATCGCGGGGTTGGTGATCGCTGCCCTATTTGCCCGAGCTACGCCGGGGTGGGCCTTTGAGGCTGAAAAGGTCCTCGCCTTATCGGAGGGAACCATACACGAGCTGGAGACCGCCCATGCCTACGCGGAGCAGGACGGCCTCGCCGTTCGTAACGCTGCTAGGACTCATTTCGACAGCACTCCGCCTAGCCCGGGCGTGTGCCAGGCTGCTCTTCACGCTAACGCCTTGCCCATTCAGGTTGCCTATCGCGACGCGGGCGATGGAGATTGCGGCAGCGGCTTGCGGCAGGTATCCCTTTGGATCAGACAGGGCGAAGAAGGCGTATGGAGGGATACCGGACTAAAACAGACCGGAACAACCGGTTCCTTCGCCTGTGATGCGTTGCTTGGAGAAGGCGTCTACTTCTTTGCCGCCCGCGCCGAAGACAAAGCAGGAAACGTTTCTTCATTGGCGTCTGAAGCGACGGCTGCCCGTGTTTCTTACGACGCTACGCCGCCTGAGATCACCCTCCTGGGCCCTCCTGATATGAAGGTCGACCAAGGGGCCGTCTACCGAGATCCTGGTGCGACCGCCTGGGATGCCGTGGACGGAGATCTCACGGAGCAGATCGTTGCGATTATCCCTGTAAAGACGAGCGTGCCCGGCGAGTATTTTGTGACTTACAACGTGTCGGACGCCGCGTCAAACCGGGCTGAAGAGGTCCGGCGCAGGGTGCTTGTGGCTGAGACGTTCCGTTTGATTGTCAACGCGCCTGCACATGGCGACATACTCGCCAGTCCCGCGCCGGGACCTGGCAGCCGGTACCTTGCCGGAACGGAAGTAGCGCTGAGCTATAGCCCGGCCGATGGGTACAGGGTGACGCATTGGACGGGCGCGACGCCCGATCCGGCCGACCCAGACAAGGCAAGCGTGACAATGGACGCCGATCACACGGTGTCCGTAACGCTTGGGCGAGAGACGGGCACGGTCCATGTGGAGGTGACGCCCGACGAGGCGACTTGGTCCTTAACGGAAAGCGACGGCAGGATCCATAAGGGCGAGGGCGATGCCACGCTGAACGCGATCTCCGACGGCCTTGTGACCATTGTCTATGACGCTTTGCCCGGTTATATCACTCCCCCGGAGGAATCCTATTCACTCGCTGCCGAGGCTGCGGTGACTTTCACGGGCGTTTATGAACGTGAGGAGTCTGGCCGTGCGATCGTCTGGCTCCCAACGGATCTGACTGGCAAACCGGGAACAACAGTCGATTGCTCGGTCCGCGTTAACGGCGCTGCGTCTCTATCGAGTTACGCGGCGCGTGTCGGTTTCGACGGCGATCTGATTGAAGCAGTGCAAGTAAAGTCAGGCGCCCTTGCAAGCAACTGGGCGGTTCCAGCCGTCTCGGCTGCGCATGGCGAAGTGCATTTTACGGCGAGCGGCCCGTCCGTTGCGGGCGACGGCGAAATTGCCGTGCTTGTGCTGAAAATCAAGGACACGGTCACGCAGCCGGCTGTTGTCCCCCTCGAGGTTATGACTGCGATGCTCAACGAGGGGGATCAGCCTGTCGATACCCGCGGCGGAAAGCTCACGATACAGATAGGAGAGTTCGTCTGGGGCGATGTGGACGGCGACGGACAAAGTACCATAACCGATGCGTCCCTTGTTCTAAACTATCGGGTCGGGCTGGTAGAGTCATTGCCTGCCGCCGACGCCTCGGCGGGAGAGAGCGGCATTGCGGGGGCCGACGTCAGCGGCGACGACCCCTCTTTTGTGGGGACCCTGGACGCTTCCCTGATTATGCAGAAGACCGCTGGTTTGATCACGACCTATCCCGCGGACTTCAATGGAGACGGGTTCGGACCCGACCCTGAGAGTGACGCAGGATCCGCCTTTGCGCGCGCGTTAGTCGCGCAGTTAAGTGAAGCGACCACGCGCGAGTTGAGCGTTCTTGGCGAGATCGAAGCGACGCCGGGCAGCCGTTTTTCGGTCCCGTTGGTTTTGGACAATGCAGCGGCCGTCCTCGGGTATTTCGTGGAGTTGCATTACGACTCCTCGATGCTTGAGTTTGTTTCGGTGAACAAGGGAAGCCTGACGGGACAGTGGATGGACCCTGTCCTTCTTTCCGAGCCAGGCCGTTTACTGGTGTCGGGCGCGGGAGTCAAGCCGCTTTCAGGCAGAGGGTCCCTCGCCGTAGTGCGTTTCCAAACACCTGAATCCGTACCCGCCGGCGCCATTACAGGCGTCTCCGTGGCCCTTGCTGATCTTAACGACGGGGCAATTCCTGTCGTGACGCGCTTGGTAACGGTGGACCCCATACTCATGTCAATCACGCCCGACAAGGGCGCTGAAGAGGGCGGAAGTCTCGTTACTGTGACCGGTGCAAATCTGGCCTACGTAGACGGCGTTTATTTCGGAAGCGTTCCGGCGCCATGGTTCCGGATTGACACGATGGAGTCCACTTTGACGATCATTGCTCCGGCAGGCGGCGGGGTCGTGGACGTTCGTGCGACGACGTCTCGGGGCGGAAATGCGGCGCTGCCCGAGGCCTTCACGTACTTTAAGCCCGACGTGCATCTCATCATGGACCCGGCGCCGGAAGTGCGGTCCGGCGCCGTCCTCGAGACGCCCGTTTGGATCAGCCATGCTGCAGAAGTGCAGCCGGTTGCTGTAAGCTTCACCCTCGAGTATGACCCGATGGCCTTCGCAGCGGCAGTTTCAGGCGACTTGGAGGAGCTGGCAGCGCCTGCAGAGGTTGCGGTCTCGGCGGGTAAGACTGCTCGAGCGGCTGTTTCGCGCCCAGGCCGTCTATGTGTGTCAATCGACGGTTCGGACGCGCCTTTGGAAGAAGGGTGGCTCTGCGTATGCAGACTGCGCGCGATTGGAGCTCAAGACAACATCGAAGTCTTGCTTCATCTCGATGACGTCGAGGTTACGGCGGGCGCCGGAAAGGCCTTGTCGGCGGCGACGGGCCTCATGAAGTACTCGCACAGATAACTGCAAGCGGGCAGCTCTCCTTGGCGTTTCCGGATCGGCCAGCCTGATCCGGCAGCGCTTTTTCCCCCTGGATGCGCATGCTGAAAGGGGGTGATCTGCACGAGGAATCTACTCGCAGCGATTGACTCCCAGAAGGGCGCATGATATGCTGCATCTTGCGTCATTTGCTGGGAATAGGGCCTGCGAGGAAGGGATGTACGAAGCGTTCTACGGCTTTACTGAAAAGCCATTCAACCTTACGCCGGACCCGCGCTTTCTCTTTCTGAGCGAGAAGCACCGCGAGGCGTTTGCCCACCTTCTGTTCGGGATCAAGAGCCGCAGCGGCTTCGTCATGGTCACGGGCGAGATCGGGACGGGCAAGACCACAATCTGCCGGACGCTCCTCAATCAGCTTGACGAGAATACCGAAGTAGCTTTCATATTCAACCCGTCTCTTTCGCCCGAAGAGCTCCTTCGCAAGATCAATGAGGAGTTTGGCATTGCATCGCGCGCATCAAGCACGAAGGGCCTGATCGACGAGCTTAACGCCTATCTGTTGGACCGGGCTGCCGGCGGCAAGAACTGCGTGTTGGTCATTGACGAAGCGCAAAACCTCGAACCAGCCGTCCTCGAGCAGATTCGCCTGCTCTCGAACCTCGAAACGGAGACTCAGAAGCTTCTGCAAATCGTGCTTGTCGGTCAGCCTGAGCTTGCTCAGCACCTCGCTCTGCCGGAGCTTCGCCAACTGGACCAGCGGATCTCGGCACGTTATCACCTCCAACAGCTCGACTTGGACGAGACCCTGCAATACATCGCGTTTCGGTTGCGCGTGGCAGGGGGCCGCCGGAAAGTCCAGTTCACACGGGGCGCACTGAAAGCGATTTACAGATATTCAAAGGGAACTCCGCGAGTTATCAACGCGGTATGCGACAGAAGCTTGCTTATAGGCTACACGCGCGAGGACCGGGAGATCAGCGCTGGCGTTGTTGCTCAAGCAGCTCGCGAGATTCGAGGAGTGCGGACGGTCGCACCTGCCCAGTCCACCCCGAAAAAGGGATCGCGTCTGTGCCGCGTCCTGCCGACGCCCGCCTTGGTGCTTGCCCTTGTGGCGTTGGTGCTCGTGGGCAAGTACGTTGTGCTGCCCTTGTATCAGTCGCAAGGCGGCTGGATGAACTTGTTTGTTCCGTTTGACAAGCCCAGCGACGCAGTCGCCGCCAATCCGAAGGATGTGGCCAATGCGGCAGTAACCGAGCACAACCCGGGCGGCCCCCTTTCTGGTCAGGTCGCTAGCACGCCCGCTACCGAGCCGGAATGGACGCTGGTCGACGTTCTGGACCAGCTCGATCCCGCTGTCGGGCGCAATGCCGGGAGTCAGGCGATACTGCGTGCATGGAGCATGGCTTTGCTCGGCGATTTCCCGGCAACGGACGCTGAGGAAGATTTGGTGACCTTTCTGCGTGCCAACAATCTCAAAGCGGAACGGCTTACTCTAACTCCATCCCAGTTGGCCGCGCTCAATTTGCCGGCGCTGGTCAGACTAGCATCAAGCCGAAGCCCCATGTGGGCCGCGCTGACTTCAATTGTAGAAGATGGTTATGTGATAAGCACGGGGTTGGGAAAGACCGAGCATGCATCCCTCGAGGAATTCGAGGCCGTCTATCTGGGCAGAGCTATCGTGGCTTGGCGCGATACGGCGCCCGACACACCAGTGCTGCGACCGGACATGACAGGTCCGTCTGTCCATGGCCTGCAAGCTCGGCTGCGCGACCTTGGCCTTCTCGATCGGGAGCCGACAGGGCTGTTCGACCAAGCGACCCGGGAAGCAATCGAAGCGCTCCAGAGAGAGACGGGCATCAAGGCAGACGGTGTTGTAGGTCCCCAAACCCGTATGGTGCTCGCCAGTTGGTCTGACGATATCCCAACGCCTGCTCTTGAGACACGGGAGGCCCCGGCCAGTCACATCGCTTCAACCGCCCAGGTCGAGGGACCCGTCGAGCAACCTGTGGACCAGCCGGAAGCGGCACCGCCTTCACAGGCGCCAGCAGAGGAGCACCAAGAAGGGACGGGCCCGACTTCCGAATCGGAGGCGGCCTCTGCTGTACAGGCGGCGCAAGCGCCCGAAAAACCGGCTGCCGGAGAGGGACCTGTTACGCCCGTGAACCAATCGGAAGACGTGTCAGAAGGCGGAACAACCGAGGAGGTTCAAGCGGCTCCCATCCAAGAGCCTGAGCCTGTCTTGGGAGAGGATGCGGGTGCTGACAGCGGTATGGAGACGGTGGAAAGCCCTGGAACCGAGGAAACAATGGACGGCTATCCGCCCGCCGCTGACGAGCCTGGAACAGCCGAGGCTGCCGAAAACGACGTCAGTGAAGGGGAGCAGGAAAACAGCGCCGACGAACGGGATTCGGACGCCGCAATCGACTCGGATGCGGAGCCGGGGCCTGTTCTGCCTGATGGGGTGCAGAACGACGGCGCTGAGGAACCGCCCAATGATGTGGATCCAGCGTCGGCTTCTGCTTCTGTTCCGAGCCAAGCGCCTGGGAATGAAGATGGACGGGTGCGTGTAGACGAACTGCCTCCGCCGTCTGCCGCAAACGGCACGAAAGAAGAAGATGCGGCGGCTAGCGTGTCCCGTCGGCTTGTGACGGAGCCGTCGGTTGCAGGGCTGCCTTTGGTGCCAAGTATTGAAAGTCCGGTACGCGTGCCGGAGGGTGCATCATGAGTTCGATCCTCGACGCGCTGAAAAAGCTGGAAGAGGAGAAATCTGCGGAGATCGAACAAAGGAGGCCCTTTGAAGTAGCTGATCTCGATGCGCGCCGTGAACTCATCGGCGGCGGGATAGGTCAGGGTTTGATGACCGTCAGGCTCAGTCTCGCGACGGTGTTGGTTTCAGCGGGGGGTGTTCTGTTTTTTGTTGCGGTCGCCATCGCTGCAACGGCGGTGGTCGTTCGACGAGGATTGCCTGATGAATCCCTGTCCGTTGGGAAGCTTGCCGACGCAACGACATCCAGTGCAGCGCCCAGCGATTCCGAGGCATTCTCTGATCCAGATGCGCAAACGCAAGAACCGTTTTTGGAGGGTATTGACGCTGCACCAGACGTGAGCGACCCAGAGTCGCGTCGGGAACCGATGACTTCATTTGAAAACGAGCGGGAAGCATCCGCGCGGACCTCGACCGAGGCGGCGCCGGTTCCGCCGCCTTTACCCGCGATCTCAGAATCGAGGAGTCGGCCCAGGGCGACGCCCAAGGTAATTGCCTCTGGTACGGCGAGCGGGGAACCGGCGCGTTCGCGGGAGTCTGGACCGGGATTAGAAGGGGACCAGGGATCGCTCGATGTTGCGGAATCTGCTCCTCGCAGACAACTCACGCACACGACAGTCCAGGAGTTTGAGGAAATAGCACCTCTGCCGGCGTCTGCACCACGGTGGACGCGACAAAGTGAAGCAGTGCAGCCCGACGATGCAACGGGGAGCAAGTCTTATTCCGCCGCCCGTGATCAAGGTGCGAGCTCGTCAGGGGATTCCGAGGGTACAGAGAGGAATAGTCGGGGGGGCGTCGATTCGTCTGTATTGCCGGTTCTGAGCGATGCCGATCGTGCCCGGCTTGGCCTTCCCGAGCTGCGGGTCAACATGACGCTGCCTGCTTCGAAAACGCGGCCGCGGGGTTCGGCGGTCATCAACATCAAGCAAGTCTTTTTAGGCCAGATCATAGGCAATACCAACGCCAAGCTGGTGGCGGTTGAGAAGAACGGCGTTGCCATCGAGGCGGTAAGCACCCGCGAACGGTTCTACATCCCCTTTCCCTGAAACCGGTCCGGCGGCCGCATCCGAAACCGCTGCAGCAACTGATGGAACCGCGCCAACCTCAACGGATTCTCAGGGGCATAGAAGAGATGGGTCCGGCATGGGCTGTCGGAAGCGCCAAATCCCTCCGGGCCCGGCGTGAACTCGTTTTGCAGTGCGATGCACATCAATTCTTCCAGCCGTTGTGCGCTCCGCACGGGAAGCGCGACGGCGTCGTCTGCACAGGCGCGGAGATAGTCGATATGCCAATGCGGGTTCTTGCGCAAACGGAGATGACGGTCGATTCGGGCGCTCAGGTTGGTCATCGCCGAACCAACGTAGATGTAGTGCCCTTTCTCGAAGGACC
>CAZBQH010000486.1:0-2124 GCA_964493915.1 uncultured Nitrospiraceae bacterium
CACGGCCGTAAGACTTGCCAGAATAGCGATTATTGCTATTACCGTGAGCAATTCAACTAAAGTAAAGCCAGGCGCTCGCTGTTTCTTCATTACCTCGTCCTCCTAGAATCACAGTAGGCCAATCCAAAGACATGATACCATAGATTTACGTGGAAAGCGCCACATGATATTCTAAGCAGGCGGTCTCTACATTGATTCACGCCACTCTCCGCGCGTCATTATCGAACTAATGAGAGAATACCATATTGAAGCTGAATTCTGAACAACAGAACGCTGTAACCTTCGGGGATGCGCATAGCCTGGTATTGGCCGGCGCCGGCACAGGCAAAACACGCGTCATTGTCGAGCGCATGGCCTATCTCGTCGGGGAAAAGGGCGTCGACCCGCGCAATATCCTGGGTTTGACTTTCACCAACAAGGCCGCTTCCGAGATGCGTGAGCGCATCGCAGCGCGTCTTGGCCTCGATCGCATCGGCATCTGGTTGGGAACATTCCACGCTTTCGGAGCTTATCTGTTGCGGCGCGAGGCTGATCGCCTGGGACGCAAGCGCAATTTCATCGTTTACGACCAAGCTGATCAATTGGCCCTGATGAAACAACTTGTGAAGGCCCTTCCCGCCGACAGCGCGTCCGTATCACCCCGCGACGCGCTTGATTGGATCGGCCGCCTGAAACAAAAGGGGCGGGGCTCAGAAGTCTTGCCGGACGATGCCTCGCCGATCGACAGAACGTATGAGGTGCTCTGGCAACGGTACCACCAGGCCCTCGAGCGGAACGGCGCTGTGGATTTCGACGACTTGCTTGTGTTGCCCATGCACCTGTTGGCAGAGCATTCCGAGGTGCGCGAACGTTACAGCGGCCGCTATCTTTACGTCCACGTCGACGAGTATCAGGACACAAGCTTTGTTCAGTACCGCTTGGCGAAACTGCTGAGTTCGGTCCATGGCAATCTATTTGTCGTCGGCGACGAAGACCAAAGCATCTATTCTTGGCGCGGGGCTACTATCCGCAATATCCTTGATTTCGAGGAGGATTTTCCCGAGGCAAAGGTCTTCCGCCTGGAGGAAAACTACCGCAGCTCGGGCCGTATCCTCGATGCGGCGAATGCGGTCGTGGCCCACAACGAGCATCGGCTTGGAAAAACACTCTGGACTTCTAATCCGGCTGGCGAACCCGTCAGGTTCTACTTGGCCAAGGACGAGGAGGACGAGGCCCGGTTTGTGGTGGACGACCTGGTCGAGCGGGGCATAGCTCCCGCCAATGCGGCCGTGCTCTTCCGCACCAACAACCAGTCCCGGTTGATGGAGGAGGTCCTGCGTCGGAAAGGAATGGGTTATGTCGTCGTAGGAATGATCGAGTTCTACAACCGCAAGGAAGTGAAAGACTTGCTGGCCTATCTTCGCCTTCTCGTTAATCCGGACGACGACGTAGCTTTGCGCAGGGTCCTCAACGTTCCTCCGCGCGGCGTGGGTGCATCAACACTGGCCCATCTCGAGGAGTATGCTGCCGCGCGAAACATCCCGATGTTCCGGGTTTTGCACCAGATCGAGGGGGACCAAACACTGGCTGTCCGTGCACGCCAATCCATCGCTGATTTCGTTGCCTTTATGGATGAAACGTCTATGTTTTCGGCGGGGCACTCCGTGCAGGAGGCGATTGAGCGCATTCTCGAAAGAACGCAATACAAGGACTATGTCGAGAGAACCTATGAAGACGACCGCCGGACGCGCCTCGAGGCGATTGACGATTTGGTAGCCTCCTGCGCGAGCTACGACAAGAGATCCGGCAAAAGTGTGACGGATTTCCTTCAGGAACTGGCGCTGGTCAGCGATGTCGACGCTTGGGACCCTGCAACGCCTGTTTTGACCTTGATGACCTGCCATAGCGCAAAGGGTCTTGAGTTTGACTATGTCTACCTGATAGGTTTGGAAGAAGGTATTCTGCCGCACGCGAGCACCCTCGACAATGAAGAGGAAGTCGAGGAGGAACGCAGACTCTGCTACGTCGCCATGACCCGTGCGCGGAAAGGAATGACGCTTTCGGCAGCTCAGAGCCGGTTGCGGTATGGGGTCCGCAGCCAGATGGAGATCTCCCGGTTCATTGATGAGCTGCCCCGGTCGCTGG
>CAZBQH010000487.1:0-11163 GCA_964493915.1 uncultured Nitrospiraceae bacterium
CCCATTCCCATGCCCCGGCCCATGCCGCTTGCTCCGCCTATTCCTTGATCGGGGAAAGGCGGCATTCCACCGGCTGTCTGCGCCTCTGTTCCTGCGCCAAAGTGGCTCGTTACGTTTGGCTCGGCGGCGGCGCTTAGTCCCCCTGTTTTGAACTGTTCGACGACGTCGCGTACTGGACCTGAGCAACCGATTGTAATGCCGATGCCCGCAGCGGATAGGGTCTGGTGCGCGTTGGGCCCGCAATTGCCGGTCAACAAGTGTTTGACGCCTCGCTCGTACATGAGTCGCGCTGCCTGAATGCCGGCGCCTCCGCCGAGCGTAAGGCTTGGGTTTTCAAGTGATTCAAAAGACATGTTGTCGGTCTCGATAATGAGAAAATAGGGACATCGGCCAAACCGCGGGTCGATGCTCGCTTCCAATTGAGGGGCTGTTGCAGTTACAGCAACCTTCATGTTTGGGGCCTTTCCATTGTTGATGTTGCGGAGCATAATCACCGGGGCGCCGGCTCAGATGGTTCCGGCCGCCCCGGCGATCTGGCAGGATATTATAGACACTAAGGTTGGGGTCGTTCCTGCTTCGTCTTGCTCTCGAGTTCCTCGATTTGCCTCCGAATTCCTTCCAGCGCGTCCTCCAGGTAGTCCGCCTGACCTTTTAATGCATCCAGTTGCTGTTCCGGGTTCGCGAAAGGCGATAAGGGGGAGACGCCAAACGCTGGAGGACTCGCTGCGGCGTCAGGAAAGGGGGGCCACCCCCGAAACGCTCGCTGCCAGCCCATAAGTCCGCTCGCGTAGAACCAGTTCCTTCGGCCCCATCCTCCGCCGCGGCCCCAACCCCAGAAACCGCGGCGTCCCATGGCGCTCGCATAACCCGGTGCTGTATACCCCGTGCAATATCCTACGGCACGACCCGTCCTCGGCCCGCTTCCTGCCGGTCCTGTTCCATCGCCACCTGGCATGGTTTGACTCCTTAGTGATACGCGCTTAAGCTCGCGTCATTTTAGTTCCACATTTTGGACACGTCTGCTGATTGCAGGCTTGCCCACCGACATGCGGCATCTTGTGACCGCATTTCGGACATATACATTCTCCGCCTGGTCCCGCCGCGGACGGTCCCCCCATCCGACCACGTCCCTGCCCGCGTCCGCCTCTTGGCGGTCCGGTTCCGTTTCCTCGGGGCATATGCATGTCCTCCTTAAAAACAGTCGGCTAAGCTGTACGAAATCGCCCAGCCTGTTTACGGATGCTCCATATCTTACCACCAGCGCCTGCCGCCGCGGCCGGGGGCCCGGCCCCCACCGCCCCCGCAAAACCCGCCCACACCACCCAAAGGGCGGCGGCGCAACGGCGCATAGGACGGGTTGTATCCGAAGCCGCGAGGTCCTACGTTGCTCCAGTACGATGCCCCGCGACGGAACCAGGGGGGAAAAAACCTGTTCGCAAGTGCTGCCGCCGGACGCTGGTTCATGAACCGCCCAACAGGGAAGCCCGTGCAATAGCCGCGGCCCTGGTCCGTAAGCGGACCCATTCGTAACGGACCTGTTCTATCTCCTCTTGGCATCAATGCTTACCTCCTGGCCTTGTTGCCTGTGTTTAGTGTTGACTGATTCTGAGTGCAGCATAGGCTTTGTCTCGAAACTCATTGGCTTGTCGGCTTGGGATTCTGCTGTTCGCCGCCCTTGCGTTGACGACGAAACCGTCGCCGCCTTCCGCAGCAGCCTGGCATGAGGAAGGCATTCTGGTTCAAGCGTCCTGCAGCATAGGCCGCGAGCACCTGCTCAATGTCGCCGCAGGTCTGCGATATCACCTCTACGCCGGCATGTGCTAACGCCAGCTCAAGCGGCCAAGAGATCGCGCCGCAAATAAGCACCTCTATGCCCGCCTCCGCTACCCGTTCCGCGCGAGCCTGCAGGCTTTCGGCATCCAACTGAATCCTCTGCCGGTTCTGCACCGTTCTTTGATCGATGTCGACCACCACGAGATTCCTCGCGACATCGAAGACGGGCGAAACCCTGCCCTGCCAGTGTGGTATCGCTACTCTCATTGCAAGGGTACAATCAAGACCTGTGCCAAAAAGCTGTTCGGAAGGGGAATTGGGGCGGTCTAAGGCATTAGGCGGGTATTATGGTAAGGAGTTCGCGTTTTAATCGTGCATTATGGTAGGATTTATTTAAGAATATAAATGCAATTTGCGCGATCAACGCGCAAACAAGGAGCACGTTGCCTCGATGGCAAGCATGACGATCCATCCGAACGTCCAAAGCACGGAGCGTGAGACCATCATTCTCGACTCCATCAATGAAGGCGTCTTCACGGTGGATCTGGATTGGCGCATCACAAGCTTCAACCGGGCCGCTGAGCGTATTACCGGAGTGTCCAGAGAACAGGCCTTGGGCAACCCATGCTGCGATGTATTTCGTGCCAGTATCTGTGAACGGGATTGCGCCTTGCGGCGAACCATGGCCCACGGTCGCCCAATTGTAAACGTGACAGCCCATATCGTAAATCAGGAGGGGCAACGCATTCCCATCCGGATCTCGACGGCTTTGCTTCGTGACGACAACGGCGCGATGGTTGGCGGCGTCGAGACGTTCCAAGACCTTACTCAAGTCGAGCAATTGCAGAAGGAACTCGAGAGCCGGTATACGTTTGAAGACATTGTCGGCCGCAGCCCCGCCATGATGCGGCTTTTCGACGTCTTGCCGCAGATCTCCGCGAGCACAAGCACAGTGCTTATCGAGGGCGCCAGCGGGACGGGCAAAGAGCTGTTTGCACGAGCCATCCATAATCTTTCTCCTCGGTCCAATAAGCCGTTTGTGGCCGTTAACTGCGCTGCCCTTCCCGACACGTTGCTTGAGAGCGAACTGTTCGGGCATAGAGCGGGGGCGTTTACGGATGCAAAACGTGACAAGCCGGGGCGCTTCCAGCTGGCCAGCGGGGGGACACTGTTTCTCGATGAGATTGGGGACATCTCTCCGGCCATGCAGGTGCGTCTCTTGCGTGTTTTACAGGAGCGGGCGATCGAGCCCCTTGGCGGGGTCAAAGCGATACCGGTCGATGTCCGTGTTGTTGTCGCAACAAACAAGGACCTGGCTAGGCTGGTGCGCGAGGGCAGCTTCCGCGACGATCTTTACTATCGTGTTCGGGTAGTTCACTTGAGGCTTCCTGATCTTAAGCAGCGTCGAGAAGACATTCCTCTTCTTGTGAGCAACCTGATTGCCAAGTTCAACCGTTTGCAGGGGAAAAACATCGCCGGCGTCTCGGACGAGGTCATGGCCCGTCTGATGGAACATGACTACCCCGGGAACGTGCGGGAGCTCGAGAACATTATCGAGCAAGCTTTTGTGTTGTGTCGCGGCGGCCTGATCGAATTGACGCACCTGCCCCTCGAGCTTCGCCCGTCCACCGAAGGGGAGCGTGAGGAGGCCCGTCCTATGAGTCTCGAGGCCATGGAGCGCTTTCTCATTGGTGAGACCTTGCGCCGCCGGAAGGGCAACCGTAAACTGAGCGCCCGTGATCTGGGGATCAACGTAAGCACCTTGTACCGGAAGGTTCGCGCGCTTGGGGTTGTCGTGCCGGACACGGATGGACGGCGCAATCGCCAATAGGGTGGCAAAATGCACGATCACTCGGCGTGTTGTTGTGCCTTTCGCAGCAAGACACTCTCTCGGGGTGCTCTAAACCGTTTCTATGATAAGGGTTGGGTCCGCGAATGCCGGCCAAGCCGGTTCCGGCATATCGGTTGCTCCTTCACGGTAGGAAGGAACAGACGAAGTCCGTTGCGTTTTGTCACACGGACTGGGCGGTTTTGTGAGCCGGTCTGCTGTTCGCTACATTGCTTTTTTTGTGAAACCGAGGCAGAAACTGCGACGGAACAAAAGGCGCAGGCGGTTGAAAGGGATTAGACATGCAGACTTCGCTCGATTGTATCCCGTGCATCATACGCCAGGCACTTGAAGCGGCACGTTTGGCGGCGGGCGATTACGCGGTGCACGAGCGCGTTCTGCGTGACGTGCTTCGCATGACTTCTGAACTCGACTTGGCGGAGAGTCCGCCCATGATTGGACAGAAGATACACAGGCGCCTCCGGGAATTGACGGGAACAGCCGACCCCTATAGGCATGTCAAGCAGCACGCCACTCAGATGGCCCTCGAGATGCTTCCTGAACTGTCCAGCACGGTCGCTGTTTCGGAAGATCCCTTCCGGACGGCCTTGCTGCTGGCGATTGCGGGAAATGTTGTCGACATGGGTCCAGAAGGGAGCGTCAATCATTCCGCTTTGCGCTTCGCTATGTGGAAGGTGCTTTCGGAGCCTTTCCACGGCATAGCTGAAGACCTCCGTTCTGCAGCTGAAACTGCGGACAAGATCCTGTACCTTGCCGACAATGCGGGCGAGCTGGTCTTCGACTGGCCGCTTATTGAACAGCTTGGGCCCGAGCATGTGACGGTCGCCGTACGGGGCCATGCCGTTCTGAATGACGCAACGCTTGAAGATGCCAAAGCGGCAGGGCTCGATCAATGGGTCGAGGTGGTGGGCAATGGCTCCGACGCGCCGGGGACGGTGCTCGAGGATTGCAGTCCGTCGTTTCAGAGGCGTTTTCACGAGGCGGACCTGATCATCGCGAAAGGCCCAGGCAATTTCGAGGCGCTGAGCGACGAGCCTGCGAAAATCTTCTTCTTGTTCAAGGTGAGGTGTTCTGTTATTTCCGGGCGCATAGGTCTTCCTATTGGAACGCACGTGCTTCTCCGGCCCGGAATTGCTGCTGTGAAGGGAGTGTTTAATCATGCCCAGGCTTGACGGTACGGGTCCCACAGGCCAAGGTCCTTTGACGGGGGAGGGCAGAGGGCTGTGTGTGGTGAGAGTGCCGGAGGGAAAAGACGAACCGGTAGCGGGATTCACCGGCTGGGAGGGCCGGCCTCTGGGGTCCCCGACGCAGCAGGTTCCAGCCGACCTTGAACGGCTTCAGCGGCAGGTGTGGGCGCTCGAAGAGGCTGTTCGTCTTGTTCAACGGCGTCTCGAGTTTCTAGGGCAAAGGGTTAATCGCTTTCCTGTCCAAGGTGCATGACAACCGCGAGCATCTATCCGGCGGCAACGACCTTTATCGAAGGCCGGGAAGGCGCATGAGGGATCACGTACTTCCTGGGTCGCGATTCATTCTGCAATGGTGAGACCGTTTTCATTGCCGGCGGCAGTGAATGCGTCCCTCAACCACGAGCGGTCCACGCCGGCAGCGAGCCGGCGCAGCGTCACGGTGCGGTCGGCTATGACGGCGGCCCATTGCGGCATGTCGCCGTGGCGAAGGATGAAAGGCACAATGGCCAGTTTGCCCGTGTTTTGGTCCCAAGGCTGGTATTCAGCGTAAAGGCTCTCTTGCGTGTCCAGGTCCACAGCAGAGATTCGGTCGTCGAGTGCGGCGGCAAAGAGTGCGGCAGCCGCCAGATACCCCGCATCCCGTGTCGCCAGCGTGAGGCTCGAAGGGGAGAGAAACACATGCAACGCGTTGACGACTGCGTGGATGTCTGTGGCAATTTGCCCAGGAATGGGGCGGCCCCAGACGATGCTGTTGCGTTCGGCTGCCTGATAAACGCGGTTGTCTTGCTCCGCCGGGGATTCCTGGTCTTCCAGGTCGTGCGCGGGTTTGAAGGTGCGGCGTTTCGGACCCAGAAGGGTTTTCAGACCGTCGAGTTCGTAGATGCCGGTGTAGCGGACGTCAACCATTACGGCCACACGGCCGGCTTCCACATGCGCGGCGAGATCCTCCGGCAATGCACCGGACGTGGAGATTAAGCGGCCTTTCGGATGCAGCAACACGACCACGTCGCAGTTGCGGCCGGCCTTTAAGGGCGAAGCGATCACTGCTGGCAGCCTGAAGGGTCCCTCGCTTTGAACTACGCCCTTTATGAGGCGGATCCCCTGCGCAACGGAATTCTCTCTCTCGGAAAAGACGCCAAAGACGCCGCCCTCGCAAGGGGGCAGCACCTCCGCTGTGCCAAGCAGATCGGGAAGCTGTCCAGACATGACCGCTGCGTAGTCCGACCACTGTTGTCGTGATTCGAGGCGGGGCGCGGCATGGCCATACTGCTTTCTGTAAAGCTGGGGAGCGTGGTGCACGCCCTTTTCGCCCGACACTTCGACGGTAATCTCCGTCAAAAGCGTATCGGGCAGAATGGTCTCGATGGTTTCCGGCTCTTCCGGCATGGCGGGCCGGTCCATGCCCCGCACGTATTCGTCCATCCACCAGTAGGTGCGTTCGCGCTTCTTGCGGTCATAGACATGCCCTGTGGGCCAATACCCGCAGTAGGTCCGCTCGGGTTTTCCATTCCCGGCGTAGGTCGCAAGTATGGCAGGGAAGTTGTCGTACCGGAAGCGTGCCGTCCAGTCCCACATGTTCAGGTAGCCGACGGCGGCCGGAAACCCCATCGCGCTGATTTCGGGATGGTCCGTATAGCGCATGTAGTTGGGGAAATGGTTGCACCCGCAGTGGGTGGACCGCGTGAAGATCAGCTCGCGCGTATCGCAGGTGTAACCGCCTATCATGGCCGCCCGTATGCGTTCGGAATCGAGCGCCAGGATCATCTGTGTCTGCAACCCGCCACCGGACATGCCGCAAACGCCGATCCGGCCGTTGTCCACTTCCTGAAGGGACTCAAGGAGGTCGATGGCACGCATGTTGTGCCACACCATCAGCGTCTGGTGCGAGAAACCGATGGGCAGGTCCTCGCAATGGGTCTGTTCGGGGCAGAAGACTACGTAGCCGAGCTTGGCGAGCATGAGGCAGCGCTTTTGGACATCCACGTCAGCGTACGCGTACGGCCAATGGCCGTGCGGGGCCAGCACGGCGGGCGCCGGCAATTCTACAAAGGTTTTGGGCATGTACAAAACGCCGCGGATGTACACGCCAGGCCACACCTGGTAGGCGAGTTTGATGATGGTACACCAAGGGTGGTTGATGGGCGCTGCCTTGTGTACGTCTAGCGGCACGCGCTCCGGGAGCGGGTCCAGCCCGATGTCCTTCAAGAGACGCGCTCGCAGCGTTTCTTGTCTTTCTGCCAGCGCCTTGCCCATATAGACTTCAAATGGTTCCGGTTGGCTCATGAGGTCGATGTAATCGACATAGGCTTGCGACGCATTGTCCCGAGTGAGCTCGGATTCCGCTATTTCTACCCAATTAGCCATGGCCGTCACAATCACCATGAAGAGAATGGTCTGAGAGCGAGGATGCTGCGCTGTGCGGTTGCTTTGGAGCAGCGTGATGCATTGTGTGTTTCTGTTTGTGCATGTCATTTGTGCGGCGCTGCCTTCGTAATCGGAGGCACTCCGTCTCCTCGATTGTTGCACCCATGTTGGCGCACTTGGATTAAAGATATACCTGCACACCCTGTTTCGCGCAAGTTCCCAGCGTGTTCGTGTTCCGAATCGCTTTGAGGACGTAGGGATGCGATCGCTGGTTTGGTGGTGCCTATTGGTTCACTTTAGTTTAAATCAATTCATAACGATTCACAAAAATGCCAAATCCTGCTTTTCGACATATGGAGATCTTGACAGACGATACCCAACGTGTTATTATGCGTCATGCTGTTTTAGCTTCTTTCGCTTGCGTTCCGGGTGGCGGCCTTGTTCATGCAAGAGAACGGGGCGCGCTCGAAACCGCGCGACTTGGCGAGAGAAGATTCGAACATCGGATTGGTTGGTTGTCTGTGGTCGCGGCTACAGGCGCGGGTGGCAGTATCGGCCAGCTCAAAAAAGGAGTTTGACTTATGTCGAGAAGAGGTTTCACACTTATCGAGTTGCTTGTGGTGATTGCGATTATTGGGATCCTTGCCTCAATCCTATTGCCTGCCCTGAGCCGGGCGCGGGAAGCGGCGCGGCGCGCATCATGCGCGAACAATCTGAAACAATGGGGCCTTATCTTCAAAATGTATGCGAGCGAGGATAAAGGAGGGATGTGGCCTCCTATGGCGCGCTATCGGGCTTGGGGGTGGGCCACCATGAACTCCTTCGATTCCTCCGCTCTCTATCCCGATTACTGGACGGACCCCGAGATAATGATCTGCCCCTCGGATTCCCGGGGCAACCCCCTTGGCACAGGGGGCGACGAGGATATTGCGTTGCAGGTTGAGGAAATCACAGCGGGCGGTAGCAACGTCGGGCCGTGTTTGCACAGCAGGCTGTCCCAACCGTATTCCTACCTGTATACGACGTATGCAGTGCGGAGCGAGTCGCAGTATCTCAATTGCTTCTCGAACATGCATGCGATGCGGCCGGCGGACTTTCCAACGAAGAGCTTGCCTTGGATAGACAGCTACACCGATGCTGAGATGCTCGCGATGAACTCCAAATGGTGTTACTACCCGGTGGGTTCCTATGTTGCTGCCAACGGCTCAATCCCTGGTTTTGACGATATGACCGGCATGGTGTGGACAGGCGGGTATCTGGACGACGACGGCGTGACCCTGTTGCCGAGTTCGTACAGGCGTCTGCGTGAAGGCATCGAACGTTTCTTCATTACCGACATCAACAATCCGGCGAGCGGCGCGGTTGCGCAGTCTACGCTGCCGGTGATGTGGGATGCGTGGAGCGTTGGGTTTACGTGGGGTGTAGGCGGTGCGACGGCCATGTTCAACCACATACCCGGCGGCAGCAACGTGCTTTATGTCGACGGGCATGTCCGGTTCATCAAGTACAATACCGAGTTCCCCGTCAATCTGACGAACATGTCGCCGAACGCCTTGGCAAATTGGGGATACGGCACGGGCGGTTGGGGCGGATCGGTTAACAACCTTGGCATGTGGCTGTGGACCTTCGGCGGGCGCTTTGGATGATCGGCCGGCCGTGTTTGCTTTGGCAGAGGCGGGCAATCGTTGGCGGCAGCAGGCCGCCCACAGAGGAGAACAGGCCTCAGACGAGGGCAGTTTAATCGTTATTCTTGGCATCGTGGTTATGAGGGTGAATCAAAAGTGTAGGAGGAACTTGAGATGAGAGGAAGGTTGCTAGGTTTTTTAGCGGTCCCGTTGGCCGCGGGGGTCTGCGTCGCGGGCGCTTACGCGACGACAGCAAACATTGAGTTGGTGCCGCTCTTCCCCAACAGCGGATTCGAGCTCGGGGATATGACGGACTGGACCCAGGAGTCGGGGACGGCGTGGACGGACGTGGCCAATCCGGTCGAGCTGGGCCTCAATGATCAACCTGCGCCGGAGGGGGATTATCTGGCTACGTCCGCACTGGCGGGCGCTGAGGAATCAGTGGGCGTGTTGCGCTCGACGAATTTCACGGTGCCTGCGGGCGAGGATACCATCATGTTTTGGGTTGCGGGTTTGTCCGACGCGAACCAGATGGTGCAGTTGTTTGACGCGGACGGCGACGTGCTGGTGGACGAGTATCATATCGCGGTAACGACCCATGTTTTTGTACAGCGGGGCTTCTTCACCGGCCTGGACGCTCTCGAGGGCGCGTCGCTCTACATCAAGGTAACGGACAACCAGCTTGCGTCCGATCCAACCGGGCCTACGGGTTGGATTGCCGTAGATGGTTTCGCGTGGTTCAGTGTGAGCGACATTACGATAGAGCCGGACGACCTGTTTCTCAATTGCGACTTCGACTCCGGCACCTTGTTGAACTGGACCGCTGTTGGGTCCACGTGGGGTGCATCGCCCCAAGGCCAGCAGTTGTTCGGCGAGGTGCCTCTGGATCCGCCGTTCTGCGCGTACAGCTACGACAATATGACGGGTACGCTGACGTCCATCCCCTTTACCGTGCCGGAGTACGCAGTGGGCATCAGCTATTACATTGCGGGGCATAGCAACGAATCGGAGACCGTCGAGTTGCGGCTGGCGGCAGACGACTCGGTCATCGACACGAAATTGGTTCCCGCTACCAGTGCCAGCTACATGGCTGGCGATCCCTTTACCGGACTGGATGCCTACCTTGGCCAGGATCTCTATATCCAGGTCAACGATCCAGGCAACGACGGTGAAGGGGGAGCGGGATGGATCGGCATTGACGGGCTCGAGTGGGTCTGGGATCCGACCGACACGGACGGCGACGGGCTCTCCGACCATGACGAGATTGAGCTCGGCACGGATCCTGGTCTTGCTGATACAGACGGGGACGGGCTGGATGACGGCGAGGAAGTCAACACCCACGGCACGGACCCGCTTGACTCCGACACGGACGGCGACGGCTACCTCGATGGCGACGAGGTCGAGAACATGGGCGACCCGCTCGATCCAGGGGTAGGACCGAAGGGTTTGCCCGTTGCGGGCTTGATGGGCGTGGTTGGACTGCTTGTTGCGCTTGCCGCTGGCGGCGTGGCGGCGCTCAGGGTGAGGTCCAAGCACTAGCTTGGGCTTTGGTCAAAGGAACATAGTTTCTCTGATGCGGTTCGGCCCACGTGGTCATTTTGAGTAGCGGACCTGTCCGCGTGGGCCGGGCCCCTTGTTGTTCTTTTTGCCCGACCTGTTCGGTGCCTTGGATGATCAGAACGAGCAGAACATGTTCATCATAGGGGTGTGAAGCGGCAACTGATGCATTATACTGACCAGGGGACTAAGGAGGTTTACCCGATCGTGCGCCGTTTATAGAGGGGTGCAGCGAAGGGGCAGACAGAAAACGGCAGAAGGGGCGTGTACAGTGAACACAAGAGAACGTTTCCTCGAAGTGATGAACTTCAACACGAACGTCCGGACCATCAAATGGGAGTTCGGACTGTGGGGCGAGGCGGTGGACAACTGGTATGCCGAGGGGTTGCCTAAGGTAGAACCGCCGGACATTTCGAAGACCATCACGACGCCTACGGCCTCGCTTTACACGCCGGCATGGACGTGCCCAGGGGCGGGTAATGGGCACCTGCCTAAGGGGATCGCCGTGATGGCAGGCGGGTTGTACTGGCCCACCCAGGGCTTCCCGCTTGACAAGGACGTGAGCAGGTATTTTGATTTCCACACGACCCAAGTCATGGTGGACGTGAATCTGCTTTTCGAGCCCATGTTCGAGGTTGAGGTGCATCAGGACACCGCCGAGCGCTTTACCTACACGGACGTTGACGGGGGCAAGCGCGTCTTTCTAAAGGAGCAAGCCACCATTCCCACGTCCATTGAATGGCCCATCACCGACCGCGCCAGTTGGGAACGGCTCAAGTCGGAACGCCTGCGCCTGGACACGATCTCG
>CAZBQH010000488.1:0-21026 GCA_964493915.1 uncultured Nitrospiraceae bacterium
GCCTTTTCGTGCCTCCCACCGAGGGCGAGGGCATCCATGCATACGAGAAGTACCCTAACGCCAACGTAGCAGGCATGGTGCTGGCTTATCTTGACTGGACGGGGGACGCCTCATACCGTCAGAAGGCTCTAACCATTCTGAAGGATACGGCGCAGGTTGTTTTCGAAGACCTCGTATGGGATGCGCAAGCAGGCCGCTATGTAGACCGTTACTTGCCTCATGGACTCAATGCCGCGGCCGCCGAGTACTTGCTGCGCCAGGCTGTGGAACGAGGCGCCGCCGACGACGGGTGGGCCGAACGGCTCGAGAACCTCGAACAGCCTACGGGCACGTATCACGGACGCGAGGTCCTTGGCGCCGGCCGGCACGAACAGAACAGCGGCGACGCCCCGTGGCTTCAGCCTTTGTGGTGGTATGGGAATGTCTCACCGGACGATCCGCGCGTCAAGGCCGCCTACGACATGATTCGCCACTCCAAGACCGGCCGATACGTGTTCAACAACGGTTGGATGTCCGTCTTGGCCTCGAAGTTGGGGCTGTCGAACGACGCGTTGGGATGGGTGCGGAACCTGGCGGCGCCGGGGCCGGGCGTACCCAATCCTATCTTCGACGACACGAATTTCTCTGAGCACATCGTGAACGTGGAGGACGAACGTAAGACGCCGGAGATTGCAGCCCATGCGGCATTGATTTGCGCGGTTGTGCAAATGCTCCTCGACCCGGATGACGGCGATACACTACGCGTCTTCCCAGCCGTGCCCGAACCGTGGTTCAGGAAAGGCGTTGCGTTCGAGAACCTGCGCGTCCATGGAAACCTATTCGTTTCCGGCGCCCTTTCTGACGAGCGCATCGCAGTCCGTGTAGATAACCGTTCCGATCATGCGCAGGCGCGACAGGTCTGGATTCGAATCCCTGAGGGACGCCGGGCTGTCCCGGCTGACCAAGACAGGATAAGCGTGAGCGAGGGCTGGGCTAGGCGGGACGTGGAACTAGCGGCCGGCGCAAGCGAGAGCATTCGCCTGACCCTTGACGCTGAGAGGGCCGATCCGGCGAGCTAAGTGGCAATCGGGGAAACAGCCTCGGCCTGCTGCAGTGTAGGATCCGTCTGTGCTCGAGGGTGCTCTCACTGCCCGGCGGACGGCTTCCGCCGGAAAGGGCGCAAGGCCTTCTCACCGTTGTCGGACTTGCACTGTGAACTCAGTTATTTGCCCCCAAAGACAACATGTGGCACACTGGAGGCAATACGTCAAGAGAGGATTCATCGTTATAGCGCTGTGATTGGACGTGTGAGCCGTTCCGTTCATGGTCGTTTGAAAGGCCTGGTAAACGACAACTAGCTAAAGGGAAGTATATGGGTCGCTCAAGTCGTTTTGGGTGTTGCGTGGTTGCGCTGTGTGTCCCGCTCTTAACAGGCTGCGGGGAGAAGGAAGAGGTGGTGTTCGAGTCTCCTATCTATAGCCGCGGCGAGTCTTCCACTGAGAGTTCTCCTTCCGGGCAAGAGGAAACGGAAAAGAAAGCGCCACAGATTCCGCCCGAAATCCGGGATATGCTCGAGGACATGGAACAGACGCTCAAACCTGGTCCATCCAGGAAGGCCGCCAGACCCGACCTTGTGATTGCCTCTGACAACCTTGTAAACGACAATGGTTTCGAGCAGAGCACCGAGTCTGTGTGGTCGTTGTCCGAAGAACCCAACGCAAGTCTGGACGGCGCCGTGGCATACAACGGGTCACGGTCCTTACGTCTGGATGCGCAGGAGGCAACGGCCTCCGTAATGCAACGCATAGCGCCCGTGGCGCCTGGGCCTCGTTATCTGCTTCGTTCTTTTGTAAGGAGGACCGGGGCTCGAGTCGAGGCCCGTGTCGCTGTTGAGGATGCTCTTCAGGGGCCGTCAGCATTCTCGGAATCTTTTTCACCGGAGTCGCAGACGACGGAATGGACCCTTGTTTCAGGCGAGTTTACCGTCGCCAGGGGAACATCTTCGTTGAACCTTGTTCTTGCGGCTTCACCTTCCGGCGAAGGCGAAGGGACAAGCTCGGCCTGGTTTGATCGTGTCGAACTGCTTGAACTCCACAATCCAGATACCGTGAACAGGTTGCGGGACGGCGGGTTCGAACAAGGCATGGGAGGCGTAGAATACTGGTTTGACATGCCGCGGGGAGAGGGAGTGCGTACGGTTGAGACGGATGCGGCAGAAGGCAAAATCTGTCTCGAGGTGACGCGTCCGAACAACGAGAATCTGTTTGCGTATCAACTCGTAAACGTCGAACACGACCGGAAATATGTGGTTCTAGGCCAAGCCAAATGTAGAAATGTGCGCGGCGAGGTACGCCTTGAAGCAGTCGACGCCAAAGGTGGAAGCGAGTCGTACTTAGTCTCGGCGCCTGGCATAAGTGGAACCGTCGGTTGGACGCCGTTGTCCTTGGTTTTCGAAGTACCTAAAGGCATAAACCAGCTTCGAGTGTTTCTTCGGCGGATCGCCACAAACGATGCGACTGGCGACTTGTGCACAGTCTGGTTTGACGATTATCAGATGTACCGGCTTGCGCCCTGATGCGGCTGTGGCGTTGAATTGCTGAGGTCTTGACTCAGAAACGGGACGGCGCCTGCTTGCCCGTGGTCAGTGCTTCGAGACGGTCCCGAATCACTTCGCTAAGGGGGTCTTTCGCATCCATATGCTGTAGCAAGGCCATGTACTCGAGCCGGGCCGACGCCTTTTCACCAGCTATGGCCAGCACGTCCGCATAGGCCAAACGAAGCCGTGGATCCTGCGGCCTTTCTTTCAGCGCGTCCCGCAGCATCTGCTGGGCCTGTTTGCGTTTGCCCAATCGAGCAAGTACAGGCCCGAGTTCTGCAAGACAGAGGCGTTTCCCTTCTTCGGAGAGAAGGGGCAGCGCGCGAGAGAAGGCCTGTTCTGCAGCTACCAACTCACCCGCTAGCGCGACTACGGTCCCGATACGCAGATAAGCGTAGCCAACCATCGGTTCCAAGGCAGCGCGGTCGAGTTCATTCAGAAGCCACGGCGCGGCCCAAGCAGCGGTGGTTAACTTGTCCTTGTCGTCAATCCAACGGGCCAGCAATAAGGCGCCTTCGGCGGCCCCGTTTGACGTGCCGCTCCAAGCAAGGTGGAGCGCTTCGAGGGGAGGCGGAACGCGTCCGGACTTTCGCTCGATCTCTCGAACTACGCGCAACAGCGCTTGTTGGAACGCCTCCGAGCGCCTGTGATTCCACGCGAACTTGCTGAATTGCGCCCAGAGGTGCAGATTTGTGCCGTCCAAGGCTACGCTGGCAAGGAAATACTGTTCGGCCTGATCCATGTGGTTTTGAGCTGTCTCAGCCGTCGCCAACAGCAAATAAAGCTCGCCGGATTCCGCCCGAGTCGCGTGAAGCGCGTTGATGAAATAGCGCTCGGCTTCCTTCACCTTCTGCTCGCGCATTTGCCCTGCATACTCGTCGTGCTGGAGCGCGTCGACTAATGCGATGCGCCCAAGAAGCGACAAAGCCCGCGGTTCTCCGGCGCACAGCTCGAGCGCTCGGCGTGCACACGCGGCTGCTTCCTCACGCATCGAGGCCGACGTCTCTTTCTGCTCTATCGACAAATTGAACAAAGCTTCCCCCCGGGCCAGCTCGGCGGCGATAAAGTTGGGGTTGCGGGCAAGAGCGCGGGCAAAGCTCGCCTGAGCTTGTCCGTAATCTCCCATCTGGGAAAAGGCTTGGCCCATTAGATAGGGTAGCAAGTCATCCCACGGGGCCAGACGTTCCCCAGAAGCAAGAAGACCCAGCGCCGCTTCGGGCCGTCCAGAGTCCAGTGCCCCTCGACCTTGGTGCGTATAAACGCGCGAGGCAAAGACAATGCCCGCAAAGCCAATATTCACCGCCAGCACAAGAACCAGTGGAACGGCTAGAAGCTGCGTGATTCTTTTGTGAGATTCTATTTGCTTGGCCATATGGTGTGCTTTTCTTCCGTGCCACACTCCGGCAAGGACGGCCGTGAGCACAAGGAATACCCCGCTAGAGACCGGGCTGGTTAGATTGAACCCGAACATGCTGTCAACGAGGAAACCGGCAGAAAGAGCGCACAACGTGAGCCCGAATCGTTTCGTATCCCGCTCGTCCGGGCCGAAATACAGATATAAGCCCATGCCTATGGCCAAGGTTGCCCATACGCAATAGAGCGCCGCCGCGCCGGGACCTGCATGGATAGCCAAGGCAAGAAACTCATTGTGAGGATGTGCATTCAACATGAGATTGTGCACATAGTGCTCTTGCTCAAAGGGCGTCCAGAAGGGCGGGTTCGCGATTGTATAAGAGCCGGGCCCATACCCAGACAAGCGGCCCTCTGTCGCCATTTCGGCTGCACTGTAGAACGAGTTGTAACGGAGAACCAACGAGGCGTCCCGCGGCAGCCAGTAACCGGTACTTACCTTCGAAAGAACCACGCCGCTAGTCGCTGCAATTGTTGCGACAACCAACACAACGATAAACGTGTGCGCAACGGCTCGTGAGACGGGTCTCATGCGGCGCAAAGCCGCAGCCGATGCAACGAATAAGGCGGCCGCCCCCAAGGCGAGGATGCTGCTCCTATTGGCCGTTATCCAGAGATGGGCCAGAAACAGCAGAGCAAGGAAGAAGAACCACCGGAAAGAGCGACGAGAAGACGCCAGATAGATGCAGCTTGGGATGGCGATGGTCAAGGCGTGGGCTGCTACATTTGGGTTGCCGAGCGTGCCTGGGCCGTTACGGTATTGCTCCGTAGCAACTATGGCTGGGTCCCAGGGGAAGAAATCGAGACCGGAACGCTGGAAAAAGGCGTAGACCGATGAGAGAGCCATCGCCAAAACGAAGGCCGCAAAGAGCCCATGAGTCTCTCTCGGGGTGTTGTAAATGCGCGAAACGCCAAAGTACAGCATCGTTAGAGAAAAGAGGCGCGAGAGCTGGACAAGGCCCAGCCCCGTCCAAGGGCTTTGCAAGAGGGCGACGCCATACAGGATCATCCACGCGATCAGTATGCCGTCAAAGGGCCTAAAGCCGGGGGGAAAGGCGTCGGTGCGGCCAAAGCTTCGCTTGATCAGCCATGTACCGCCCATAACGCCCGCGAGAACATGGATAAGCAGAAACTTGATGTCCTCGCTGGGTTCAGGCGTGAAAGGGAAAAGCGCAATCGTTATGAGGAAGACGAATACGGCGACAGTTGCGCGTGTGTATGGCAACGCCGCACCATTCTGTTGACCCCCGTCCCCTTGAGGTTCGCTTTGAGCCAAAGCCACCCGATGTATTCCACCGCGCCTGAATCAAATGCTGTCCATCCGCAAAGTGATTATACTCGACAAGGAAGGATGGGACAAAGATACAGAGGTTCCTGCGCCGGGACGCGGCGACGCATGCCTTATTGCCAAGTCCGTCAGAATTGCCGAAGAAGACCTTTGATTCCAAATGGTCAGAGACAGGCGCCCTGTGGTTAAGGGAGACTCCGTTCCTAGAGGATGGGAACCCGGTCCGCCCTGACGGGTATTCTCCGGTTCCCGGAGTCTCAGGCAGTGAACAAAGCCCGCCGGTTCATGGAAAACCAGCGGGCTGGAATCATCTCCCAGAGCCCGAGCCGTGCACCTACGCCCTGGGGCTGGTTAGGATTACTTGCGTCGTTGGCAACGCATCAGCAGGCCTCCGCCAGCAGCCAGAAGCGCGGCCATCCCAAGAATGCCCGCGACGCCTGCCACAGGCAGACCGACCGGAGTGCTCTGATCGTCCAAGGGGTCCGCGCCTCCCGCCACTTCTTCGCCGTCGGTATAACCATCCCCATCCGTGTCCGCATTCAACGGGTCTGTATCCACCCCCACGTTGTAAGTGCCGTCCGCGCCGACCTCTTCGAAATCGGTGAGTCCGTCGCCATCCGTATCGGGGTTGTCCGGATCGGTGCCCAAGGCCGCTTCCTGTTCGTCTGACAGGCCGTCGCCGTCCGCGTCAGGCGCCTCATAGCCTTCTTCATAGGCGCCCATGGAGACGCCTGCAACCGTGCCGGGCCGTGGGTCTCCGAGCAGGTCGTGGTCAGGTACGCGCGGGTCGCTCGCGTCGCCGGTGTCAAGGGCCGGGGACGTGCTGAACAAAACATAGTCATTTGCGGCTGCGTCCTTGTACTGGGGGTCCACAGCCAGATTGCCCATACCATCGAGGAAGGGATTGGGGTCGTACTCTTCGATCCCAGGGAAACGCTCGAACAGCGAGTAGTTTACGGTCGTGCGGGCCGCGTCTGCTGCGCCGCTCCAAGAACCGTAATCCAAAGCCTCGCTGACGGTGTTGTTGCCCCATACCACGCAGTTCAAGACGTCCAGGGAATTCCCGGCGCCATGCACCACGATGGTCTGCGCCGTCGTCTCGTTGCCGGCGAATGTGCAATGCACGAGCTCGAGAGGACCCGCTGTGAAGGTGCCGCCAATCTGGCCTCCGTTGCCGTAGAACAGGCAATTGACGGCCTGCACGGATTCTACAGCAGCCCCGACCTGGAGCGCGCCCCGGGTGCCGCTGCCTCCCGTGAAGACGCAGTCGGTTAGCAACGCAGACTGGACCTTTTGCACTAGAGCCCCAGAGCCGGTATCGGTGGTCCCCGTATTCCCAGTAAAGGTGCAGCGAGACACAGTCGCCGTGTCATTCTCACTACTGTCCCCCGTGACATTTACAGCGCCTCCCTGTCCGGTGTTTCCTGTGAAGCTGCAATCACTTATTGTCCAAGGCCCTTCACTGTACATCGCCACGGCGCCGCCAATCCATGAGGCGGTATTGGTCTCGAAGGTGCAGTTTGTCACATTGCAGGCGCCGGCCATGGTGAACAGGCCGCCTCCGCCTTTCGTGGTGGTGTTGCCTGTAAACGTGCAGCCGTCAAAGGTGTAAGATCCGGAACCGGCCGACGCGCCGCCGCCCTGACCCCCATCAGATACGTTGCTGCTGAATGTGCATCCGGTAACGGTCAAATCCGAGCAGCCATTGAAACGCGCGCCTGCCCCGGCGGGGCTGGTGTTTCCGTCGAATACACAGTCGGTAATGACCGGCGTCGAGGCCGACAGGTACATGCCTCCGCCTTGGTTGGTCGCGTTGCAGTTCTGTACGACCAGATTCTGCAGGGTGTTGCTGCTGTCCAAGGCGTTGCCGTAAAGCCCCCCGCCACTGCCAGACGTGGCTTCCCCGTTCTGGAGGGTAAGGCCGTCGAGCCTGGTGTTCTGCACGCCGTCCGCGGTCACGCAAGTCGCCGTGCCGCCGCCGTCAATGATGGTCCCTTTCGTGGCGGGATCGCGGTCCTCGAGGACGTCGCCGTTGTTAAATCCGCCCAGGATCACGTCCCCTGTAGATAGAACAATGGGATTGTAGGTTCCCGCAGCGGCCCACACGTCGTCTCCCGAGGCGTCGTCAATACCGGTCTGCAGGGCTCCAGCGCCCTGGTAAGCGTCGGCCCATGAGGAGCCGTCGTTGGCGCCTGTAGTCAGGGCCGCGTCGACATAGACGACCGCCCATGCGCCCGGCGCCATAGCGATCAGCGCGACAACTGTTCCTACCAACACGCTCTTTTTCATTGTTGGATTCTCCTTACTCCCCAAGTTAAACCATGAACCATAAATGAGACCAGCAAATCTCGCGAGGATCCACGAAGAAGGCTCATGCCCTGAGTTGCGAAATCTGAAAACGGAAGACGACACAAACCTCTTCACGCCCAATACTGGGTCAGCCGTAAGCACTATTTCAACATAAGTTTAGCAGGCTTGCGGAAGAGTTAATTGAACGGTTTATGCGAGAAACTTGTACGATTTTAGGTTATTCTATTATTTCTCTTCAGACAATCAAGGGCTGTTTTGCAGATGTTGCAGCCTACGAGTCTATGCACGACCAGAACATGGAAGCCCCGGCTTCCGTTGTCAAGGCCGACCCGCCAGGTGTGGAGGCGCTCGTGTTTCTAGCGCCTCCGTACGGACAGAGGAGTTGGAGAGGAGGAGAAAAGAAGCATGCCGTTCTAAGAGTAGTCTTTCGATTCCTCTGAACGGATCTTGGCCTGCCTTTTGTTGACCGTGATGATCCCAACCGGCAGAAGGATTCCGTAAGGCACCCAGAGCAGCCATTTGTAGGGGCCGGGCAGCACAAAGAGCAAGAACAAGAATAGGCCTCCCGCGAGCCACGTCACGACGGCGGCCTTCACCATGAGCCTGCGTTCACGAGGACCATGGGTATTCTTGATACTGTAGTAGGTCCCGACGATCCCACCCATCAGACCGAGAGCCATTCCGATGATGCCGCCCCAAAGCCCAGCGCTCATTTGCCGATTCCTTCGTGTTCTTCTCGAAATGTCAGTAGTCGTAGTAAGGCGGTTCCAGCTTCAGGATAAGGGCTGTCGCGATGTAAACGGCTGCAACCGGCCAGATGCCAGTACAGAGCGCGATCAGTACGGTGGCTGCCCGTACCCCGAACACGGACAAGTCGTACCGTTCCGCAACACCCCTGCATACGCCAAACAAAACGCCGTGCCGCGACCGGTAGAAACCGGAACCAGCTTCCCGGAATCCTGTCGTCATTGTAGCTGCTCCTTAACTGTTCGCGCCATGGCGTTCATGACGCTGGTCCGTGGCTCGTACTGTTACACGTCTGCTGTCGACTGCTCTCCGGCGAGCTGTCTACTGCGCGCCGTCTGGGACGCCTTGCGGTGAAGGGCTGCCAACTCCCGGCTGTCGACGGTGTTGAGCGCCGGATCGAGAATGGTAAGGGCCTGCCATGCCACCCCGGCAAAGAACGTGACGAGCCCCGCAAAGGCCAAGCAAAGCAACACAATAGCCAGAGGGCTCCATCCGCCGGCCAGGCGCGTCCAGTCCAGCGCCCCGCACGCCACGGGCACGCCAATCGTCGTTGTTAGTACGACGGCGACCCCGAACAGGACTGTCGCGAACGCAAACACGTGCCTCCGCACCCGTTTCATGGGACGATCTCCTCATCTGTTTTCAGGCAATCAACCCCCTCGCGGGCATCTTCCTCGAGGGGCTGCGATCATGTATGTGTGTGCCGGGCTACGGCTGGCCTAACCAGGAAGGAATACGGCGGCCTTAAGTTCGTCGAGTTCTCTTTCGATTTCGCTGTCGGCCTCGAGCCGGGCAATCTCGTCATGAAGCGGGCGTTTGCCTCCAGGACTGAATCGATCCGCATGGATCCCCATCCGTTCAATGCGTCCCTCGAACCTGGCCAGCTTTCTCGCAAGATCTGCCGCGTCAAACCGGCGAATCCCGGGTTGGGCGCGCTTGTTGTCTCTCGCGTGGACTTGCCGTTCAACAAACATCCGCCTTTTGTCACGGGCCTCCTCGAGTTTGCGCTGGACCTTGTCTGTTTCCTCGCGGCAGGCCGAGACAGCGCTACGAATTTCCTCGAGCTCGTTCTCGAGGGACAGGGCCCGTTCGCGTTGACGACGGCGCTCGATCAAGGCCTTGCGCGCGAGATCCTCGCGTCCCTTGTTAAGAGCGCGTTCAGCCCGGCGACCCCAATCCTCTACAGCGTCCAGGGCGGCTGTCCATTCGCTTTGGACGCGCTTCTCAGCCGCCATGGCGCCGGCGCAACCGCTTTTGAGTTCGGTCAAGGCATCCTCGACCTCATGAACCATTAAGCTGATGAGCTTTTCAGGATTCTCAGCCTTCTCAACCAAGCTGTTCAGGTTTGCCTTGACGAGGTCGCGGGTGCGTCCTAGGATTGCCATTGCATCCTCCTTTCGGGCGCCTTTCCTGCCCGTAGATGTCTCATTGTCAACACTGTTCGGCTTTTTCGGCCAAGTTGAAATGGTGCAACCGTTGTGCCAATCCCCCGCTAGAATCCTAAAAGGTTGCATATCAAAGACTTTTGCGGTTAATCTGCAGCCCGCGGTTTGAGAGGTTTCTGGCTGGGACGGCCGGACTTTGGCGATGCCTGCAATATCGAGGTGTTGGAAGCCATGGCGCACGACTTGGACGGCGAACAGGATTTTCGGGAACGCTTTGCGGAAGGGGGTCTACAAGAGGCGCTGGGGCAATCTGAGGCTTTTCTTGCATTCCAAGAGCAGTTGTCTCGCGTGGCGCGTGTGGACCGCCCCATTCTCATCATTGGCGAGCGCGGCAGCGGCAAAGAACTGGCAGCCGCCAGACTCCACTTTCTCTCAAAACGGTGGCAAGAGCCCTTCGTGGCCCTGAACTGCGCGGCTCTGGCGCCCTCGCTTATCGAATCAGAGCTGTTTGGCCACGAGGCGGGCGCCTTTACGGGGGCAACCGGCCAACGCAAAGGCCGTTTCGAGGCGGCCAACGGAGGCACGCTTCTCCTGGACGAGATAGGGACAATCCCCGTCGAGACCCAGGAGAAAATCCTGCGGGTGGTTGAGTACGGCGCCTTCGAACGGGTGGGTAGTTCCCGACCGGTCCGGGTCGATGTTCGCATTATTGGCGCGACGAACGCCAACCTGCCGGAAATGGCGGACAACGGTGCTTTCATGCGCGACTTGCTTGACCGGCTTTCTTTTGAGGTCCTTTTTGTGCCGCCGCTGCGGGCACGCATAGAGGACATCGTCTTCCTGGCGAACCATTTTGGGTCGAGGATGGCGTTTGAATTGGGATGGGAGAAGCCTCCCGAGATCACCGAGGAAGCGGCGCAGAAGCTCGAGGGCTATCTGTGGCCTGGCAACGTGCGCGAGCTGAAGAATGTGGTCGAACGAGCGGTCTACCGTTCCGATGATGCCCTTATCACGGCTGAGGAGATCGTCTTTGACCCCTTCCAGTCGCCCTTCGACCGGTTGTCGAGTCGGAGACCAGACCATGCCGAGTCGGAACAAGCTCCAGAACAGACGACGCTCGGCGAACCCCTTGCCAGCGAGAACGCGTTGCCCGACAAGCCCTTGGCTGAAGTTGTCAGCGATCTTGAGATCCGCATGGTCCGGCAGGCGCTCGAACGGGCGAAGTACAATCAGCGGGAAGCTGCTGAGATTCTTGGCTTGACCTATCACCAGTTCCGGGGGCTCTACCGGAAGTATAGCGGGCATTTTGATTAGCGTTATCATAAGTATTTGCATTTTTGGGGCCTACTGTCGTATGATGTTTTTGTGGGATGAGAGTTGGGACAGCAAGCCAAGAGAGGAGAGGATCCATGAAACACATTGCGACGATCAGCCGGAAGCCAGTCCATGCGCAGCAGTTTGACCTCTGGTGCTTCATTAAGAACTTGCTCAGCGGCATGGACCTTATATCTGCCATCAGGCAGTGCAAGTATTTGGCTTTATAGTCGCGCGTAAGAGCCGCGGGCAGGGAATACGGCCCCCAGCAATTCACTGGGGGCTGTAGCTTTGTCTGGTCTCAGTAGGGGCGGCGTCTTCTGCTGAGGTGCGGGTGAGGTGCCGAGTTTGCACGAGAGCGAGAGGGAGGCGATCGATGCAAGGGCGGGCTTTTGCGGCGGCTTTCCGGGGGACTGTGCCTTGTGTATACTTATATTGAGTTCTTTGCTGGCAGGGGGATGCAATGGAGACGTGCAGCGGGGAGAAGCTTCACTTTTTGGCCGTTCCGTTGCCGGGCCTTCTCGAGGGTTCGATTGCGGATTTTGACATCTACATTTCTACTACAACGGTAGAAGCGCCGGTCTTATATCGCGAGAGAAACCTGCAGATCGATCGGTCTGTCCTGGAGCGACTTGCCGAACTCAAGCATTCGCACATTTATGTGCACCCCGATGATGCGCACGTCTATCAAAGCTACGTTGAACGCCACCTGGACGTCATTCTAAACGACGATCGCCTGAGTTCCGAGGAGAAGTCGCGCCTTCTCTACGACTCAGCTCAGGGGATGATGCGGGAACTTATGGAGGCGCCCCGGGGCAGGAACATCGTGAGCCGGTCGAGCAAGCTCGTGGGGACAACGCTTGATTACCTCAGCCGGGACAAGGCCGCCTTCCGGTGTTTGGTGCAAGTCATCTCGTACGATTATTACACGTACACCCATTCCGTGAACGTGTTTCTCTTTTCAATAGCGCTTGCTCAATACGTCGGCTGTGACGCGACGCCCTTGCTGCGGGCCTTTGGCGAGGGGGTTTTGCTGCACGACATTGGCAAGAGCAAACTGGATCCTGCCATTACAAACTGCAGAGGGAAGCTCACCGAAGAACAATGGGAGGCCATGAAGCAGCACCCTGTGCTTGGGTACGACATTCTGAAAAACGAGGGGGGCGTCAGCGACCTTGCGCTAGACGTGGTTCGTCACCATCATGAAAAGCTTGACGGCACCGGTTACCCTGACCGACTGCGCAACGGGGAGATCTCGTTTTTCGTGCGCATCACCACCATTGCCGACGTGTTCGACGCCCTGACTACCCGCCGGTCCTATAAAGATGCGCTTGATTCGTTTCCTGCGTTGCGTCTTATGAAGGATGAGATGCGTGAGCAGATCGACCGCAATCTCTTTGACGCCTTCGTCAAACGTATGGGAGCAGAGTAGGGGAAGAGGGGCGGGCTCGTGAGTCGGGGTGCGCTCATTCAGTCATCATGCTTTGCCCCTGGCTCGGTCCAATTCATAGGCCAGATTGGCGGCTGCGACCGCAGCGAAAAGCGCAACGAGCAATCCAATAGGGATCCAAGACCAGCGCTTCACCTGGTTGACGGGTTCCGTAGGCAAGACCGCTGCATTGGCAATAGTGATGGCGCCCGCCTTCTCGAGTTTATTGTGAGCATCAATGGACGCCACCTCTTCCCGTTGCTTGGCCAAGGCTCGGAAATACTCCTCGGCAGAGCTTGCCTCGCGCTCGAGTTGCGTTTCTTTGAGCCTTTGCGTCACGAACTGCTCGTTGATGCGGTCGATCTCCTTTTCCAGTGCTGCAATCTCTTTCTGAATGTGGTTTTTGCGGGCCGCAAGACCTTCAACTTTGCTGGACAGGTCGGCCTCTTTGGTGCGCGTGCTCACCCAGATCTGATTCAGAATTTCATCCGTGAAGGAAAGCACGTCTTTGCCAATGGGTTTTCCTTGGTCCTGAAGGATGGCAATTGCATCGTTCGAAGGGAACCGTTTCAATGTCTTGATCTCGGTCTCTTCGGTGAGGAAGGCCCGTACTTCATCGAGGGCTGACTGATTCTCTGCGAGATCGACCTGAACCGTAACAAGCTCGGTCTTCAGCTCGGCCAACTGCGTCTCGCGCGACTCCTTGATATGCTCGAGCAAGGGAGTATTCCATTGGATTTGGTGTAGACGGAGCGCCTCCTCCTTTGTTTCGAGTTCTTTCTTTGCTTTATCGAATTCCTCGCGGATGAATGTGACGGTTGCCTCACTGCCGGGAAGACCGAATTCCCTTACTGCATCGACGGAGACCTGGGTCCAGACGTCCACCAGATGCTTGGCCTGTTCCGGCGTGCTCGCGACAGCGCTCAAAACAAGTGTCCTCGAGTAGCGAATCTCCTGCGGCGTCTTTTCAATTATCTCTGTTTCGACATCAGTCATACGCCGCAATGTCGCCGGAACGAATGTGCCCGAATCGTGCATCTTCTGCCACAGCCGCGGTTCTTCCTCATAGGCTTTCTGCGCCAGTTCATAGAGAATGGCGTCGTCTTGCAGTAGCTGGGCATAGGACGGGATGTCCAGCGGCTGCGGCATGAGCTCGCTTGCAGGGCCCACTGTAAGATAGGCAGGGGGCGACACCAACAGGGTGGCAGATGCGCTGTAGGAATAGCTCGAACGCACAGCTCCAACAATGAAAAACGCCGCCACCGCGAGGAACACGATTAGTGCGAGGCCCTTTCTGGCCTTGACGGGCGACCAAGCGTTTGACAGGGCGCCGTAGACCAGAGCGTGCCAGTCGTTGATCGGGCTATTGATCCGTTGCGCGCCTTTGCCGGCATCATTCATCTTTAATGTGTGCTCCTGAGGGCGAGGGAAAGCTGTTCCGGAAGGCCGACGAAACGAAGGTTAACGTCACTTTGCGCAAGGGAATGCGCTTGACTCGGGCATGATGTCTGTCGACGCGTCAGCAATGCTTTTCCCAGTCGAGATACCGACGTGCCTTTGCCGTTTTTGTGTTACCGTGGGCCACCGCCTTGAAGCTCTTCGCGGATTTAGTTCGCATGTTCCGTATGTAAGTGTTATATAATCATAGTTGTGGAGACTATTCCATGCCGCGCACAGAAACATAATCTGCTCTTCTATGCTTTGTCAAGCTGGAAAGCGGTGGATTGACGTAATGTGGAGGGACTTTATATACTGTGGCAGATGAGTGTGACGCCTGGGCTCTTTTTACACTTGTGCCCGCGGGAGGGTAGTTGTCCCTCAGCGACACAAAGTCCTATTCGAATCCACTTGCTGTTGCGGATTGTAGGTAGGCTCGGGCGGATGAAGCGGGCAGGCTGAATGGTGCTGAAAGCACGTCCAAAAACCGAAAACCGTGGTCTACAGATGCGGGAATCACACAGAGGGAAGGCCCTGCGGGTATTCATAGGTGTTTACATTTTCGTGGTGGTGCTGGCCCTGTTTCCCTTTTCGCCGAGTCCCGCCGGCGACATCAAGCTGCTCGTAACAAGCTGGGCCGGTGCCGTCTTGGCATGTGCCCTGATCGGAATCCACGTCCGTCACGGCGGCTCTATTGGACTCCCTACGTTGTTCGGCGGCATTCTCTGTGCTTTTCTTTTATTGCACCTTCTGTCGAGTCTGGCGTCGCCGTTTCTCGGATGGAGCCTGACGCAGGTGAACGTGTTCTGGGCGTTGTTTCTGTTGTACGTGGCAGCCGTCCAGGCTTACCGGCGTCCTGACCAGGTCAGACGGCTTGCTCTGATCGTCTGTCTTGCCATGACACTGTCTTCGCTCTATGGTTTTTGCCAGTACCTGGGTTGCGACCCCTTCCCGTGGAGCGAATCCGTTCGTTCCCTCGACGAGTACACGCACCTGCCGGCGACCTTGGGCAACCCCAATCTGGCGGCCCATGTGCTTATCCTCGCGATCATCTTCGCAGTGTGGTTGGGGACGTCGCAGGGGATGCGATGGGTGTTGCTGCTTCTTCCTATACTTGTTGGACACTTTCTGTATACAAGGCAACGGGCGGGTCTTGCCGCTATAGGGGCAGCGTTGATGCTGTGTGTTGTGGCGCGGCTTGTGTCTGGGCGAATACGTAAGCCCGTCCGGGCCGTCGTTGCCACCTTACTCATTGCTGTTGCGCTGACCGCGGCTGGTCTTGCTGCGGGCACTGCCGTCTTGAAGCTGGCTACAGGGACGGCACTGCCTGTAGGACCGTCAGTCTTACTCCGCTACAACGCTGCTTGCAGCACGTCGCGGATGATCTTGGCCAGGCCGCTCCTCGGTTGGGGTACAGGCAGTTTCGCGATGCAGAACGCGGAGTTCTGGACGCCTTATGAAGAGGAGTGGTTTGCCACAACGCACAAATTCAACGCACACGGTCACTGCGACGTGCTCGAGGTGGGCGCCGAAGCCGGGTTGCTCGCCTCCGCCCTCTATCTGGTCTTGTTTGCCGTTGCCGTCGCGTGGTCTCTGTACTTCGCCTTCTCGACTGAAGAAGCTGAATACCGGCGTTTGGGCTATGCTTTCGCCGCGTTTTTCGCTGCCTTTTTCATCGACGGCCTGTTCGGATTCAACTTGCGCGCGCCGGTCTCTTCGGCGGTGTTTTTCCTTGCGCTGGGGGCATTCGAGGGTGTGCGGCAAACGCGCCCCGCCGTGCGTTTCCCGGACCGCTTGACAGCATGTACAGCGCCTGCTTGTTGGGCAGTGGGGGCTTTGGGTGTGGCCGGCGCGTTATTTGCCACGCAAGTGTTCGTAGGCCAGATGTACCTTCAGCGCGCGCGAGGCGCCATGCATTATGAGGAATACGGCGCAGCTGCGCAGATCCTGGAAAGAGGCGAGCATTTTGCGCCATGGAGTTGGGAATATCCATACGAATTGGGACGGGTTTTGGCCGCCTCGGGCGATCGGCTTGGTGCGATGGCCCAGTACGAGCGCGCTCTTGCGCGTCGCCCCTGTAACTTTAATGCGCGTATTGAACTGGCGCGCACCTCTTTCAATCATGCGCTCGACTCTTTGCTCAAACCAGAGGAACAGGCCCGCTATGTGAGCGATGCCGCGCGCCATGCGCAGAAAGCGCTTGACATCTGTTCTCTGTCGACGGCCGCCAATGAACTCCTGGGCCGGATAGCTTTTGTCCAAGCCGAAAGCGCCGCTGAAGACAATGGCAACGGCCCCGGCCAGCCAGAATGGGTGCACGGGAAGTGGGTCGAGGCCGAAAGCCGTTTGCGCAAGGCTGTTCGCTATGCCGGATCGCCGGATCCGAACTCCTACAACATGCTTGCGCGGGCGTTGCTTGCCTTGAATGACCCGGCGGGCGCCGAGACGGCGTTGTTGCGGGCCGTACAGCTTGACCCCTATGACGAGATATCCTGGGAGAACTTCTTTCGGTTCGCCGAGCAGACGGGCGGTTTTAACGGGCTTCGTTTCGAGTTAGATCGGCAGATTGAAAGGATTTTTGGCGAGCTTCACAACGCCCCTGACCCGGTTAAGAGCCGGCTTGCCGCGGATCTGCAGGTTCGCCTTGCTCAGGTGCTCGACAAGGGCTCTGGTTTGCCGGACGACGCGGGCCGCACGTTTCGTATGGCGGTGCGCAGGGCGCCGCAAAGCACTGGTGCGTGGGCTGCCTTTGCCCGTTTCTGCATTGCAAACGACCGGCCGGAAGTCCTGCGCGGCACCGTTTTGAAATCGTTTGCGGGATTGGCTGCGCGGGGCGTCTCTGTGCATGCGGCGCTCGAGGCCGCGGCAAGAGTCTGGGGCGACGGAAGCAAGGCGGCGCCGGGCGCTTCCGAGATGCTTGTTCAGGCGTTGGAAGCGGGTAGTGCCCCGCCGCAGGACTTGACGTGGGCAGCCGATGAGATTGCGCGTGTATTGGGGCGGGAAAATATCCAAGAATCGTTGTCCTATGTATGGGCGAATCTCGCCATTGTCTATGCCGCGGCGGGCGAACTCGGGACTGCTGGAGATATTCTGAATGCCGTCTGGCCAAAACTGTCTGCGGAAGCCCGGATGCGGGCCGGATGGGCGTGGCATCAAGCCCTTAGAAAGGGCCGCCGGTATGGAGAGGCGCTGGAGATCGTTAAGGAGCTCAGCACGATGGCGCCGCACGATCCCCGAATTCGACTCGCGCTTGCTCGTACGCTGGCAGCCATGGGCAAAGACGAGGAAGCCCGGCTTGAATACATCGCGTTGCTGCAGTGGCCTGGTTGGAGGCAGGCCGACCGGAAAGCGGTCAAAGACGAACTTGGCCGCTTGTCCGGTTGAGGAAACGCGCCCAGGTGGGTTTGAGGGAGAAGCTTTTGCGCCGTGTGTTGAGCCGCATGTTTGCAGTGGAATGCTCTATATTGCGAGCTTGTGGCGCTTGTACCATCCTTCCGGATCGGCTTTCAAGGCCGCGACCATTTTGGGCAAGGTATTGATAAGACGGTGTTCGGGGCCCCAGTCGAGGAACTCTCGCGCCCGGCGAGTATCCAGCTCGTAGTGGTCGTCGGCGATGTCAAGTATCCATGGCCTGGTGAAAGGCTTTCCCTTGTCCGGCGCCTCTGCCTGGGGCCAGAAATCTGCTCTAGCCGTTTCTCGGGAGATCGACCTGGTTTCCCAGTCCGGTTCATCATGGATCAGCTGGGCCAGCCTTTTCTGGAGCGTGTTGTAGCTGTAGGTTTCCGGTTCCCCTATCAGAATGGCCACTTCTTCTGGAAGATCCTTGTGGTTCTCGATGGTTCGGGTGATTGCGTCCATAAGGTCATCCAGATGGACAAAGGCTTGGCCGTGAGACGTATCGCCGGGAAAGACCTTAGCGGTCGCTTGCCGTTCGTATATCCGCCGGATCTGCTGGGAGAGAGGAATGGAGTCGCAAACGTCCGTATAGATTTCCGCCACGCGAAGTATGGCTGCGGACGTACTCCCTCGTTCTTCACGCACGGCCTCCTCGCCTTTGATGCTCGCCTTTGGATAGTCCCATTTGCCCTCGACGGGGTCGTCTTCCCTGATGGCTTTGCCAGGGTCCGTGGGTTTATGTACGAGCATCGTGCTGCCAAAGATGAACTGCTCTACCTGGGAATCGCGCAACCGGCGTAGGAGTCGTTGCGTAGCCTGGACGGCCAGCTCCTCGTATCGAGAGCTGGGCTCCCCGAGGAAATCGTAGTAGGCAACGAGATGGACAACCGAAGCGATGGCGCCGCGCCGTTTGTCCTGGACTTGTTCGAGGGCAGCAGCAACACTTCGATCCGATGTGAGATCGGCATTGATATAGTGCGTCCCCCGAGGCAGGGAGCGGGCAGGTTCTTTCCTGTCCAGCGCGAAGACTTGGAAGAAATGGGCGAGGTGCTCGACCAGGGCGGACCCGATTAAGCTGCTGCTGCCTGTTACTATAACGGTCATTGTCTCTGCTGGTTGGCTCATTGTATGCTGACCTTTGTTTGTACTGCTTGTCCATTAGGAAACCATAGGGGTGCAGCGTACTGCGTGAATGCAAAGCGTGCAGACACCCCGGCCGCCTGCGCGCCGCGGAGATGCGCGTTGGCCGCGCCCTGATAGTTGCCCATATAGTGTAAAGCAAAGCGTCGCTGTCGTATAGTGTCTCGTAGCAGCGGCGTTTTTCGGCGCGGTCGGGCGTTTCTGACCAGGAACTTAGGTTTTTACCATAATAGAGTGGCGCAAGCAAGCCGTGCCGCGTTAAAGTGGACGCTGATCCCGCGTGGAATGGCCAAAAACAAGGATCTGCAATGCCCGCAAAATGGCTCATTTTCGATATTGACGGCTGTCTGAGTCCCGAGGAGTCTATCTCTTGGGATCTCGACCTGTTCTCACGTTTTGCCCGTCTTTCCCGAGACGCTTCGGGAGGCGCCGGGCCGCTTCCCCCTTTTACGTTGTGTACCGGCCGTCCCCAACCCTATGCGGAGGTGCTCATGAAACTGCTGGATATTCGAGCGCCCGTCATATGCGAGAACGGGGCGGTCCTCTACACGCTGCACGACAACTATGCCCGGTACGGGCCTGGCGTGACAGAGGAGAAAATCCTGGCTCTACGGGATCTCCGCGCCTATCTCGAGACGCAGGTGCTTCCGCAGCGGCCCGAGGTGGTACTCCAGTTCGGCAAGGAAGCGCAAATCTCGATCTACTCCGAGAACCCGCAGGTTTTCGCCTCGATACAAGAGGAGATTGAAAGGTTTGTTGCGCGTAAAGGGGCGCCGGACCTTGCTGTAAATTCGTCGCATTATTACCTCAACATTTCGTTGGCCGGCGTGGACAAGGGCCATGCCTTGAGGGTTCTTCTCGATGAGTTGAACGTCGGGCGAGACGAGATTGCGGGGGTCGGCGACACAGACGGCGACTTGCCTTTGCGTGAGGCCGTTGGCTTTTTCGCGTGTCCTGCGAACGCCAAGCCCTCGATCAAGGCGGTGGCCGATTATGTGTCTCCTTGGCCTGTTCTTGCAGGAGTTCTTGACATTCTTGAGCGTCCGGAAGTGCAGTTAGCTTCCCTTCAGGCAATCGAGAGGGGACAGGGATAGTTGATTAACAAGATTTAAAGGAGGGCCATATCATGAGCAGTCTCAAGGACACGCAACAGACCGATCGCCGGGCTTTTCTCAAAGCTCTGGGGGTGGGGGCAGCCGCGCTGGCGGTTCCGGCGTGCCTGTCGACGAAGACAAGTCCCTTTCTCGCAGGCAAACCACATCAAAGGCCCAATTTTGTCTTCATTCTGGTCGACGATCTGGGTTGGGCGGACCTGGGATGCTACGGCAACGCCTTTCATGAGACCCCCCATATCGACCGCCTCGCCTCCCAAGGGATGCGTTTTACCGACGCCTATGCAGCGGCGCCTGTTTGCTCGCCCACACGGGCAAGCATCGTCGCCGGGCAGTACCCGGCCCGCATCGGTCTGACCGATTTCATCACGGGTCATTGGCGGCCCTATGAGAAGCTTCGTGTCCCAATCAACAAGTACCAGTACCTGCCGCTTGAAGCCGTTACCCTGGCGGAAGCCCTAGCCCCGGAAGGCTATGTCTGCGGCTCTTTTGGCAAGTGGCACCTGGGTGAGCGCGAGTATTTCCCTGATCGTCAAGGCTTTGCCGACATGGTTGTTACAGGGGGCTGGGGCCATTTCGGGAATACGTCGGTCCCGGACCTTAAGCTTACGGAGGACCACTACCTCACAGAGGTTTTGGCCGATCAAGCCGAGCAGTTCATGACGGCCCATCGCGACGAGCCCTTTTTGCTCTACCTGTCGCATTTTGCTGTGCATATTCCCCTCGAAGCCCGGCAAGCGCTCGTCGACAAGTACGCGGGGAAAACCAAACCGGACAAAGGCGTCCATAACCCCGTCTACGCGGCGATGATCGAACATGTCGACCACAGCGTCGGGCGTGTTCTTGACAGGATCGATGCCCTTGGTCTGACAGAAAACACAGTAGTTGTTTTCTTCTCGGACAATGGCGGCCTGTATAAGCGTTATGACGGCGTGGGAGAGGCCGTTACTTCGAATGCGCCGCTCCGTGGCGAGAAAGGTATGCTGTATGAAGGGGGCATTCGCGAACCTTTGATCGTACGGTGGCCCGGCCTCGTCGAGGCAGGGAAGGTGTCTCGCGAACCGGTGTCGAGCGTCGACTTTTATCCGACGTTCCTTGATGCGGCCCGGTGTCGCTTGCCCATGGGTCATGTGCTGGACGGCGAGAGTCTTGTACCCATCCTCGCTGGGCAGCATGTCCCTGGCGATAGAGCCATTTACTGGCATTACCCTCACTATCACCACTCGACGCCGGCCGGGGCCGTCCGCCTTGGACCCTGGAAGCTCATCGAATTCTATGAGGACGGCCGTGTCGAGTTGTACAATCTCGAGAACGACATCAGCGAGACCACAAACCTTGCCGAACGGTATCCGCGTAGGACTGCACGATTGAAGGGGATGTTGACCGAGTGGCTTGAGGCGGTTGGTGCAGCAATGCCTGTTCCCAATCCTGATTACGACCCGACCCGGGCCGGTGAATGGGGAAAGCATCCTGATTTGCTTTA
>CAZBQH010000489.1:0-3086 GCA_964493915.1 uncultured Nitrospiraceae bacterium
CATTGCCATTACACTTCCTCCCGGCTTCCGCCAAGGGGAATGTGCAAAACAACCACCCATTTGTCAAGGGCCAATTCGAAGTTTTACCACGGGCTGCTATAGGCCGGGCGACAACTTCCGGGTGTCTGCCGCGTGCTACCAGGCCACGCTCAATAACATGACGCAGGCTCAAGCCGACGCCGGAAACCACCCGAGAGATGGGAAAACCACTGCGGAGGTCCTGACGGTGTGGCGCAAACTGTGGGTCGAGTTTGATGACATGGCCCCAGCCCCGTCGTGCCAGAAGTTCGGCACCGTCTGGGGCGCCTTTGGCTCGGTTATCGGCAACACACTCGCCGGCATTTCCGCCAGCCTCGGGGATTACGATTGCCTTAAGGGGGCCGTGCTGAACCCCAACGGGACGCAGGCCCCGGCGTCCGTGAACTACGTTGGACAACAGACGTGGGAGGTCGAGTCGCAGACACCGAACACCCTGACCGTGACCGGCGATTATACGTACGATGGGATCAACAACGATCAGGATACGATTACGGACGGTCCTTCGGAGGTGTACGACCTGATTGCGACGGCGCCTAACTTGTTCGCCGCTAACACTGACGACGCCCCGTGGAAAGACGGGGTGGAGCCGCTCGACCCCGCGTCGACAGTCAGCAGCCTTGCTTCCTTTTTCAGTCCGGCCTTTATCCTTCCGGTGGTTCTCCCGTCTGAATCTAATGCGACGTCTACCTTCCCCTTCGTCCGGAACACAACCTCCAACTGGCCGGTCGTAGATGTGCTTGGCGGGAGTACCTTCTGGACAGTTTGCCTGGGCTCGGCCTACGAAGGGCCCGGCAAGGCATTGCTCTACTACGAGCCCATGCCTGACGCCGGCGAGCCGCAGAGGTTTTACGCAGGGGACAACGACCCAACGGATGAGGGAGTCAGTTTCGGTGCCTACGAAAGCGCTGGAACGCTCCAGGGATATACGAGGGAGGATGGCAGTTGTTACAGTCGTCAAGAAGCGAACGTGTACTTGGAGGCCATCCGTGACGTGCAGAATACAGGGAAAATCGCGAAGATCTGTGCGCACGAGATCGGCCATATGTTAGGCTTGGAGCACGCGCAGCCTGTTCTAGAACGGGACCAAAGCGGCAATATCACAGGTGTGACTTTTCCGACTGCGACGACTGGACTTATGGGATATGAAAGGCCAGGGCTGGAAATGACGACATGGGATTGGCGAGCATACTCTCCTCCTCGACCGGACTATTTCTCGCCCTGGGATATCCAGAATATGCGAGCTATCTGGAGCGACGGGTGAGTCGAGTGTCCCTACGTCTACCATATTCGGGACCCTTTGCGGATGGAGACCATGAGTATGAATGCAGGGCGACCACACATGAATTCGGGGAGATGGATAATGTTAAGACAACTCATAGCGTCAATTTCAGCGTGCATGATCTGGTTTCCGGCAGCTGCGCAGACACAACACGGGGTCCAGGTGGAAATCGAGGTGGCAAAAACGCGGTACGAAGTCTTCGAGCCCATCCTGGTGCACGAGACCCTTACAGTGCTCGATGCGTTAACGCTCCCCAAGTGGGAATACGTACGTTGGGATCGTTTCCGGCTCCAGGCCCCGGGACAGTTCGCGATTATGATCGGAGAGGAAGGCGCCCCGCCTCAACCAATCATCGATGGGAGGAGCCCGGGGTTGGGTGGACCCGGGCCAAGCCTTGGCGACTACTATGACCCACAGACCATCCCCGTCGAGGATTTGAAACGACTGGGTTCAGTTCAGCGGGCGGATCTTGTGGGCGTGCGCCAGAGTGGAGCGTTCCAGATCGTCGCAGCTCTCAAGGTGATGGATGGCTTTGTGATCTACTCCGAGCCTGTCTCGATCACCGTAGTGCCGTCCACGCTGCCCCTGTTCGAGGGAAAGGCGCAGGAGATGCACCGCCAAGAGCTGTTCGGGCAGATATACTGCGCATACTATGGGCCTATCACGATGTCAGAAGAAGTCGGCGGGGCATCGCTTGCGGAGCTCGCCTACACGCTCTGGAAAAAGGCGCCGCACAGCCCTTACCTGGAGCCGCTGATGTTTGCTGTGGTGAGCAAAAACCTATACGCGTTTGCTTCAGGCAACCGGGGGGCTGCGGAGGAGTTGGGGGCCTATTGGAAGTCTTTCCACAGGCTGTTTCCCGACTCGCCCTATTGCCAGGCCCTGGCGCCGATTGCACGTCGCGAGGAGGACCGTCTCAGGAAGATCCCGGGGCTTGAGTCCATTCCCCAAGTGATGCACCGGCTTTCTGCTGCGCAGCCGCCGTATGCCAGCGTGGTGCGGAAGGTCCCCTGAGAGGCCCGACACAGTGGGACCGCGTTTGTGTTTCCACTGTAAAGAAGGAGGAGAAAGCAAAGATTCTAGCATATATGAGTCATAAAGTGGTGTTCATGACAGCATTTGCCATTGCGGCCACGTCGGCGTCAGCGCACGGGGACATTGAGCTGGAAGTCAGTTCTACGGCAAATCGCTATGCGTTCGGGGAGTGTATTGTCATCAAGACCTTGTTGAAGACCAGGGGGGATACCGAAGAAGTTCCAAATGAGGTGATCAACATCGGTCCGACCTTCCAGTTTGCCTTCGCCAAAGACGGTGGGCCTTTCCTGAAAATGTACGAGACCCAACATTACATAACCGCGAAGCCTCCCATCCAGTTCGAAGGTTTTACCGACGAGCAAGCTATCACGTCGCGCTCCTTGTCGTCTCAAGGCGCTATACAGCGAACGGATCTCCTCCTCATGGGGGAAAGTGGGACTTACCAGGTGAAGGCAGTCCTCAAGACGGCGAACGGCGAAACCTTCGAATCAAACACAATCGCCGCGACCGTCGAGCCTTTTGACGCGGATACGGCCCTTGCGCGTCTTGTGGGACAGGACCCGGAGAAGGTGCTGGACGCGGGCAGGTTTGTCTTCATGGCCTACTACGCGCCGGGTGTGATGATGGATCCGGACACGTTCGGGATGCCGCCTGAGGACTTTGTCGCGGAGCTCAGAGCCGCCGATCCGCAGAGTCCCCATCTTGAGGGGTTAGATGCTGCCCTTGCGAGTCT
>CAZBQH010000490.1:0-4281 GCA_964493915.1 uncultured Nitrospiraceae bacterium
CGAACAACCTCGAAGACATCGCGGTGCGGTTGCGGAACGCCCGCGACGAGATAGCAGCACGCGGCGAATATGATCACGTGGTGGTGAACGACGAAGTAGGCCGTGCGGCGGAAGAGATGAAGCAGATCATTGCACAATACCGCACAGAGTAGGCCCAATAGGCCTAAAAGGTAAGGAGTCTTCCGGAAATGGAACGTATCTCAGTTGAGGATTTTAAGGACAAGATCGACAGTCTCTATCGATTGGTAATTGTTGCGGCGCGGCGTGCAAATCAGGTGTCCAAACCCGAAAACCGGCCGCTCGTGCCGGTTCGCTCGAAGAAAGCTACCATCGTGGCCCTCGAAGAGATTCTTCAAGACAAAGTAGGGTATACAACAGAACTGACCGATGACGAAAACCTTTTCGAATAAGGACATTGTCCTCGGCATCACGGGGTCAATTGCCGCGTACAAGGCCTGTGAGGTCGCTTCGCGGCTGGTCGAACAAGGGGCAAAGGTCACCCCTGTGCTGACGAAATCCGCGGCACAGCTCGTCGGCCCCGCCAGTCTCGAAGCGATTACAGGACATCGGGCCATCCTTGCCCTGTTCGAGCCGCTCCAGAATCCGGAGATCGAGCATATCGCCGTCGCCACTCGAGCCGACCTTTTCCTTATCGCGCCTGCAACCGCAAACATTCTCGCCAAAGCCGCTCACGGCATCGCCGACGACTGGCTTTCGACGACGCTGCTGGCGACGCGGGCGCCCATCCTATTTGCACCCGCTATGAACAGCAACATGTACACCCACCCTGCCACCCAGGCAAACATAGAGTTGCTGAAGGCCCGAGGCTGCTGTTTCGTCGGACCGGACGCAGGCCGCCTCGCCTGCGGCGCCGTCGGCGTCGGACGCATGATCGATGCGGCGGCCATCCTCGATGCGGCAGTCCCACTCCTCTCAACGAGAAAGGAACTCGCGGGCAAGCATGTGCTGATGACAACCGGCGGCACCCGTGAAGCGATCGATCCGGTCCGCTTCATCAGCAACCGGTCGTCGGGAAAGATGGGGCGGGAAGTGGCGCTCGAGGCGGTCGCAAGGGGCGCGCAGGTCACCGCCGTAGCAGCCCCTGCGGAAACGCCGCTCCCATATGGCGTCGAGGTCGTGCCGGTCGAAACCGCCCTCGAAATGGAGCAGGCCGTGATGGAACGTATCGGCCAGGCCGACGTTTTCATTGCGGTCGCCGCCGTCGGCGATTTTCGCGCCGCCAAACCGACAGCCGGCAAACAGAAGCGAACCGGCGCGCGACGCACGCTAGACCTGGTCGAAAACCCGGACATCCTGGCGCGCGCAGGCGCTGCCCGAGGCAACGGCGTCATCGCTGCCGGATTCGCCGCCGAAACGGAGAGCCTGGTCGAGAATGCGGCAGCCAAACTCGACAAAAAGAACCTCGATCTTATCGTAGCAAACCAGGTAGGAGTGCCCGACTCCGGGTTCGGCGCAGATACGACGCGCGCGGCCCTTCTGGTTCGTGGCGCCCCTGCAAGAGAGCTCCCGCTCCAGAGCAAGGCAGACCTCGCGGCCGCGCTATTTGACGCCATCGTTTCACTATTGAAAGCTTGACCGCCCGCGCTGATTTGCCTTGGTCTTGTCACCGTGCGATCATTTATCGATCATGGGCTGGCCTGTGCTGCTTGTACAGGCCAAGAAATAAAAGGATAAGCAATGAACGCAAGAGAACGTGTCCTCGCTGTACTCAACCGCCAGCCGGTGGACCGGACGCCCGTGGATCTCTGGTGTACGCCGGAAATCAACACGGCACTGAAGACTTACACCGGTGTCAAGAGCGACTTGGAACTCTACAAGGCACTTGGGCTTGACAAGATTGTCTGGGTTTTCCCCGGCTATACCGGCACGATCGAGGGGGAAGAAGCGGGCGGCAGCACGCACTATGGCGGCGTACGCTCGATGTGGGGAACCCCGCTCAAAGACATCAACACGGGCAATGCCCTCTATCAGGAGTTCGGCGAGCCCCCGCTCAAGGGCTACGAAACGGTCGAGTCGCTGGATACGTATCCCTACTGGCCCGACCCCGGCCTGATGGACTACGAGGGAGCAGCAGCTCTGGCCCGGGAACTGTCGAAGGAATACGCGATTATCGGTCCTTGGGTCTCTTTCTTCGAGATTTATTGCCAGATGCGCGGACTCGAGAACGCCATGATCGACATTCTCGTGATGCCCGACTATGTAAACGCGGCGCTCGATCGGATCGAGTCTATCCAGACCGAGATCATGCGCCGCTTCTTCGATAAGACGCGGGATTGTCTGGACCTGGTCTTCATTAGCGACGACATGGGCGGGCAAGACAACCTACTTATATCGCTGGACATGTGGGATATGTATTTCCGCGAGCGTATGATTCGCTGGTGCGACCTGGTCCATAGTTACGGACTCAAGGTCTTTTTCCACACCGACGGTGCTGCCTATGACCTTGTGCCGCGTCTCATCGACGTGGGCAGCGACGTGTTTAACCCCATTCAGCACACGGCCGCCGGCATGGACATGGCTAAGCTGAAGCACCATTTCGGCGACCGTCTCATATTTCACGGGGGCGTCGATACGCAGTCGGCCCTGCCCTTCGGCACTATCGAAGACGTCCGGGAGGAAACGCGCAACTGCTTGCGGACCCTGGGCGCCGGCGGCGGGTACATTTGTTGCTCATGCCACAATGTCCAGCCAGGCACGCCGGTCGAGAACGTCGTGGCCATGATTGAAACGGTCAAGGCTGAGGGCTGAACGGACACATTCGCAGGGGGAAAACCGGGGCTTTTTGCGTCATTACGGCGCGCATGCTAGACTCTGCGCGCAACCAGAGAAAAGAGGTGGAAGCAGAAGACAAGGGTAAAGAACGCGCATGAAAATCGCCATCATAGGCACGGGCTATGTAGGGTTGGTCGTAGGCACGGGTCTCGCCGAAAGCGGTCATTTTGTGACTTGCGTCGACAAAGCAGCACCAGGCATTGAGAAACTCCAAAAAGGGCAGTTGCCCATCTACGAACCGGGGCTCGAGGAACTGGTCATGCGCAACGTGGAAGAGGAACGCCTCTCTTTCACGACCGATGTCGCCGAAGCGGTGCCGGGCAAGCTCCTTGTCTTTCTCTGTGTAGGGACGCCCCAGCAGTCAGATGGATCCGCCGACATGTCTTTCGTCTATCAGGCCGCGGAGGAGGTCGGGCGCGCGCTCACGGGGTACGCGATCATCGTCAGTAAGAGCACCTGCCCCGTCGGCACTTGCGAGAGAATCCGCGAGATCGTTGGTTCGGTGACCCGGCACCCCTTTGACGTAGTGTCGAACCCCGAGTTCCTCAAGGAAGGCAACGCAGTGGACGACTTCATGCGGCCCGACCGCGTGGTCGTAGGTTGTGACGACGTCCGCGTCCTCGAGATCATGCGCGAGCTTTACTCGCCGTTTCTACGGACAGGAAAACCGTTCATTGCGATGGACATCCGGAGCGCTGAGATGTCGAAATACGCGGTCAATACCATGTTGGCGGCTCGCATCTCGCTTGTGAACGAGCTTGCGAACGTTTCGGCAGCACTGGGCGCCGACATATCCAAGGTGCGCGAGGTGGTCATGTCAGACAGCCGCATCGGCGCCTCCTATCTATTCCCAGGTCTGGGATTTGGCGGCTCCTGCCTGCCCAAAGACGTCCTCGCCGCCGTCAACATGGCAAAATCCCGCCAGATACCTTGTCCGGTCCTCGAGGGAATTGCCGCAACCAACCAGTGGCAGCGCCGGCACTTCGTCGAGCGGATACTCGAGCACTACGGCGAAGCCATCCCGAACAAACGCATTGCGCTGTGGGGCGTGAGTTTTAAGCCTCGGACCGACGACGTGCGCGAAGCGCCCGCAATCTACATTATTGAGCGTTTGCTTGACGCGGGCGCCGAAGTGGTTGTCTACGATCCCGTTTCAGGGCCAAAGGTGCATGCAGCATTCAGCAACCGCGCTGCTGTAATGAACAAAATGTATAGTTGTCTCGAAGACGCCGACGGGCTGGTCATTGCAACCGAGTGGCGCGAGTTCCATCAGCCCGACTTCGAACGCATGGCAAAACTCATGCGCGAACGGGTGATCTTCGATGGACGGAACCTTTACACGCCTAAGACCCTTGCCGAATACGGCTTTCGATATTTCAGCATCGGCCGCCCAGATACCTAAGAAGCGAGGACAAACTCGGCATGGCTCTCGTAAACCTGGTTACCGGCGGGGCGGGCTTTATTGGCTCGCATCTCTGCGAACGCTTG
>CAZBQH010000491.1:0-15046 GCA_964493915.1 uncultured Nitrospiraceae bacterium
CATAGCCCAGTTCTGCATCATCGACGCGCTGTATTTCCTGGTTGCGGGTTGGTGTTCGACGGAGGCGCGGAAGCTCGCCGACCAAGCGGAACAGCGCGTGCAGGAAATGCTTCGCGGCAGATAGTACGGCTTTCACAATAGGAAAAGGAGAGGAATTAGATGTATACGCGCTACTACGACCCCGAGATCTTTCACAACATGTTTGACGGGATCGATCTCGATACGCACGTGATCGCGTCCTACTACATGAGCGATCGCCTCGATGGAGCAGACTTTCTAGACCATTTTGCACTCGTTCAGGCCATGGGACTGGAAGGCTCGACAGGTACCTGGGAAAAGGTCGAGGAAGACACCGGGGAGGTCCGCAAACACATGTCGAGCAAGCTCGTTGGCTATCATGAGATCCCGACTGGCGATCCCTATACCAAGGCGGCCGTAGTCCAGCTCGCTTTTCCTATCCGGGCATGGGGCGACAACGTACCCATGATGCTTCTTGCCATTGCAGGGAACTGCTTTGCCTACTCGAAAAACATTGTCCTGACCGACTTGTTTGTGGGCAAGGAGCTGCTGAAGCAATTCCAGGGACCCAAGTTCGGGATCGAGGGCATCCGCGAGCTGACGGGGGTGAAGGAGAGGCCGCTTTCCCTGCACATTATCAAACCCAAGATGGGCATGACCCCCGAGCAGACGGCCCATCAGGTCTCCCTGACGGCCGCAGGCGGCGCGGATATGTGCAAGGACGACGAAATGCTGAGCGACGCCTACAACAACACAGCCGAACAACGGCTCCCGTTGGTTATGGATGCGATCAACCGGGCCGCCGACAAGACCGGCAAACGGATGATCTACCTGTGCAGCATTACGGACGAAACCGACAAGATGGTCGACAAGGCCAAGCGCGCTATCGAGCTCGGGGCCAACGGTTTGCTTGTTTCTTATTCCGCCGGACTCGCCGCCCTGCGGCGGTTGACCTCCGACCCGGATATTAACGTGCCGGTCATGCTCCATGCCTCGCACATGATTGCCATGATGAAGCAGGTCGCATGGCCTGTGCTCGCGAAATTGTGCCGGCTTTGCGGCGCCGATTGCATGTTGACGCCCACCATCTGGTCCTCCATTCCGATGGTGTCGATGGAGGAAGGGATCCGCACCTCCTTCGCGCAGTCCGCGCCTTGGCAACACATCAAACGGACATTCCCCATGCCCTGCGCGGGGGTATACCCTGGACTTGCGCCTGTGCTCATAGGCGAGTACGGGCCGGACATCATTATCCCCGCTGGCGGCGGCATGCTCGGCCATCCGGACGGATACACGGCGGGCGCCCGCGCGTGGCGGCAGGCGATCGACGGCGCCATGTCGGATCAGGATTTTGTCGAGTTTGCAAAACGGCCCGAGAACAAGGAGCTCCGCCGCGCGCTCGAGAAGTGGGGCTACATCGAGCGGCCCAAGTCTCCGTGGCTGCGGGTGGCCCCGAAGTTTCATCCCAAGAAGATGGTTTTCGGCTCCTGATGTGCACGCGATATCGAGCGGGCTGCGGCGATGCGAGGCTGATCCAAAGCGAAGACTCTTGAATCATGACAAGCCTGGAGCATTTTATTCAGCTTACATGACCTGAGAAAACGGCCGGCCGACAGCAACAGCACAGCGTTCTGTTGGCCGTCGAACAACATACGGAGGGCGACACCATGCTAGCGGGACATCGTTTTGGAGCCTGTCTGCCGACTTTCGGGAATTGCGCGGATCGGTATTGTCTAGGCGGCTACGGCGGCGGCGGGACGACCGTGCAGGAAATGCTCGATCTGTCCCTCAAAGTTGAAGGTTTGGACGGGCTTGAGCTGGTAGGCAATTGGCACGTCAATGACGAGAACATACGCGACGTAGCGAGAATGTTCGAGGACCGCAACCTCAAGATCTGCATGCTGGTGCCGGACCTCTGGACCCAAGCTAAATGGGGCAGAGGCAGCTTGGCGGCGCCCGACGCCAAGACGCGCCAGGACGCGATAGACGAGACGCGCAAGGTAATGGACTGGGCTGCGGAATTGGGCTGCGCTTATGTAGACGTATGGCCCGGTCAAGACGGCTATGACTACAGCTTCCAGGCGGACTACACAAATGCGTGGCACTGGCTGCGCGACGGGATCGAGAAGTGCGCCAATCATAATGCGGACGTCCGCGTCCTTCTCGAGTACAAGTTGAAAGAACCCCGCACGCATTGCTTCGTAAACAGCGCCGCCAAGGTTCTGCTTCTGACCGAGGATCTGCCTAACGTGGGTGTGTTGCTGGATGTAGGCCATGCCCTGGCTGCTCAGGAAAACATGGCCGAGACCGTCGCGCTGCTCCATGAATATGGCAAGCTCGACTACCTCCATTTGAATGACAACTACCGCGCCTGGGACGACGACATGATGGTGGGGGCCGTTCATCTCGTCGAGTACCTCGAACTCGCCTATTGGCTCAAGCGCGTCAACTACCAGGGGTGGCTAACCCTGGACATTTTCCCCTACCGCGAGGATGGCGTCCGCGCGGCGACTCAGTGCTACAAATGGATGGAGGGCCTGTTCGAGGCGGTCGACCGCGTCGGCATGGACGCAATCGGCGAGGTGATCGCCGAGGCGGACGGCTGCTCGGCGGTGGACCTGGTCCGGCGCGCCCTTCTGCTGCGATAGGTTTTCGCGAAGCCCAGGGAGATGTTGCATGGCCGTTGAAGTCAAGATCCCCGATATGGGGACGACGGTGGATTATGTCACGATAGAAAAGTGGCGTGTGAAGGTCGGCGATCGGGTCAAACGAGGCGGTATTCTAGCGGACGTTCAAACCGACAAAGCGGTCGCCGAGCTGGAGTCCGTCGCGGAGGGCGTGGTCCTCGAATTGCGCGCCGGGGAAGGCGAGAACGTCAACATCGGCGATACGGTTGCCGTCATCGGACAACCGGAAGAGCGCGTGGCGCTTCAGAACAGGCCTCCTGAAAAGGCGGCCCAACGGGCGTCCACTACGCCGCCGCCGGCGGAAAAGGCAGGATCAATACAGGTAGAACCTGCCGCTACGCCGCGCACATCTGATGAAAAAGGGTCGGCCGCGGCCAGGCGCCCCGCCGTCTCGATGGTGGTGCGTAATCTGGCGCGTAACCTAGACGTGGATTTGAACACGGTACAAGGAAGCGGCCCGGGAGGCCGCATTACGCGCGAGGATGTGATCAAGGCCGCGAAGGGAGAGGCGCCGGCTGCCGCCGCGGAGGACAAGCAAGACAAAGCCTTTCTGCTCGGGCTTTATCGTAAGATGGTATTGATCCGCCACTTTGAGGAACGGGTGAAATTCTTGTTCCTCGAGGGGAAGATGCCCGGCACAATTCACCAGTACATCGGGCAAGAGGCCATTGCAGTGGGCGTGTGCGCCAACCTGAATCAAGACGACATCATCACCAGCACGCACCGCTCCCATGGCCACGCCCTTGCCAAAGGCTTAACCGCTGAGTCGTTGCTGCACGAGCTGTTCGGCAAGAAGACGGGCTGCTGCCGGGGCAAAGGCGGATCAATGCATCTGGGCGATCTCGATAAGGGCATGCCCCCGGCAATTGCGATCGTAGGGGGCAACGTGCCCCTGGCGACGGGCGCTGCATTGGCCTTCAAGATGCGCGGCGAATCGCGCGTGGCTGTGTCGTTCACCGGCGACGGCGGGGTCAACGAGGGGGCCTTTCATGAAGCGGTCAACATGGGGGCCGTCTGGTCGCTGCCTGTGGTTTATGTTGTCGAGAACAATCTCTACGCGGCGTCCACCCCCCTGAAAGAGGCCTTCGCCATCGAAAAGCTTTCCGACCGTGCTGCAGCCTATGGCATCCCCGGTGTTACGATTGACGGCAACGACGTCCTCGAGGTGTACCGGACTGCTCGCGAGGCTATTGCGCGTGCGCGGGGCGGCCAGGGCCCTACCCTCATCGACGCTTTGACCTACCGGATTACCGGTCATTCGCGGCGCGATCCGTGCAACTACCAGCCTGAGGAGGAACGCAAAAAAGCCCTGGAACGGGAGCCTATCAAGCGGTTTGCCTCGTATTTGGCGGATAAAGGCATCGCCACGCAAGCGGAACTTGGCCGCATAGGCGAGGAAGTTGATGCCGAGATCGAGGCAGGGGTGGAATCGGCCATGAAGGGTGAAGACCCGAAACCGGAAGATGCACTTGAAGACCTTTTTGTGTAGCTGACCAAGAGAAGGATAGGCAACGTGGAGAGAAAGTCGATAGCGGAGGCCCTTCGCGACGGGCTTCGCGAGGAGATGGAGCGCGACAAGCGCGTGTTTTGCATCGGCGAGGACATCGCCATCCCCGGCGGATGGGGCGGCGCATTCACCGTAACGCTTGGACTCGAGAACTACTGCAAGGACCAGCTCATCAACACGCCCATTTCAGAGAACGGCTTTTTCGGCGTCGCCTGCGGAGCCGCGTTGATGGGAATGCGCCCCATCGCCGACGTGCAATACGGCGACTTTCTCCTCTGCGCGATGGATCAGATCGTCAACAACATCGCCAAGCTGCGGTACATGTCCGGCGGCAAGGTTGCTGTTCCTATCGTGATGCGTGCGCCTGTCGGCGCGACGGGGCGCGGCGCCCAGCACGCCCAAAACCTTGAATCGCTTTTCTTCGGGGTTCCGGGCCTGAAGATTGTGTGCCCCGCTACGGCCTACGACGCAAAAGGCTTGCTGAAGGCGGCCGTGCGCGACGACAACCCGGTGCTCATGTTTGAGCACAAGTTGCTCTACGGGTCGAAAGGCCCCCGGGCGGAGTCGGGCGCGGTGGATGCTTCGAGCGAGATCCCCCACGAGGACTACATCGTGCCTATTGGGGAGGGAATCGTCCGGCGCGAAGGAACGGACGTCACCGTTGTGGCCACGTTGCTTATGATGCACCAGGCGCTCGTTGCCGCAGAGCGTCTCGAGGGGGAGGGCATCAGCGTCGAGGTGATCGACCCGCGCAGCCTGGTCCCCTTTGACTGGGAACTGGTTGACGCTTCGGTAAAAAAGACGAGCCGCGCTGTCACGGTGATGGAAGGCCCGCGGCGCGGCGGCGTAGGCAGCGAGATTGCCGCGACGTTGGCGGAACGCCTGCCCGACTACCTCGCCGCGCCCATTGCACGCGTTGCTTCGCCGGATATACCGGCCCCCTTCGCCCCCGTTATGGAAAACTACTACCGCCCCAGCGTAGACCGCATCTGTCAGGCCGTTCGCGAGACGACGGCGTATTGATTCAGGAACGGCGTGCGGAGCGCGTTTTGTCTTTGCTCACGGGCGCGCGCGGGCTGTATGCGCGGCCTTCACATGGTCTCCTCGATGAGCAAGACCACCAGTTCGCGCGGGCCATGAGCGCCGTGGATCAGAATGCCGTCGATGTCGGCGGTGCGGCTCGATCCGGTGACCCACACAATCGACGTGGAATCGCCGAGCGTCGTCTGGCGGGCGAGCCCGTCGACCATGTCTGGAAGCAGGTGCTGTGCGGGAAGCAACGCGTAGTGCAACGGCGGCGCTAAGCTGGTCAGGCGCGCCCGCCCTGGGCCGGAGGCAATGGCGATGCTGCCTGTCTCGGCCACGGCGAAGTCTGCAAGGGTAATGCCGAAACCGGCGGCAAAGGCGGCCTCTCGGTCCGCAGCGAATGAACATGCAATCCCGTCCCAGGGCGTTCTGTCGAGACCCAGAAGAAGAGCCGTATCATTATCGATGATGCCGCTTTTCTCGCCCCGCTGCAACAAGTCGGCATGCAGCCACTGGCGCGCTTCCCCTCGCGCATGTATGCGAAGAGCTGTATTGCCCAGAGCCGTTATCCGCGCACTGAACAGCGTCCACAGCGCGTCGAAGTCCTGAGAGGGGGTCTGCCGAACGACGTTCTCCGGAATGGACGGGGGCGCAACGCCCTCCGCCGGCTGCTCAAGCGCGCCGGGGCCTTGGCGTTTGTGCAGTTGTTCTTTCACCCTCGCCAGGATGGCGTCGCGGCTCGTCGTCATGCAATCACTCCTTGTCCTTCGGCTTGGTCTTCTGACGCTTCCGCCAAGCCTGACGGAACGGCTCACGGGGCCAGGGCGGAAGCTCGCGATATCGAAGCCACGCTTTAAACGCTGCGATGGGCGCGGCCTCAATCGGGGCCCAACCTACCGCGTGTCCCGCTGTGAGCGCTGTCCGCCAGAGCCGGGGGCGAGTAGCCAATGCGGCCCACAAGGAAAACGGCGGCGTCCCTGCCATTGTCCCAAGTTGCGGCTTCAAGTCCTCGCGCAGGCCAAGCAGCATCTCTGGAATCGGGATATCGACGGGACAGACCTCCTGGCAGGCGCCGCAGAGCGACGAGGCCTTGGGGAGCGAGGCATAGTTGTGTCTCGCTTCATCGCCGCCGAGCAGGGGCGAGTAGATTGAACCCATCGGGCCGGGGTAGACCGCGCTATAGGCATGGCCCGTGACGGCGCGGTACACCGGGCATACATTGAGGCATGCGCCGCACCGGATGCACCGCAATATCGCATGGTAGCGGCTCCCGAGGATCTCGCTTCGCCCGTTGTCCAGGAGAACGACATGAACCTCTTCCGGGCCGTCTGGATCGCCCCGGCGACGGGGACCGCCGGCAAACTGGGTGTAGACCGTGAGGTCCTGTCCTGTGGCGGATCGCGCATGAAGCTTCAGTAAGACAGCCAATTCCTCTTCCCGAGCGATCACCTTCTCGATGCCTGTCAAGGCAATATGAACGCGCGGAGCAGTGAGGGTGAAACGGATGTTGCCCTCGTTCGATAGGAGGATGATCCGGCCTGTGTCCGCCGTGATGTAATTGGCGCCTGTGATTCCGAGCACAGCATCCCGGAACACGCTGCGCATGCGGCGCCTTGCCATCATAGTCAGTTTCTCAGGGTCTTCGGTGTAGGGCCCTAATCCTTCCCGCTCGAAAATCCGGGCCACTTCTCTGCCGTTCATATGCATAATGGGCGTGACGATGTGACTGGGCCGGTCCTTAGCCAATTGGACGACAAACTCGCCGAGGTCTGTCTCGAACGGCTGATAGCCAAGTGACTCGAGGAAAGCGTTCAGCTCGATCTCTTCTGTCACCATCGATTTGGCCTTCGAGACGACCTGTGCGCCGGCTGCTTTGCACAGCCCGGCGACGATGTTGCGGGCCTCTTCGGCGTCTTGCGCCCAATGGACTCGCACCCCTCTGGATTGCAGCGCCTTCTCCGCTTGTTCCAGGTACTGATCAAGATGGTCCAGGGTATGCTGCCGCAGTTCTGCCGCAAGCAGTCGCATCCCCTCGATATCGGCGATGTCTGCGGCCAGCGCCTTCTGGCGAGCGTTTACCTTTCGTTCCGAGACAGCGCGAACTGATGCCCGCGCCGCCGCAGGCTGCGCCTGGGCCAGGGCTTCAACGTCGATAGGACTCATACAGCACGCTCCTGACGGTCCGGACCAACTCCGAGGCTTTCCCACAGCACCTCCGACACGTGGCGGAACCGGATGTTTCGCGGCTGAAGCTCCAGTTCTCTTTCATAGAGGCCCTGCAAGTGCATGATGCAGCCCATGTCCGAGGATACGATCTCAGAGGCGCCCCCTTCGAGCAAGTGTGTGAGTTTCGCCATGCCCATTTCCCTGCTCGTCCATGGATGCGTGACAGCGAACACGCCGCCGAACCCGCAACACTGCTCCGCATGTTGGACCGGCACGAGTTCGACGCCTTCGATGGAGCGCAAGAGGGCCTCGGGCTGGGCCGCATCCGACAGCTCGCGCATATGGCATGAGCGGTGGAAGGCCACGCGCCGGGGATAGACCCCGGGCCACGGCTTGCCCTCGACCGCTGTATGAATAAACTCGGACAGTTCCCAAGTCCTCGACCCAAGAGCAACGGCGTCTTCGTAGTCTGGCTGGCCGTGAAACAGTTGACCGTAACCCCAGCGAATCATGCCTGCGCAAGAACCCGAGGGGACGACGAGTGTCGCCGCGTTACGAAAGACTTGCAGTGTGTGGCGTGCGACCTGGATCGCTGCTGCACGGTCGCCGGCGTTAAACGCGGGTTGCCCGCAACAAGTCTGGTCTTTCTCAAAGATTACCTTATAGCCGAGATACTCGAGCAAGTTTGCCGTTGCAAGCCCCACCTCTGGGTAAAAGGCGTCGCATAGGCAAGTTGCCATCAAATGCACTCGTGCGCCTTTCGCGGGCAGAGGACCCGGGACTGTTGCATGCGCCATTGATTCGACTCCATGGGAAGAGACCGTTTCGGGCATCCCGGATCGCGCCGGGCGCGCCCATTGTAGCACGAGCTTGGCCAAAGCGCAGGGTGCTTTGCCGCCTTCAGGGCAGGCAGTCTGTTTTCCAGCTTCCGCAACGCAGTAGAACGGAGTATCCGTGGAAGCGTGCGTTTGCCGATGAAGGATTCTAACGGGGTCGTGTTTTGTGGCGGTCGCACCGACAATGGGCGTGTGGTATACTTTGGGGCACTAGGCGCCTATGGAGGCGCCTTCATTTTACCTTTTCCTTGTGCTGTTAGGAGCAGCACACATAAGTTGGACAATGCCCATGCAAGAAATCTGCAAGCCCACTGTAAACCAAGCGCTGGCAATAAAGGTGTTGATCGATGTTTCGGCCCGTCAGGGGGCTCTGTTGCCCCGCGCCGCTATCGAGATCTACGAAAACATTCGCGACTTTCATATACTCATGGATGAGCAGGGCGTAGCGGGGTGCTGCGCGCTCCACATTGATATGGCGAACCTCGCTGAGATCAGGTCGCTTGTCGTGCGCGAGGGTCTCCGAGGCCAGGGCATGGGCAGCAGACTGGTCCAGGCCTGTCTCGAGGAAGCCCGGCAACTCGACATTGCCCGAACCTACGCCCTGACGCGCGTGCCGGAGTTTTTCCGGAAGCACGGTTTCGTGGAGATCGACAAACACGAGCTGCCAAACAAGGTTTTCCGCGATTGCATTCGCTGTCCTCTTTTCCCGGATTGCGATGAGATTGCGGTGATCCGGGACCTCTGAAACCGGTTCCTCGGGGTCGCTGCACAAGGAGTACAATATCGTGGCATTGCAAGGCGTCCTGGGTGTCCTGGGCTTCGGGAACATGGGAAGCGCCATCCTAGGCGGACTGATCGAAACGGGAACCATTGCAGCGCCGTCTACCCTCGTATACGACCTGGCCGAGCCGCGATGCCAGGCTGCACGCGCCATGGGTGCGCAAGTGGCGCCGTCCCCAGCCGCTTTGGCGGTGCATTCCGACACGCTGATGCTCGCAGTCAAGCCGCAGCAGATCGCAGACGCCCTTGTCGGCATACAAGACGGACTGGATCCGCACACGCTCATCGTCAGCATCATGGCCGGCATCTCGACCCGTTTCCTTCGCGGGCATCTTGGGAAGGAATTTCGGGTGGTCCGTGTCATGCCCAACACCCCGGCCCTCGTCAACGCAGGGGCGGCGGCCATTGCGTTAAGCGAGAACTGCACCGAAACAGACGCAGAAACGGCCAGCACTATCTTCTCGGCCGTGGGTATTGTGGAAACGATGCCGGAGGAGGCCCTCGACGCCGTCACAGCGCTCAGCGGGAGCGGCCCCGCGTATTTTTTCTACATGGCCGAATGTCTTGCAGAGGCGGCGGTTCAGCAGGGACTGGCCCCCGAGCAGGCAGCCAGACTGGCCGGCCAGACGCTTTACGGGGCGGGCAAGCTGCTTGCCGAGTCGGGCGAACCGGCGTCCGTCTTGCGGGAACGCGTCACGTCTAAAGGCGGGACAACAGCGGCCGCCCTGGCGAGATTGCGGGCGTTGGATTTCCAAGGGATCGTGAGCGCAGCGGTCGAGGCGGCCGCGAACCGCTCGAGAGAACTGGGCAAATGAAGAAGTGCGGAACATGGGCGTCTGGTTAAAAAGGATGCGCATCCAAACACGAGGGGCTGTCCTATGAAAACCGACAAACTGGTTGGCGAAGTGCTGGGCAAGGAGCTAGTGCTGACGCCGAGCGAGATCGTGAACAAGGAGTTCAAAAGATCCGTTCGCGGCTACAACCCGCGGGAAGTTGTTGAGTTTCTCGGGCGCGTTGCCGACCTTCTCGAGGATCTGGTGAGCCAGGTGCGCGCCCTCAAGGAGAAGGATGAACAGCAGAAAACACAGCTTGACCAATACCGCGAGATCGAGAACACGCTGCGCGATGCATTGGCTTCCTCGCAGCGTTTCAGTGAGGACGTTTTGGACACGGCCAAGCGCGAGGCCCACGCGCTCATCGAAGAGGCCCGGCTCGCCAAGGCCCAGGCAGAGTTCAAAGCAGCGCGCCTGCCAATCGTGCTTGCGCGCGAGGTCCGTCTCCTGCGGCAAGAACGCAACCGGCTCCGGGCTGAGCTGAAATCGATCTTGCAGACCCATATGAATCTCGTCGAGAGCCTCATTCCTGAAGAGGCGGAAGGAACGCAGGAGGTTTTTGATCTGGCGCCGGAAACTGAAGCCGCGGCAAGCGTTGTGCAGAAAGCTCCTGCCGTCGAGGAAACATCGGTCGGAACCCAATCGGACGGTGAAGGGATCGCTTCTGAAGAAACGGATATAGAAGTTGCCTCCGACTCACGTGAATCCCAAGCTGAAAGCTCTGTGGAATCCGAAACCATCTAGGCGCCGGAAGAGCCTGAAAACCAGGACGACCGTGAATGACTATACTGTTGACAACACTGATTGCCATTTCTGGAGCAGGCGACCTTCCGCCGGTTGACGCGTTTCTGCGCAATTTGACGGAGAAACGGGCCCACGTGCAAGACATGACCGCCCGGTTTCAGCAGAAGACCGTCTCCGGCAACGACGTGACCTACTCCCACGGCGCCTTGCTTTACGTCAGGCCTCGGCGCATCGTCTTCCGCTACATAGAACCAGAACTCGTCTATCTTATTGACGGCCTGAGCGTGTACGAATACGACCCCGAGCTTGAGCAAGTGCGGATTGTTGCGTTGAAGGACTCTCCTGATACAGAAGCATTGTATCTGGGTTTTGAGAACGACCCCGAGCGACTCGAGGAGGCCTATCGGCTCTCGCTGTTCAAGCCCGAGGAGGGTCGCGAGGGGGCTATAGGCCTCGAACTCGAGCCCAAAGATCCTCAAAGCGAAACAGCCTTCTTCCAGCGTGTCCGTCTGTCGCTTAGAGCCGAGGATTACCTTCCCTATCGGATTCACATCGTCCACGACGCGGAGGCGGCGACGACGCTTGATGTCGCGGACGTTAAGACGAACGTGCCCATAGACCCGCGGCAGACACAGGTCGAGTTGCCGCCGGGCACAGTCATTGTAGAACCTGACGAGTCGACGGAGACTGTCGGGATAGCGGGTCTCGCCCTTCCCCTGCCGATCGAGCCCGCACTGCCGGTCGAGAGCAAAGCTGAACCCGCCGGAACAACGGCGCCGCCCTCATGAGCCGGATCGTTCTGGCCTCGGCATCGCCGCGCAGGCAAGCGCTCCTCGCCGCACTGGGCGTCGAATTCGAGGTCATGCCCAGCAATGCAACCGAGCATTTCGAGGGCAGGCCGGACCAAATGGTCGTGTCGAACGCGCGGGCCAAACGCGACGACGTGGCGCATCGGATCCACGGTAAGGCTCTCGTCATCGCCGCAGATACTCTGGTTTTCCTCGGCGACGAGGTGTTAGGCAAGCCCGAGGACTTCGACGAGGCGAAGGAGATGATTCGGCGGCTGTCAGGCCGTACGCACGAGGTGATTACCGGTCTTGCCCTCGTCGATACGGCGTCAGACAGATATGCGGAAGGCCATGAGACGACGGAAGTGACTTTTCGTCCTCTGACGGACCAGGAGATCGATCGCTTCGTTCATGCTGTCAGACCCATGGATCGCGCCGGGGCTTATACGGTGGACGGTCCAGGGAGCCTCCTTGTCGCGCGTTACAATGGGTGTTATCAGAACGTCCTTGGCTTTCCCATCGTGCGTCTCGAACTGTTGATGCGCGAACTCGGCTACTCGCTGTTCGATCTTATGGAGGGCCGGCGCGCCGTCTTCCTCTGACCTACCCGCTCAGAGTTCCAGAATTGGCGCTTCAAGAGAGGCCGCAACCCGAGCTACGTCTTCGCGGCAGGTGAATAAAAGTACTTGCGACTCGTCTCCGAGGCGGGCCAGCAAGCTCATGGCGCGTTCAAGGCGGGCGTCGTCGTAATTTGCGAAGGGATCGTCTAGAAGCATCGGGATGTGTTCCCCGTCTTCACTCAGAACCTGGACCATGGCCAGACGTAGAGCGAAGTAGATCTGATCTACGGTACCTTTGCTTAGACGCCGTTCCGGGTCGTCATTGATCCGCGTGGTCTCGGGGATGCGAACGCTCAGGCCCAGATCCCGATTGATGAACAGCTCCTCGTAGGCCCCATCGGTGATAGCGCCTAGAAAACGGCCTGCCAAGGCGGCGAGGCGGGGCGCGATCCGGGCGTGTTTGTCGCGTGCCACCTCCTCGACGACGACGGCCGCATAGGAGGCGGCCTCGAGTTCGATTTCGAGGGACTTGATCTGGCAATCGACGGCAGCGAGCTCTTCCTCGATCTCGCTTAGAGAACGCAAGCCGGCTCCACGCTGGGCAATCTGGACGTCGAGCTGATGCTGTTCCTTCCTGCGCGTCTCGAGCAATTCATTCACCTGGCTCAACTCGCGCTGCAGGTCGCCGGCGTTGCCTGCAGGCCCTGTCGGCGCCGCCCCGTCTGCTTCGACTTGCTTGCGCAGGTCGTCGATGTTCTCGCCGGCCAGAACCGCATCGAGTTTCTCTTCGAGAACAGTCAGTTCATCTCTGGTTTCGCGGTATTCCCGGGCCTTGGCTGCCCATGCATGCCATTCCTCGACGGACTTGACCCCGGCGTTTTCGAGTAGTTTCTCGAGCCCTTTTTCGATCTGGTCCAACTCGTCCCGTTCGTGTCCTAACCGTCGTGCCAGCTCGTCCACCCGCTCCTGCAAAGCGTCCACTTTGCCATGCTTGGCCTTCACTTGGGCGTAACGGATCCGATAGGCGCGTAGCGCCTTGCGGGCGCTGTCTATCTTTGCTTCTTCCGGATAGCCGTACTCTCGCATGAGCCGCCGCGCCTCGAGAGCGAGGCCCCGCTCCTCTTGAAGCAAGGCTTCAAGCTCGCTGCGGGTGCGCGCATGATGGCTGTCATAGAAATGAACCTGATCGCGTCCTTCGCTGACGCGCCGTTTTGCGTCCCGGTATTCATGGTAGCGTGCCACAGCCCGACCTGCGGCCTCCTGGACCATGGCTTCATTTGCGAGGTTTTCACCGAGCTGCAGGAAAGTCTCTCGGAGCTGCCCAAACATCTGGGACAGGCGAGCCTCTTGATCCCGGACCCGTTCCTCCTGATTGCTCACTTGTTTTTCGAGTGAAGCCAACCGGGAAAGCCCCTGCTGATACCTATCGAAAAGGGCCTCAAGTTCACGCAACGTTTTGCAGCCCGCGTCCTGAATCCGGTGCGCCATCTCGCTGTGGCGTTCTTCATGTTCCTGCTCGAGGGTTTCGATCTCGCGCTCAGCCTCTGCTTGCTCGGCGCGGGCGCGCCGCGCGCCAAGATAGGCGCTCATGAAGTTGTAGACGAAATATGCCAAGAAGAGAATGGCGAGGGCGCTCACAATATAGACGCCCTGAACACCCGTGTGAATTGCTGCCGCGATGCTGCCAATAACGGACAGCAGGCTCAAAACCGCCATGAGCGCCGCGCTCGGCACGTCGTCCGCATAGCGTGCAGCCGCTGCCTGAAGCGCCTCCGAGCGGCCCCGCAACGACGACAAACGCACTGCTGTTTGCTGCGTGGCGAGCTCGTGGTTAAGAGCGGCGTGCGAGAAATCGTCCCACTGGGAAAACACGCGCCTCGGTTCCTCGAGTTCGGCACGGCACTCCCTAAGCCTGTTGCAAAGATCGTCGAGTTTGTCTCTTTCATCGGTACGGGCCCGCTGGGCCAAGCTGAATGTATTGGCTAACTGCTGCAACCACATGACGGGGTCGTCGGCCGCGCGGGCGAAGTCAGGCAGGTTGTTCAGTTCATTCTGGGCCGTCATAAGACGTTCCCGAGCTTCTTTCCGGTTGCCGTCCAATGCCTCGAGCCGCTCCGAAAGCCGGTCGATCTTCGTCTCAAAATCGCTCAGCCGCTGCTCGTACTCCTCCGGAATCTCCTCGAGTTTGCGGCTGAACGGACCGAGATGCTGCCTTTCCGCATTCAACTGAGCTTCCGCTTTTTCAAGCTCGGCTCGCGTCTGACGGATTTGCTTGAGAGCCGATGAACGTTCATATTCCGCCCGCTGTACGTCGGGCAGTTGCTCGAGGGGGAACGTGCGTGCGCTCGACAGCGAGAAACACCGCTTGGTGGCGGCATCGACACGTTCGAGCAGGACCTCTGCATCCGTCAGACGCTTAGCGCGCGAAATCCTCTCGACGGTCTGAAGCTCTTCGTTCAGTCCGATCTGTTGCTCCGTCAAAGCATCGATTTCGTCACGCAGAACTGCGCGCCGTTCCTCGATCGCGGCAGTTTCCCGGCGATGCTCTGCGACCTCGCGGAGCTCACGCTCAACATCGATCCGGCGCGCACGCGCTGCCGGCAAGGGCCGAACCCGGGCCGTGGGACGCCCTATCTCGGCGATCCGTTCATCGAGCCATTGGATAGCTGCCTCCGAGGACCTCGCCTCTTCGGCCGAATCTGCCAAGGCCAGGATCTTTTCGCGGATCTGGACAAGAGCATCTTCGTCACCCAAGTGCTCGAGGGACATATGGCTGATGGTTGCCGTGCTGATGAACACGGCTTTACTCAGACCCAGGTGCGTTTCCGCGAAATTGAGCTCCCGGTTCCGGAGCATTTCGAACTCGCCGGTAACCTCGCGTCCGTTCGTCCGGTCGAACACCTGCACAGACTCGCTGTCCCTGTCAAAATCGCGTTGGACTTCGATCTCGCGGCCGTCGTCAAGAACATAGAGGATACGTCCCCCGTACCGCGGGGCGTCCGACCAAGGCCGACGCAATTCCTGCGCGTCTTCATAGATGCGTTGATGCAGACTGCGCTTCTGCCCGTAAAGCATCTCGGTAATGAAGCGGCGCACTGTCG
>CAZBQH010000492.1:0-1659 GCA_964493915.1 uncultured Nitrospiraceae bacterium
ATCAATCCGTACTCGACCTGCAAACCCGAGTCGCCCGACTACATCGCCCCATTTGCGCGCACTGGGCCCGGCCGCGCACAGGACGGCGAGCCGAAATTCGACCTGAGCACGTGGAATCCTGAGTTTTTCGACCGGCTGCACCGCTTCGTTTCGTTGGCCGCTGAACAGGGCGTGGTCGTCGAGGTAGTGATCTTCAGCAACACCTACAGCCCGGCAGTCTGGGCGCTCAATCCGCTAAACGACAAAAACAACATCAACGGGCTGCCCGCCATTCGGCCCGCCGAGTACATCACGTTGCGCTATCCTGAAGTGGTCAAATGGCAAAAGACCCATGCCCGGAAGATCATCGAGGAACTGAATCCTTACGGCAACGTGATTTTCCAGATATGCAACGAGCCCGGGGCTGTTCCCAACGCCCAAGACGCGCCGACCGTCACCCAAGAGGTCGACGCATGGCAACGCGAGATCGCAAAGGTCATCCGCGACACGGAGGCCGGTCTTCCCAATAAGCACTTGATTGCCGGTTCGCAGTGCTGGATCCTGGACCCCTTTGAACAGGGGACGGACGTGGCGTTCGGCGACCTGCCGGTCGACATCGTGAACGTTCACCCTCTCCCAGATATCGTCTACGGCGGCGCCTGTTACAACATGGGCGTGTTCATGGCCAAGCAACTCTGTCTGCGCCCCCTTCGCGACTTCTGCCTGGCCAGCTCGAAGGAAAAGAAGCCCGTCAATCTCGACGAGGACAACGCCGCCAGCCAATACAAGGATTTCGACGGCTGGACGATCCACCGCAAGCGCGCCTGGACGGCGCTTATGTGCGGCTGCCATTACGACTACATCGACTTCTCGATCATCAACTACTGCGAAACGGGCACCGAGGCGTCGCAGGCTTGCATCAGGACCTGGTTCAAACACCTTTCGGATTTTGCACACAGCGTAGACTTGGCTCGCGCCCGGCCGCGCATCGAAACCGTGAAGCAAACGCCTGACCACGTGTGCCCGTCGGCACTGGCCGTCGAGGACGAAGACTACTGCATCTACCTCGCGGATGAACGGGAACTGGGCGCTGCAGGGGCCGGTGAGCGCATCACAGGCGAAGTGGTCGTAGATCTGCCGGGCGGGAGCTACGAAGTGGCGGCATACAGCCCCCAAACGGGCCTCTACTCGCCCTCGATGCCGATACAGGGAGGCGCAAACACCCGCGTACGGCTTCCCTCGTTTGTCCACGACGTGGTGCTTCGCATACGAAAGGCAAGTTAGATGTCCCAACAAAATAACCTGGTGGACCGCGGCAGAGGCCGCTGCATTTCCCTCTTTGCGGCGGCTGGTCTGGCCGTGTTGTGCGTGACTCATGTTGAAGCGCAGGAAAATCAAGGAGAGACCATGATGGATGCCAGCAATCTGCGTGGGAGCCGGTTGGTTCCCGCCTGGGATGTCCTCAGCGACACCTGGTGCGCCACAGACGCGCTGGGGCGCAGCCTGCCGGACCATGCGGAGGCAGGCCCGCCGCGAGCGGATCGCTGGGTCGGGATTTTCTACTTCCTGTGGCTGGGCGCCCACGTCAACGGCGGTCCTTACGACGTCACGCGCATCCTCAATATGGATCCCGACGCCATGTCCAAAAAAGACAGCCCGCTCTGGGGTCCCATGCATGCG
>CAZBQH010000493.1:0-2659 GCA_964493915.1 uncultured Nitrospiraceae bacterium
CGAAATGCAGCGAGGAGGGCCTTGAAACCGTGGGAAGAATCAACCACGGAGAGCACAGCGCAGCATAGCCGCACCCAAAATATAAACCCAAGAGTCCACCCCCGAAAAACCCTCCCGCGGTTTCAAGCCCCTCCTCGCTGCTTTTCGCTATGGACTGCCTCTGCGGGCACGCCTGGCCCCCTTCCGTCTCCCCTGCGAAAGGAGGGGTCCAGTGTGCATTCACACCGTCCTACTCGCAAGCCCCCTGGATTCCTGCTTGCGCAGGAATGACGGTGGAGACCGCGCGTTCTGTCGCTTCTCAGACGTCCCAAAATCCGCGCGTAAGGGCTGCTCGGTCACGTGATGACGCTGGGCGACGGCTCTGGGCAGCCCGCGAACGCCCGGAGTGACACGAACGGGAAGCGTTTGGGGGACGCAGGGCGGGTGGGACGGCGCATGCGACGCAGTCACGAGACGATCTGCGTGAGTTGGAGGCAGTTCGTCCGGTATGAGTCGCGAAGGAATGGAGTGGGGAGAGCGCGGTTCGCTACTCAGTGGGCTGGGTGGCCAGCGGAAATCGCGCGAACAGCTTGATGAACCGCTTGATCCATTCGACCGTCTCGGCCAAGTGCAGCGTGATCTTACGCCGGTCGCGCGAAAAGCGCCCGGTCACGTTGAGCAATACGTAGCGAACCCGTTTGGCTTTGGCGTTGTGCAGGGTTTCGTCCGGCCACGCCTGTTTGACTGCAACGACGATGTTGTAGGCGATGCACGCAATGCGGAACCAGGCGGCGTTGGCGCCGAATTTGGCGCTGGGCAACTGGCCGCCGCCCAATCCGTTCTTGATCTCGTCGTGGACGTGTTCGATCGTGCCGGCCTTGGCGCGATGCCACGTGAGCAGCTCCCCGCCGTCTTTGTCCCAACGGTTGGTCAGGATCGCGTGGTAACGCTTGTCGTTGCCGTCGGCGAACAGTTCGCCTTGCGGCTTCACGAGCCGAAGACCTACGTACCGCAACGGCTCGAGGCCCTTCTTCTCGACTTTCTCTCCAGGCACGAACTCCACGTCCGCCCATTGCCGCAGCGTCCCGTCCGCTTCTTTTCCGAACGTCGTCCACCGCTTCTCCGGCACTGCCTTGAGCGCCTTGCCCAGATCCTTGCTCATCCGCGCGCTGACCGCAAACCCGATGAACCCCTTCGGGCCGCCGTCTCGCTCCGGGTTGCGCAGCCAATTCACCAACTCGCTTTCGTGGCACGCCGAGTCGCCCCGGAAGTAGTACTCCACTACCGTCTCGGGCAACGCCCTGAAAGCCGCCCGAGCGCACGTCACCGGCGACGACAACGCAGGCACGTTCCCATCGCGAAACTCATCGGCTAGAATCAGTTCCGTCTCCGCCCACACCGCCACCATCGGCTGGTAGCCCCGCGTCCCTTCGTACGTCCACTGAGCCTCCCGGTTGAAGTTTTCGATGATCGTCGCGTCTTGGTCCACCGTCGCCCGCCCTGCGGGATGCTTCGCCCGCCCCGCAATCGCCCGCACAACGCCGCGTCCCACCTCTCCCAATCCCAAAAGCGCCGCCGTCTCTTCCGGAATGAACGACAACTGGCCCCGGCCTTGCGCCTGCAACCCGGCCTGCGCCACCTTGTCGGGATCGTGAAACGCTTCGAGAAATTCTGCCACGCACCGTTCACTCGGCGCGGCATACCCCAGCATCTTGGTCACTCCCCCGTCCTTGCGAAGGGACTCCATGTCCTGCATGCAGTCCCCGCCCGCCACGTGCAGCAACACCAGCGACTCCACCTGTTGCCCCGCGCTGAAGCCCCGATGGCGTTGCTTAACCCGCACCTCCTCCTCGCACAGCTTGGGCGCCCCCAGGCTCCGAAAAGCCCGGCTGAAGATCGCCAAGCCTGCCCGCGCGGTTAAAAATCCTTCCATCGGTCTCGCGTCGATGGCAAACGGGCTTTTCTCTTGAAGCGGCGTCTTGGTTCTCATGGCTCGTATTATATCAAGACTGTCTTGATGTGTCAAGCAAAAAAACTATCCGCCACCCCAACCCAAAAACCCTATGAAATCGGCCCCGTCACGCCCCCGATTCACCCCTTTACCTAAAACACGACTTCTTAAGTGCGGAGCGGGGTATCTACCAAAATCCTAAGTGTCCAGTGAAGTGCAGGCTGGGTTGCACGCGCTGTGGTCAGGCGGTGCCCCAACAAGCACGGGCCGGTGGTCAGGCTTCGAGGGCAACGTTCCAGTGGTCGGGGAGAAATTCGCGGAGGTCGGTATGGGGCTTGGTCGTGATTCGGGGAGGGAATTGAGGGACAGACTACGCATTAAGCACTTTTTCTTAACTCGTCTTGCGGCTTTTTGCGTTTGTGGTTGCGTTTCTTCGGGCGCACAGGACGATTCGATGTAACACCTTTTCCAGTTGGTCATGGAACGGACTCGAGCCGGATGCCCGCACCGAAGGGGTGTGGCGCCGAAGTCGGTGCCCGAAATTCTTGATTGTGCATCCGGCATCAACACAGACCCCCGTCTGGTACGCAGGTAGTATGACACAGACTGGCGGATCTGGGAAGGGAGCAGGATCTCTTGACGGGATAACAGGATTCATCGGATGGTCGTTTGGCTCTCGGGCACGAACTGTAGCGCCTGATCCCGCGCCGGGCGGCACGACCGGACGTC
>CAZBQH010000494.1:0-3238 GCA_964493915.1 uncultured Nitrospiraceae bacterium
GAACCCGGCCGCCTGCGCCGCCCGTTTCTTCAGGCGTTCCATTTCGTCTGAACGGGCCGCGAGCGTCTTCCGCAGCTCAGCCAATTGACTGCGCATTTCCTCGGCGAGTCTGTGTTCTTCGGTCCTGGCCGCCTTTTCCCGGTCGAGTTCTGTTTCCAACCGCGCGAGATCTGCTGACGCCTCTGCAAGGCGCGCTTCAATCTCGTCTGGACCCTTCGAATAAGCGCTCAATTCCCTCTGCAGGCGCACGATTTGCGCTTCCTGCTGCTCGACCTGCGCCGTTAGGCGCGCCACCTCTTTCTCAAGGGCCTTGGCCTGCTTGCTTCTTTCAGCAGAGGCGGCCGCCTCGCGCTTTCGAGCCTCGACTAGGGCGCGTTGTTGTTCCGCGTCTTCGCGGGCGGCTGCCAGATCAGCAGTCAACTGCTCGATGCGTGCATTGGCTATCCCCTGCTGTCTACCTGCCTCAGAAATGTCGCGGCTCAGACGGGCAATCGTCTCCTGCCCATCCTGCAGTCGCACTTCAGCCTCACGGAGAGAATGGACCAAGGTCGAGGCTTCCTGGGCACGTCCTTTTGCTTTTTCATAGCGTTCTCGAAGCGCTGCATGCTTGCTCTTATAGTGGTCCGCCCGAGTTGCAGCAAGGTGGAGCAGTTGTTGCAGGCGCGCGATCTTCTCGTCGGAAGACAATGATTCGAGACGGTTACTTCCGTCTAGCATCGGCACGACGACCATTCCTTTACAGGCCCGGCACCAGCCGTATCGTCCCTGGTAAGAGTCCTTGACCCGGAAGTGGTTGCCGCAATGTGGACAATCAAATTCGATCACGGTCGTCTGGCCCCAGCTCTTCTTGCCTCTGCACCAAACGAGACAGAAAAAGTATAACAGAAGTGAACGAGCAAAAAGCAGACAAATCAGCCTGGCACCCGTTGAGAAGAACCCATCCATCAGGCTCCAACACGCACGTCACGGCGGACTATGTTATACTCCGCACCGCAACAGAAGGAGAAGAGCATGAAGTTGGGAATCGCAACCACGGAAGGAAGCCCCGCCATCGTGCTGCTCCAGAAGGAGCAGTGGATAAATTACTCGAGAGCCTTCCAGACCTACAGTTGCGTTGAACGCGGCGAGATTGTGGAACGGCCGGCTCGCATCGAGGACCTGTTGATACGCGGCGATCTGGGTTGTGATTTGGTCAGGGAGGTCCTAGCCTTTCTCGAAATACGTGGCATGCTCGACATGTACGTCATCCCTGAACCAAGGAGCTTTTTGCTGCCTCTCCGGCCGGCCAAGATAATCGCCTTGGGCCGGAATTACGCAGCTCACGCCGCCGAAACAGGGCACAGGCCTCCTGCCTCGCCGTTTTTCTTCTGCAAGGCCCCCACCTCTTGCATCGGCCCTGGGCAATCTATCGTCGTCAAGCGCGAGTACGGCCGAGTGGACCCCGAGGCGGAATTGGCCGTGGTGATCGGGCGTCGTATGAAAAATGTACCACCAGAAGACGTCCAGGACTGCATTGCGGGTTATACCATTCTGAACGACGTCACCGCACGCGATTTGCAGACAGAGGACATCAAGCGTGGACACCCCTGGTTCCGGTCAAAGAGCATCGATACCTTTTGCCCCCTTGGACCGTTTCTAGCCTTACCGGACGAGATACCTTGGCCGGTTCACGTGGATATCGAGTTGCGCGTAAACGGCGAGGTGCGTCAGCAAAGCAACACGTCGATGTTAGTCTTCGACATACCCGAGGTCCTTGCGTATATCAGCAGTTTTGTGACGCTCGAGGCAGGGGATATCGTATCGACCGGCACACCCGAGGGCATTGCGCCCATCTACCCCGGGGACACGGTCGAGATCAGCATTCCTCCCGTCGGCGTGCTCTCGAATCCTGTAACGGAAGGATAACGCAGAGTAATGACCGGCAGCCCAAGTTTCCCCGCTCAGGGATAGAGGCGCTGTATGTGCCAGCTCTCCTTGCAACGCGTATAAAGTAGGCGTTCGTGGAGACGGAAAGGCTGTTCCCGCCAAAACTCCATTGCTTCAGGGCAAAGACGAAAACCCGACCAGAAAGGCGGCCGCGGGACGTTGCCCATCCCATCCAGCGGCGCCTTCTACGCCACGGAGGACGCGCACCGCCTCTTTGATTCTATCCCAGTGCCGCCGTCGCCAAGCTCAGGACCAGGAAGAAACCGCACATGTCGGATAGGGACTGCACCATCGGGGGCGCAGCCAGAGCAGCGTCGATCCCAAAGCGGCGCAGGATAAGCGGGATCAATCCGCCTATCGATAAAGCGAAGAGGGTGTTCATTGCCAGCGCGCCTCCGACGGCCAGGCCGAGCAGCGGCGTGTGCATTCTGAATAAACCCAGCACAGCCAGCGCAGCGCCAAGGATAAGCCCGTTTATCAACCCGACCTGCAATTCCTTCCACACGACCCGGAACATATCGCGAGGCTCGATCAACCCGACCGACAACTCCCGGATGCTCACGGCGACTGCCTGATTCGCTGAGCAACCACTCATATTGCCGATGATGGGTATGAAGAACGCCAGAGCCACAAGCCGCTCAATAGTGCCTTCGAACGCCGCGATTACGCTGGCGGCCGCCACACTAAGCACCAAGTTCGCACTCAGCCATGACAACCGCTTGAAGGCCCGGTAAAAGACGGGCATGCTGCGCAGTTCCTCGCCGCCGACAATCCCTCCGAATTGCATGAGTGCGCGGTCGGCTCGTTCCCCAAAAGCCTCTTCCGCGTCGCCGCGGCGCACGACTCCTGCAAGCCGTCCCAAATCATCGACTACTGGAACACCCATGAAGTCATACCTATCGAAAACTTGCACAACCTCTTCGAGAGGCGTGGTCACGTTCACGTGGACTGGATTGGGGATCATGGCCTTGGCGAGTTGCACGTCTCCTTTCGTCAAAAGGAGACTGCGCAAAGGCAGGACGCCGACCAGATGCTTCTTCTTGTTCGTCACGTAGGCATATTGAACGCCGTAATCTGAATACTCCTCAGTATGACTGCGAAGGTCTTCGAAAACCGTCGAGATACGCTCGTCCATGTCATACGAAAGGTATTCTGTGACCATGATGCCGCCTGCGGTGTCAGGTGGATAGGTCAGCAGAACACGCAGGTCGGCCGCCTCCTCAGGGTCCATATGAGAAAGGATAGCCTCGGCTTCTGGAGCTTCGAGCTCGCTGAGAAGGTCGGCACGATGGTCGCTCGACATTTCGTCGAG
>CAZBQH010000495.1:0-3599 GCA_964493915.1 uncultured Nitrospiraceae bacterium
GCGAAGATCAAAGGCCTTGCCCCGCACAGGCTCGACGTTCTTAGGCGCCACCAGGATCCACAAGTTCAGGTCCTTCAGCGTAGACGCTGTTGTGGACGCGTTTGACCCCATGTCAGTCGTCCTTTCTTCTTTGGCCTTTTCCTGTCCGGAAGCGGCTGCTGCAACGATGAGCCATGCGGCTGCGGCAAGAACGGTGAACCCGGCCCTGATAGCCTTGCATAAGCTGCTGGTGCGACACGTGAACAACATGGAAACCCTCCTTGCCACGCTAGTTCCACTCCAATACGAGTTTCTTCTCGACGATTTTGCCCCCTGCACGGTACGGATTGTGAAAGGCAATGGCCAGCTCAGCCCTTCCGGGAGCATCCGGCACACGTCCCTCGAGTTTGATCGTTCGCGCATCGCCCGGCGCGGCCGGCTGCCCATCATAGACCCATGTCTCGGGCAGTCCCAGTTGATCGGCGCCTTCAATGGTCAAGCGCTGCTGCGCCTCGGCTATCCACGGGCAGATGCCGGTGTTTCGCAGGGTCATGGGCAAGACGAAGGGTTGTCCTCGCTTCAGCGTGACAGGTCCGGCATCAAGCGTCCCGGCGAACTGGGGCCGATCGAGCAACGGGTCCATCCACGCATCGTAGCCGGCCATCCATTCTTTGTAAGGCATGGTCATGTTACGCGTCGCTTCGAGCATCCCGCCGGGGGCTTGCTCGAGAACGGCAGCATACTTGCGGGCATAATCGTAGATCGTTTGGTAATCCGCCAGGAGCTGGGATCGCACATCCTCAGGCAGCTTGCGGCCGCTGTCGATAACGGCGCCCTGTTCGCACATTGTGCTGTAGACCCTGGCGAAAACGTCCAGGCGGTGCACGTGATAGCGCATGAACGGAGCGAAAATGCCGATGGTCTGAAACCAGGACCTATTGCTGTCTTCGCCCGCTTGCTGCTCGAGCTGGATGCGCTGTTCCTCATAGCGAGCCAGCGCAGTCTCCGCCTCGGCAATGACCGCTTGTCGCACCTGGGGGCTCAGCTCCATCCAGGCTTTGGGCAGCATATGCCTCGCATTAATCTCCCAGAGATGCTCGTAGGCGTCGGACATCCTCAGGAATGTCAGTGCGTTCTGCTTGCCGAAAGTGCGCACCCCCCAATGGTAGCGCAAGCTGTTGGGAGTGGCAGTCGGCTCCCAGCCAAAATAGCCGATGGCCTCCCACGGAAGCTCGGTCCCCCGATAGGCGCCGCCGATCCAGAATGTGCAGCGGTCGGACAAGAGCCGCCGCATGCGCGGAGACGGCGGCAACCGGAAGTTGGTGTACAGATTGTCGAGCCAGGTGTCGGCCATGTGCCCGACCAGCGGCTGGTTCCGTGTCAAGGCGGCAGTGGACGCGCCATGGCCCACGATAAGGAGGTCCTTGGGCAACAGCGCTTCGATCTCGGGTGTCAGCCCGTCGAAATAGGGATAAACCCCTACCCTTCCAGGGAATCCCAACCTTTTCAAGCGATCGTAGATGATCAGGTATTGCTCCCACGCGGCGTTCTTAGTGCGCGACTTGGCGACAAATTCTTTGCACCGTTCGCACGTGCAGAGACCGCCGTTGTCGTCGCGGACCATCACGATGGCATCGAGCGGATACGTCTCAGTCACCTCGCGCAGGAAAGCGTCCAGGTATTCGAGGTATTTGGGATGGGTGAAACAAGGAATGCCTTTAGGCCGGCCCCAGAACTCTTCGACACTGCCCGGCATCATCGCCTCCGGATACCTCTGGGCAAAGGTGGTCGGCACGCAGCCGATGGGGAGCCACAGGCCTACCGGGGCGCCGCGACCGTGCAGATACTGGATGAGTTCGAGGCCGTGGTCCCGGTGGTGTTCGAACTCGCGGAACAGCGTGCCCGAAGACTCGTCATAGGCTTCAGGGTCGTCGGACCGCAGTTCGGGCATGTATTTGTAGCTGACCGGGAGCTTCCAATTCCCCCACATGCCCAAGCACCAGAACATGTTCATGCCGGAATCGAGCAAGTTGTCAAAGGTGTTCTTCCAGTCTTCGTCTGTCCCGTATGGGAAGTCCACCTCGAAAGCGCCGCCCCCAAAGCCTCCCCCGCGCAACGGCACGACGGGGTTCCGTGCAATCAGGGGGATCTCGCCGTCGGGATGCCGTCTACGATGGTCTGCGATTCCGTTGACGGCCGCGGTGAATCCGAGCACCGTGCGGGCCCGGATCAAGATGCCGTTTTCACCGTCGCTGCTGATCGCGAATCCATCGCCTTCGATTCCATTGCTGTTGTCGACTATTTCGAGCCTTACCTGTGTTTGTGGATTTTCAGACGTGCCAAGGATCTCCGCAAGCTCGCTGCAAACCGCCTGGGCAGCGCCGGGACCCGACACGGACCCGCCCCCGCTTCCGGGCGCCGTGACAGGATCGACATCGACAACAAGACCTTCGTCCACCAGTTCGAGCAACGCGTCCTCGCGCCCCCGTCCATCCGGCGGAATGCCCACAAGACGCCGGACCCAGCGGCGGCCGTTGACATATTCCTCGCCCAATTCGAAAAACCGGCCATACCGCCGCGCCGTTTGCTGGACGGTGGCGGCGAAATCTTTGAACCCGTAGAACGTGAGGCGGTCTTCGAGATAGGGCAATGGCTCGGGGTCGCCCTCGAGAGGCAGGCTGTAAGCAACAGCATGGTGTTGCCAGGGACTTGGCCCCTCGAAGGGACGCTCGTCTGCCCATATCTCGGCAATGCCGCAGGCGCGAAACCGGTATGTCAGCCCCAGTGAGAGGCCATCGGCACAGGTCAATAGAAATTGAAGCTCCGTTAAAGCGGGTGAGGAGGAAGAAGAAAGGAGCCGCGCCGCGTAGGGCAACCGTTCGCCCTCCGCGACATTAATGCGGGCAGGGATGTAGCCTGCGCCGATGGGTCCTTCGAAGGCGTAGGCGGCCTCGGGCAGCAGGCGCGGCGCAATCGACAAGGGCCCAGCCAGGGCCGGCTTATTGAACAGCGACAGTGCGGTTAAGGCGCCGGTCTCTACATCAACGGTTGCCTCGAGCGCTTCGTAGTGAATGGACAAGCAGGCGTCTGAATGAGATAACGCCGACGTCTGGTCCGGCTCGCCTGGCAAGATCTCGATCTGCGCCCAGGCGTCTGGAGCGACGTTGCACGAGAAAACGAGCAAGTCCTCCGCCCGCGGGTTTTCGATAGGCGCGGTGAATGTTGCGTTCCAGTGGGCGCGGCCTTCCCGGAGGGCGAAGGGCAGGTCGGCGCCGTTCAACCGCAGAGAGACCTTGGCCCAGTTGACGAGACCTGGTGTTGCGATACGGCCCGTGGGGATCTCGACCGGGCAGGGACCCGTCCATTGCGTGGGATTATATAGGCCTATCGAAGCAACTGGCTCGGCCGCAGCCGCTATCATCTGCGCCGCGACAGCGACGGCAGGGATGAGAAGGGTGGACATGCCTGATCCTCCAGAATGTCACGGTGTCTCGTCGTTGGCACGGGAACACTGCAGATTTCTGCAACGCTGAGCAGCAGATGCTATCTTAGGCAAAGCATGGGTCAAAAAAGAAGTATGTTGTATGCTGATTTCTTGTACGAATCTATTGCATGGAGGA
>CAZBQH010000496.1:0-9404 GCA_964493915.1 uncultured Nitrospiraceae bacterium
GTCGGTCTGGACACGGTCCCAATCGCCCCGGAAAGGACGGCCGCACCGGGGACACACATCTTCCTGGAGCGGCGCCCTTTCTGGTTGTTGGTTTGGGGACTCTCCACTTTCCTCGAAGGGAGATGGCGTCGGCTTGGCAGGCCGCGTAGGTGCTTCATGCTTTGGCTGCATCTGTGCTTTGCCGGCCACGATAGAATCCGGCTCGACGTCTTCAGGGGCGGGACGGGTGTTATCGAGGGTAATACGAATCGGCTGGCCGCATTTGGGACACGTGCCCGACTTCCAGAGGGCGTCTTCCGGTACCCGCATCTCGTGCCCGCAAGTGCAAGTTAGTATAAGGTCACGCATAGCACTTGCGAGTATAACATGCGGGACCGGTCTGAGCAGCCACAGTGCATGTGCCGGCCCATCCGTTCAAGCCGGAAGAAAAGCCTTCGGCCGACCGCTGAAAGAATCACCTCGGACGACGCGTCCCCCAACACTGAAAGGGTTCACGCGACTTTCGCCATTGCAGGGCGGTTCTTCTAAATGCGGCACAGGCTTTCGGCCCCTTATCCGCATCCCGGCCCTGCTTTTAGCAGTCAGCTATGTCTTGTGGCTCCGGCGTCGTCTCCCCTTGCCCGCAAGCCACAGGACCAACCCGACGCCCGCGTAAGCCGCTTTGCCGCTCTTGCCGCAACCTTCCGGCTCGAGCGAGATCGTGAGCACGCCCGGGCAAATGCCGGAAGACACAAGCACCGTCTCCTGCCCGTTTTTGTACCCTTCAGCCTGTGCCGTCACAATGTAGTTGCCTGCGGTCATCAGCTCATAACTCGTGAACGAGAACAGGCCCTGCTCGGGATTCATGCTTGCCGCGGTTGCCGTGCCGAGCTGCGGCATCCGGATCTGCGGATATGCGCTTTGAGGAACGGGATTTCCCCCCATATCGACGAGGCAGACCCACAGCGTGCCGCAGTCCATCTTTTCGACGAAATCGCTTGCATCTACGGCGCCGCTGATGGAGTCCTCAATCTCTTGGGCGTCATAAAGGCCCCAGTCGTTGATCTGGGCGGGAACGGGCGTGCCGCTTTGGTTGTCGATCAAGGCTTGCGCGTCAGGACAGCGGAACCGGTTGTACCCGGTTGTACCGGGCTCGTCTGCCTCTCCCAACATCGGTACGACGCCGGGCGAGGTCTCGGGCTCGAGCACGACGATGGCCGCCTGCGCGATATCTTCGAAGGTGTTCCGCGTTACGTTGACTGCTGTGTCCTGCGCCTGGAGACCTTCGGCAAGCCTGCGGATCGCCGAATCTCGGATGATCGACTCAGACGACCCTTCGCCTCGAACGGACAATCCCAGCGTGTCTGGCCCGTCTTCGCCGTCCAGAACCACGTAACGCACTTGCATTGCCACGCCGGCGATCGACACAAGATAGGCGCTGTTCGCATTGGTGGCCACTTTACAGTTCTGCAACCCGGCGCCCTGCGCGGCTGTAACCACCGCCCGGCGACGCAGATCAATCTTCGGCGCCTCGTCGGTCATTGTGATGGTCGTCTCGCTGGTCCCCGCGCCATGGACCAAGACATAGGGTGCCAGCACTATCTGGCCTTCGTACACCCCTTCTGCTACGTTGACCACGATAGGGCGGTCTTCCGTGGCATAAGGCGCGGCTGCATCGATGCCGCACTGAATAGAAGCGAAAGGATGTGCCGCCGAACCGTCGCCCGTGAGGTCGTTTCCGTAATAGGCGTCCACATACAGTTCCGAGGGCGGGTCATTGGGATCGTTGGGATCCGTGCCTTCCTGGAATTCCTCGAGGTCAGTCCATCCATCGCCGTCGGAGTCGCTACTGGCGCTGCTGTCGAGCGGGTCCAACTCATTCGCGACTTCCCAGCCGTCCGGCATGCCGTCGCCGTCCGTGTCGGGGTCGTTCGGGTTAGTGCCGTAGATGAAATTCTCATCCTGGTCTAATAATCCGTCGCCGTCGCTGTCAGCAATGGGCGCAAGCGTTAGAATCCGAATTATGTTTTCAAAGAAGATCGGTCCGTCTCCTGTAGTGAGCGTGTCTGCCAGCATGCTCAGCAGGATCGTGGCGCCTCCATTGCCCAGAACGACGGCGTCATCCATCGTTGCGGTAAAGTAAGCGAGAGACTGGCCGCCGCCTGCGGTCTCGAGACCCATTGAATAGGTGCTCCAACCCGGGTTTGTGAGCGTCACCGGGTTGCTGATCCCTTCTGAGAGGTTGGGATCCGTGATCGTCAGGAAGTCCGCATTCGTGTTGTCCGTGTAGCTTGCCCCAAAAAGGGTCGCGAACTCGGTCCTCATAGTCCAATCCGTGAACACTACCCTTCCTCCAGCCGCAATGTAGCCGGCCATCGTGTCGTAGTCCGCCCCGAGGCTATTAGCTTGGTTTAGAGCCACTGCTAACATGAAGTCCGGATACCGCAGGCGTTCATTGAAATCATCCCAGGAGGTCGCCTGCGTCACGACGTAGCCCGCCGCCTCGAGCGCCGGCAATACATAGTCCGTCCCTTCGAATACGTCGGCATAAAAGAGCGTAGTTGCTCCCGTCTTGCTCGTGTCGCCGATGCTCTTGCCAAGGAGAGTGCTGCGTGTTTGAAACGACCCGGTCTTACCGTCGCGCCCTGGCGCCGTCGCGGCGTCCGCCGCCATTACGCGCAATGTGCCCAGCATGAACGTCGCGAAGCAGATCCATACGCCTGCCCGATAGGTTCGATTCCCGCTGAGGAGTGCCATGTTCATCTACTTCATCCTCCTAATTGCCCCCTTAACCTTATGCCTCGCCGTGCAAACGTTGTGTGCCGACCAGATCCATGATGCAGAGCACGTCGGCAAGTCGCCTGTTCCTCGGCGCATACACAACCTACCTGTAACATAACACGGCAAACCAGAATTAAAGCCCCGCGCCGGAAAACAAACAAGTTTCATGCCCACTTCGCAGCATCCCTGTAACCATCATGCTGATAATAGGTTAACCCGTCTTTGCTTCCGTGCCTTTCACGACTTCGGCACATCGAATGCTCCAAGATTATTCAGGAATGACCAATCCTTGATCACACAAGCGCTTGTGCTCTTGAGATTGTTCTCTTCATGCGACCTGCTGTGGCTTATGCCTAATGGTCTCCCGCGATTCGGCATATAGGGTAGATAATCCATATGAGGTCTCAGCACTCCGATCACGCTCGACTCTGGTCCCTGGCCCTGCGGAAGGTCTGCTCACAAAAAGAGCAGTGTGCTTCTGAAGGGGAAACGGTTTTCCTGAGCCGGGCATGGCTCTTCTGGCTTAAGCTGCGTTTCTCCAAATACTTACAGTTCGCGTCCTGGTTGGCCCGGTAGTTGCTCCTTGACGGTCGATAATGAGACGAAAGCTGCCGGCAGGCAGCGCGACCTGAAGGAACCGAGCCTATGGAATCAGCAGAGCTTATCAGAATGGCAGGCCACCTCGTGGATATCCTCGATATCTTCGGCTTTACCACCGAGGACATTGTCGAGGTCAGCCAAAAGATGATCAACCATGTCGAGGTGATGAAGCGTCAGCAAACCGTCCCCGAGCGCACGCCGACGCCCATGAAGGCGGGTCTCAATTGACAGTGTGCTCTCGCATATGTCAGGACCGCAACCCGTCAGCGCTGCTCGAGTTTGGCTGTGCCGTCCGCAGAGAGGAGCACGTCAAACGCCAGCGCGGCATCGGCCTTGTACTCAACAACATGGGAGGGACGTTCTCCAAAACTGAAACGTGCCGGCACATCGCCGTCGACTGATACGCGCCAGTGCTCTCCGTCGGCGGCGCCCGCCTGTTTCGTCGCCACATGCACCACGCCGTCGCTGAGGAGTTCAACGCCGCCAATCGAGGAGACCATGGCTGCGCGGTTTTCTTCGAGCGGTATCGTAACCTCGGCGCTGTTCTTCTCGCCGCGCCGCATCACCTTCGACTCAGCGCCACCGTAGACACGCGACGCCAAGAGCGGGCTTGCTATCGTCGCGGGGCGCGCCATGTGCTCGTCGAGCATGCGCCGGCGAACCATCACGACGCGGCTGTGGTCGGAGATGTAAGCTACTACGTCAGGATCCCCCTCGTAATCCGACGCGACCCCTGCCTCGCGGAGGAGTTGCGCGTAGAAGCTCGCGAGGGCCGTCAAGTCGAAGTCCTGGTTAAGCCTGCCGCCGCCGAGCGCCGGGTCATGGAGGTACATCCAAGACAGGCCAAGGGGAAAACCAAAGAAGTAGGTTCGGGACCCATTCGGCCGCTGGTGCAGGGTCCCTCTAAGCGCGTCGCCATCTTTCAGGAAAGGCGCGACAGACGCTTCGGCCCCCGGTTGAATGGCTACGGCCTGGGTGTAGACGCCCGTTAGGACAATAGGCACGCGTGCTCCGTCTACGGTTGTCCATGTGTATTTGCCGGTCTGCTTCGTCAAGGGTCCAGGCTGGATGTCGCCGGTCAGGGCTCGGACGTCCGCAGGAAGCCTATCGAGGGGGTTGAACCATGGGTCGCGCAGGCCTGTTGTACCGAGGCAGAGCAGACGGTTCGGCGCGGCGTCCAACCATTCACCCAATATGAGCCAGACGTTTTTTCTTGCAGCATCATGGATTGCCGCAGCGCCGGAGATAGATTGCTGCGGAATCTGGAACAGTTGGGGCATGAATACCGCCTGGTACCGTTCCAGGTCGACCTTGCCGGGCTGAGGGCCTATCGAGACCTCGTCGGTGGTGGCAATGTCGAAATCGCAGTGCGCGGCCGCCAGGGCGCTCGACAGCGCGATAATGTTGTTGGCCGAAAGCTCCTTCATGATCGAGTGCAGCGCCGGCCCGTTTGCGAGGATGAGAACCTTTGCGTTTCGCCCTCTCAGAAACGTGTCGCGCTCGAACAGGGCCGCCATCTTCTTGACAGTCGATGCAAAGGCGTGCAGATGGAGTTGCGGGTTCGCTCTAGTCGCTCCAACGAACATGCCCCAATCCCACAGGTTTCCAAAGGCGCTCCCGCCGCCGAAATTGTCCATAAGCAAGGCGGTGTTCCACGCGTCCTCGACCGTTTCGCTAATGTCGAGGTCTTTTGTCCCGGGCTCGCTGCTTTCATACGCGATGCCGCCCTCTCCCATGCCGTACGCGAAAGGCAGGCTCGCGTCATAGGTGAAAGGCCGGTAGCATCCAACCGACTGGTACAGCTCAACCACGGTCTCATGGGGCTCGATCTTGGGCGTGGTGCGTAACACGAGTGATTGTGGATAGCCCCCGCCGTGCAGGCTGACCTCGCAATCAAGCTCACCGTGGTTCCACGCCACAAAGAAGGGGTGCCATACTGGCACATAGTCCCAGGCCGCGCTGTGGAAGAAAAGCGCATTCGGACAGACCTCGCGCAGGCGATCGACAAGCCCGTTGAGCCGTTCCGTGTAAAGCCACTCCTTGAAATAGCCGAACTCGACCCACAGCGGGTCAAAGGGAACGTTGAGCCACCAAGGGAAATGGGCCCCAGGACCCAGGGATACGTCGCCTTTGGCCCGCTCCACCGTCGGCAGAGGCACGTCGTCGAGACGTTCGATGTGTTCGAAAACACCGGCCTCGAAGGGGTACTCGGGGACGCCTGTTTCGGGGTCGTAAGCCGCCTGTTCGCGGTTGTAGCCGTGGCGCAGGTGCACCTTGAACGACCCGCTGTTGCCGTAGCGGGCACGCAGGAAATCCCGGAACTGCCGGGCTAGCTCGGGATCCTCGGCCTCGAGCGGGGAGCGCGATTCGGCCAGGATGGGACCGCCAGGCGCAAGGTAGCGCCACTGTTTCTTGTTCCATGGCGGCAACGCCAGCGTCTCGCCCTCGATGAGATAGCCGAGAATCACTTCCCGGCCGCTCAAACGCCCAAGGATCTTGACCCAGTCGTCAATGGTCTTCTGCCATACGTCCGGATAAAGGATTGAAGTGAGCTTCTCCTCCAGATCGTACTTGCGGGGCTTGCTCCAGTTGTCCATGATCATGGGCACAACGTAGAGGCCTTCCGCCTCGGCGCACGTGAGTAGGAAATCAAAAATCTCGTAGTTGAATGTGAAGGGGCAGGACCCGGTTTTCGTTGCTTGTGCGAGGCGGGCCAGCGTCTCCTTTTGCACTGTCTGGGCGTCTATCACACCGCTATACGGGTCTTCGGGGCGGCGCCAGGATCCGTCAGGGTTGAGGAAGAAGCCCGCGCCTACGCGCATGTAGATCGCGCCCACGCCCGTCTCGCGCATTTGGCGGAAGTCGTCGCACAGGCGCATCAGGTCAAATCCCAGCAGCTCGATGGGGCCCGCGTTTGCGCCCACCTTTCCCTCTTGCGGCTGCACGTAGGTCGCCGAGACCAGCGGAAAGAGCTGGCCGTGTTGTTCGAAGAGACCCGAACTCGGGTCGACAGTGGTGAAGGTGTCGAACAAGCGTAGCTCTGAGGCCGCTTCACCGGCGCCCGGCGCCAAGAGAATCACGGCGAGCGTTAACATCCCAACCAAGGGCTTCATAGGTTGCTGCTTCCTATGGCGCACTGAACGTCCATTTCTAGTAGCGTCCGTAAGTCTCTGCAACATGCTGCATGGTCACGATGTTTTCCTCGGGCGTATCCCGCGGCGTCTGGTCGCCCGTCGAAAGGATGAATCCGCCGCCCGCGGCTGCATCGTCGATGGCCCGCTTGCAGGCTTCCTCAACTTCGGCCGGCGTTCCCATCAGCATCACTCTGGTCGTGTGCAAATTGCCCTTGAGGGCCAGGCGATGGCCAAAACGTTGCTTGATTTCCGCGAGATCGCAGTCGCCCATGGGGGGGATTTCCAGCGGCTCGATTGCAGCCAGATCGGTCTCCGTTGCGGCAATCTCGACCAGAGCCTTTTCGGGTCCGCAACAATGGATATGCGTGGGTATATTGCGTTCCTTGGCTAAGCGCGTCAGCTTCTCAAGCCATTCGAGCCCAAGGTCGCGGAAGACGTGCGGCGGATTTGTGATCATCATGCCGCTATTGCCAATAAGCAGCACGTCGGGATTCCACGACAGAATTTCCTCGGCCGTTTTCATCATCCACTCGCCGGTTTGCTGCATGCGTGCGCGGACCGTGTCCGGTTCTTCGAGATAGGCGTAGGTATCTTCAGGCCACGTGCTTAGCGCCGGAAGGCAGACCATCGGCGCGACCACCCCTTGCTCGCCGGCGTATTTGCGCGCATCCTCGAAGTGTTCGCGGCCGACCTTGTTGTAGTTGGGCAGGACGATCTCGAAATCTTCGTGTTCCTCAGGCAAGCTGATGGTCGCCGCCTTGACGTAGGCGCTGGCATCGTCGCGCATGTACACCATCGCGAAAGGAGACCAGGTGCGCCGGCCCTCCTTGTCGAGGAAGGTCCGGGTAATAAGCCTGTCGTCGTCGCGGAACACGACGGCCGTGTTCGTGCTCACTTCGAGTGGTACCCACAGGGGGATGAAGGCGTCGACGCCGAAATGGGCGCATGTGTCCATCCGGGCCTTCCAGACGGGCGGATCCTGGTAGACCAGCATTTCCCAGGACGGCCGGCCTAACAGCTTGATGGGCGCCATCTCGTACAGGTCCGGCGCAGCCGGCACGTGGTCCGGTTGCTCATTGCGGATGGCGGTAAGTAGGCGCTGTCTCGGCGTCATCGTTGCAGGCTCTCCACGAAGAAAGAAAAAACGGGCAGCCCGCCCACTGCGAAGGCTAAGCCTGCCCGTTTCAGGAGGCGCATGTCAAGCAGCGCATAAGGCGAGGCGCTGCCGCCCGCAGGGCATCTACCCCAGCCGCCGGCACATCGTTCGGTCCTGTCAGCGTGCAGCTCCCATACGCGTTTTCCGGCCACTTTGCTATCGAAGAACTCGAGGGGCAATACTTCGGGGTCTGAGATGCGATATAGACGGCAAAACGCACGGAGAACGACGCCATGGTGATGGAGAATGAGCTGTATGAAGGGTTCACGAAGGAACAGGCCGACCGGTACCGGAAAGAGGCCCGCGAACTTTATGGGCGCGAGACCGTAGACGAAACGGAACGGCGGATCAAGAAGATGTCGAAAGCCGGTTGGGACAGGCTTAAAGCCGACGGCGGGGCGCTTTTCCAGGCCATGGCCGCGATGATGGACCGCGATCCCTCCGACCCGGAGGTGCAGACTGTTGCCGCAAAGCACCATGCCTGGGTAGAGCGCTTCTACCCCGCATCAGCCAGAGTGTACCGCGGTCTGGGCGAAACCTATGCATCCCACTCCGATTTCGTGGCGTTCTTTGACAAGATCCGCCCCGGCCTGGCCTGTTTTCTGCGGGACGCCATGGCCCACTATGCGGACACGGTGTTGATGAAGAGGTAGCAAACCAACTTCGACAGAGACGGGCAAAGCAAACGTCCGTCAGTTCTGATGCGGACCCGGTCCATGTGGCCGGCGGCTGCGCATCGTGGCTTTCCCCAGCACTGAGAACGTGTCCTTGACAGCGCAAGCTGAGCGTCACTATAGTCTTACGGTGTCAATGCCGGCGTGAACTTCCACGGATATACATCTTCCCGGTCCGTCCGATTCTGTATTGAGGAGCTTCTGTTTGCAGACGAGCGCTTTGATCAGCGTGGAACAGCGCATCCCGCCCGTACGAGGGATCGTTCTCGCTCAAAATCAGAAAGGCCAGCGTTTCCGATCTATTGACATGAAGCGCTGGATCCGCTTGAACCGTACCGTTTACAAGGCGCACAAGCTCGACTTCCTTGTTGCGGGCGCCTACCTGGACCTTCTGCCAGAGATGCTCGAACACGCCGCTGCGCTCGATGTGCCGCTGTCGCTGCGCACCGACTGTACGGTGGATCCAGAACGTCTTGCGGAACTGAAAGAGGGGGGTCTTTTCGACGTCTTCCTGTGTCCTTCTTCTGTAAATGAATGCAAGCTCGACGCCTGGCTGGCAGCTTGTGCGACTGCCCGACTCGACGTCCGCGTGCAGCTTCAGGCGCCGTTTCCGGAAGACCTCGACGTAGACGCGCTGGTGGAACGCTTGGCCGGGCCGGGTGCGGTTGTGGCGGTCAACATAACGCTTTACGACCCATTTCAACGAAAAGCCCCCTGTGCCGGCCCCGGTCATAGCCGGGCGACCGTTGCACACATGAACGCTTTGGCAAAGCGCATCGAGCAGCGCGGCATCGAGGCGAATCTGCTCCGTTTGCCGTTCTGTCACGTCGAGCGCGACAACTGGGTCCGGGCAGAGAACAGCCGACAGTTTTGGCTGGATCACCAGCAGTATATGCGCGTTGCGTACGAGCTAGCCATCGGCTTGTCTCAGCGACCGCCGGTTATTGCCAGCAAGATTCTGCCGCTGATTCTGGGCCGTCAGACTTCACTTTGGGCCGGCCTCGATCACAAGCTGTTCCCTTGGCTGATGCATCGGCCTGCGCTGAACATCAAAGCATGGGCGATCCACAAGCTCACGCG
>CAZBQH010000497.1:0-21624 GCA_964493915.1 uncultured Nitrospiraceae bacterium
TCCGCCGCTAGCCCCGAAGGACTCGCTCGACTTGCATGTGTTAAGCCTGCCGCCAGCGTTCGTTCTGAGCCAGGATCAAACTCTCCGATAAAAAATCGAACAGGACCGATGTCCCGTCTTTGACGAGTTTGATTCCTCATTGAAAAGGAATCGAGTATTCAGGCGCAGCCTAAGACAAAGCCTAGGCTGTCTACCCGCACATGACTATCTTGCCTGATAGTGCATGCACCGTATTCAACTTTCAAAGAGCGTCCGCAGGGCCCCTGCTCCCGGCGCCGTGCTTCACTGCACAACCGTTTGGGATCCATTACGCCGAGCCCCTTTCCTGGAGCTCAGCGCAAAGTATTCCCGGGACCGAGCCCGAACTCCGACGGCCTTATTCGACCGCCGTCCAAAAGGGAAGTATATCAGCCTTCTGCTGCTTTGTCAACCCTTTTGACATGACTTCCAATCCACTCCGCCCCGCCCTCAGATATACGCAACTACGTCCCTATATCGGGCCTTTTCCCCGCGCTAAGCGTCGCTTCGACAGCATCCGCCACGCGTTGCTGACCCACGGGGTAAAAGTGGAGAAGCCTCTGCTCGCCAAATCCGGCGGAGATTACCACAGTTCGTGGCCCAAGTCAAACTCTTTTTTTGGGGTTCTTCCCGCTGTGCGGTTCACCTTGCAAAAATCAGCCCCCGCACGCCTTGCGCCGGGGGGCGACTCGACCAACTTCCTGTGTTTCCACCGAAGCGCAGGGAATGTACCACAGCTTTTGAGCAATGTCAAACCAGAGACGCACCCGGGCCAAAAGCCGCAGAAAACGGCCGAAACCAAAGGCAAAAACATAGGTGTCTCCTCTTCTTGTGATGCAACAGCTCTGCACAAACGGCTCCCTCGAGCGGCCTCGACTTGAAATAGCTCGGCTTTTTGCTGAGACTTGATTCCCGCACGGATCCTGCAAAGATCCGCTGAAAAAGACTGAAATCGAGGTCTGGTGTTCCGGCCTAGCGGTTCGGGCGCCCTTATATCGAAAGAACAGGCTCAGGCGCTTTGCACGCCCGAGCATCCAGCAATCGAAACGGCGGCGGGCACGCGCGCGACCGGGCCTTCATACACGGTAGGAAAACAGGCCATGAACGAACTGTGGATCATTATCCCGGCCGGCATTCTGTTGATATGGCGCTTTACGGCGATAGCCACCAAAGGCAGGCGGGCGGTCCAGTGGTGGAATCGAGGTGTCCAGGCCGTCGAACAGGGCGACTACGATGCTGCGGAGCGGGCCTTGCGCCGGTGCGTCCGTCTGAGCCCCATATCAGCGCCCGCGCGCCGACTCTACGCCCGCGCCCTCATAAGCCGCGGCAAAATCAGGGAAGCTGAACACCAAGTGCGGATGGCGACCCAACTCGAACCCCGTAATGGCGAGGGTTTCCTGGACCTGGGCTTCTTCCTTTCGGCATGCGCCCCTGAACGGAACGAAGAGGCTGTGGAAGCCCTCGAAAAAGCGGTGGCGCTTGCGCCGAATCTACGCGGCGTCATTGCCCGGGATGAGCGGCTGAGGGCCTTGCATGAACTCCCGCGCTTCCAGGCCCTGGTGGAAAACAAGGCGCGTAATCAAGCGTGAGGATGGCTCTCGCGGTAAACCTGCTTGAGCCGATCGATGCTGACATGTGTGTAGATCTGCGTGGTAGTCAGGCTTTCATGTCCCAACAGTTCCTGCACGACACGCAGATCTGCGCCTGCATTCAGCATGTGGGTGGCAAACGTATGGCGAAGCGTATGGGGAGAAACATGGCGGCGGCCCGGCAAGACCTCGCGCACATAGCGCTCGACGATCCGCTGGATGCTGCGGGTCGTCAACGGACCTCCACGGCTATTGACAAAAACACGGCCATGACCCGGATGGCCGAGTTGATCCCGTATGCGCAGATAGACCTTAAGCGCATCAACAGCGTGACGGCCGAGGTAGGCGATGCGCTGCTTACCGCGCTTTCCCAAAACCGTCATTACGCCGCCGATCAGGTCGACGGCCCCTAAGTCCAGGCCCGCCAGTTCGGCAGCACGCACTCCGCTCGAGTAGAGCGTCTCGAGGATAGCCTTGTCTCGCAGCCCTATTTCACTGGATAGGTCAGGGGCCTCCATCAGCGCCGTCACCTCGGGAATGGTCAGCACATCGGGCAGGTCCCGTCCGAGTCTGGGCGAGCGAACGGCCTTACTCGGGTCTTGCTCGAGAGCGCCCGTGCGGATATAGAAACGATAGACGGCCCGGATAGCGGCCAGTTTGCGCGCAGCTGTGCGCGCGGAGCTCCCCTGACTCTGGACGTGCGCCAGAAACGAGCGGATGTCGTTGCGCGAGGCGCGGCGCAGCGCATTAAGCGTCGGCAAACAACGTTCCTTTGCTTCGAGATCGAAAGCCTTCGGACCGAAACGGAGGTAGCTGCCGAACTGCTCGAGGTCTGTCATATAAGCATGAAGCGTGTGAGCAGAGAACCCGCGCTCAACCTCGAGATACGCCCGAAAGGGCGCCATGTCGTCCCCATTGCTTGCCATACAACCACCCCGCTGCAACGCCCTAGCGAAATCCCTTGCACCGCAGGCTGCAGGCTATTCCTCCGGTTCCTCGATCTCTTCGCTGTAGCCGCAACCCGGTACAGGACATTCCCGGACAGATGGTTTGTTGCGCCGCTTCTTGACTACCGTCCAGGGATTTCCGCAACGCGGGCACGGCGTGTCTTTATCGATCTCGCCGAAAACCATGAAATCACAATCCGGGTAGCGGTCGCAGCCGATGAAGCGGCGGCCTTTCACCCGTTTTCTCACCAGATTGCCGTCGCAGCCGGGTCTCGGGCACTTCAACCCGAGCTCCATAGGGCGGGTGTACCGGCATTTCGGATAGGCTTCGCAACCGTAGAACTGTTCGCCCGTCCGACTCCGTCGAATCACCAGAGGCGAACCGCATTTGGGACACTTCAAGTCGGTCTTCACCGGTTCTTCACGAGGTTGGGCGGGGATCTTGTTGCCGTTCTCGTCGATATTATAGGTGTTCTTGCACTCGGGATAACGCGAACAGGCCATGAAACGTCCGAAGCGTCCGGTACGGATTACCATCGGGGCGCCGCACTTCTCGCATACTTCGTTCGTCGGTTCCGCCTGCGTCTTGCGGATGCTCACCCGGCCGTCGCAGTCTGGGTAGTTCACGCAACGTAGGAAAAGGCCGAACCGTCCTTCGCAGACCTCGAGTTCACCGCCGCATTTTGGGCACTTGGCGTCGTCGCCCGCGATCTCCTTCACCATGCGGTGTTTAGCTTGGTGCAAATCCTTTGCGAAACTGTCGTAGAAGTCGCGCAAGAGGGCGTGCCATTCCCGGTTCCCTTCCGCCACCTCGTCGAGACGTTCCTCAAGCTGGGCCGTAAAGCTGATGTCCAGAATATCCGGAAACTCGCGCACGAGCAGGGCATTAACCCTTTCGCCCAGCTCCGTAGGTTCGAGCCTCCCGTTCACACGCTGGGCATAGCCGCGCTCAGATACGATGGTATTCATAATCGGGGCGTAGGTGCTGGGCCTCCCGATTCCATTCTCCTCGAGGGCACGGATAAGGGTCGCCTCCGTGTACCTGGGAGGAGGCTTGGTAAAATGCTGTTCGGGTCTGAGTTCTCGCGCGTCGAGCTCTTCGCCCTCGGCCACCTTCGGCAGCGCGTTCTCGCCGTTCGCCTCGGCATCCTCGTCTCTGCTTTCCTCGTAAAGCTTGATGAAGCCGGGGAATTTCATCACCTGTTCGGTCGCTCGGAACACGTAGTCCTTGGCTTCCACATCGATGGTCGTCTGGTCAAAAACAGCAGGCGCCATCTGACATGCGACAAAACGCTGCCAGATCAACGTGTACAGCCTAAGCTGATCTCGGTCAAGATACTCCTTCACAGACTCCGGCGTGCGCGCTGCAGCCGTCGGCCGGATGGCTTCGTGAGCCTCTTGCGCACCCTTCTTTGACTTGTAGAAGTTCGGCTTTTCCGGCAACATCGCTGGTTCAAAATGGCCGCTTATATACGCCCGGACGTCGTCGAGCGCCTCTCTGGCAAGTCGCGTCGAGTCGGTGCGCATGTAAGTGATGAGCCCAACGCTCCCCTCGGCCCCCAGTGCAACGCCCTCGTAAAGGTGCTGCGCGATCCGCATGGTCTTGCGCGGACTGAACTGCAAGCGGCGGGACGCCTCTTGCTGAAGCGTGCTGGTGATGAACGGCGGGCTCGGACGCCGCTTGACTTCCTTCCGATCGATGCCGGCAACACGGTACCCCGCGCCCTCAAGATCGCCGAGGATGCAATCCATGGCCTCTTTGTTCGGCACTTCAGCCTTCTCGCCACGGATGCGGCTGAGCCGTGCCGTGAAAAATCCCCCGGCTCTCGTGGCAAGGTCAACGTCGAGGGTCCAATACTCCTGGGGAACGAAAGCGCGGATCTCGGCCTCGCGGTCGCAGATCATACGAACCGCCACCGACTGCACACGGCCGGCGCTCAGCCCCCGCCGCACCAGCCAGTTAAGCAGAGGACTGAGTTTGTATCCGACCAAACGGTCGAGCACCCGCCGGGCCTGCTGGGCGTTCACAAGATTCGCGTCTATGGTCCGAGGGTGCTTAGCTGCCTCAAGCACACTGCGTTTGGTAATCTCGTTGAAGACAATGCGTTCAACAGGCTTCTTCGCTGGTTTGAGAATCTCCGCCACGTGCCAGCCGATGGCCTCGCCTTCGCGATCGGGATCGGAAGCAAGGAGGATATGATCTGCATTGCGCGCGGCCTCCTTGAGTGCTTTGATGGCTTTTGAAGAGTCGCGTAACACGACGTAAGTAGGCTGAAAGTTGTTTTCAACATCCACGCCCAGATCGCGCTTGGGCAGGTCGCGCACGTGCCCATTGCTGGCCTTAACCAGATAGTTCTGGCCCAGGAACTTGTTGATTGTACGGGCTTTGGCCGGCGATTCTACAACCACAAGATACTTCGTCATGAAACTTCTGCTCCTGACAAGCGAAAGACGCCGCATCCCTTTCCGGGATGGGCGCCGTAAAAACACTGATGCGGTGTGTTAATGGAGAATGTCCTTGTGACCCTCGAGAACCGAATAGATCGTCTGTTGCGTCTCGACGTCGCGATTGCTGCACACCAACCAGGACAGCAAGTAGTCGAGCTCTTCCAACGTGACCTCGCCGTCAAAATGATTCAGGCGGTCCAGAATCATCTCCCGCTCATAGGGATCTATCAATCCGTACAACTCCAACCGGACAAGGGCGTTGCGCGCCTCAACGGAAAGCTTGACCTCTTCCCATCCGCTGAAAGCGCGGGCAACGCCCATCTTGTAGTCTTCCACCTTGGGCTTTAGCTCAAAATGGGGCCGGACCAGCTTCATAGCGGCGTCGATATCGCCCTTCTTAAACCCTTGTTCACGCAGCCACAGGCGCATCCGGCTTTCGGTATGCGGCACTTCTGGGTGCTCCTCGATCCGCCGTAGAATGGCATCTACAAGCTTTATCAGCGACTGCTTCATCAACGACTCCTGCTGCTCCGGCTCGCGACGGCCAGAAGACCGCCTCCAAAACGTATTGTATGGCCGGCATCCCCCTCTGTCAACCGAAACCGGCTGTCAAATAGACAAATAGGGACAGAACCCTCCTGCCCACGAACAAGGAAGCAACAGCTTCCCACCCACGCAGAACGCCAGGAAAACCATCCACGCCCGCTACTGTGAACTCGACCCGACTGTCAGTATAACGTCTGTGCCGCCGTCGCGCTGCGTAAACACCATGCTCACGGAAAGGTCCCCCTTCTGATAGTTCATCATGTTCATCCCGCGTTCCCCTGGCGCGTTAAACGTGGCCCCCTCTTTCCATCCCGCGGAATCGAGTTTATCTTTGTAGTAATCGCGGACCTTTTCCATAGCGTCGGCGCTATGTCCCTGGACGTGGTATGTTGCCTTTTCCTGGTTTTCCATCGCCATCTTCAGGTCGAGCCCGGGATAAATCGGCACTTCCTTCGGGAAACCCTCCGGAATTACCGCACTCTCGCCAGCGGTCATCTTCATACCGCTGTTCTTACCCCCAAAAACGCCTTCGAGCATCTGCTCGCCGATGTTCAGCTCGCCGTCTGGCGTTTTAATCTGGAGACCGCCTTCACCCATCTGCATCGAGACCTGCTCGTCGTCGTCCCCGGCAGGCGCCGGCACGCTCTCATCGCCTTGCTCGACGCCGGCTTCCTGGTCTGACGGTGCGCCGCCCTGCACACCCGTTTCTGCTCCCTCCTCTCCCGCTTTTCCGCCGCAACCCACGACAGGCGCAACCACAAGACCAACAACCACCGCGACCAGGATCATTCGAGACCACGTGCAGAACATCAGCAATACCTCCGCGCGCGCTCGTGCTCGAGCGCTGCCTTCCATAGCTACGTTTGCCGAACAGGCAACGCAACCTTTTCCCTGACCATCCCTGCCGGCCGCCGCATTAGCAGGCCGGCCAGGTTTCGCCCAACATCTCACGCATCTTTCCCGGGAATCGTATGAGCCCGACCGAGCACCCGGGAATCGCATGCACCCAGCACCAGAAGCGGTCCAGGCCCGGATTGACCGATCGAGACGGCCTCTGGAATCCGCCCAAAGCGACGCCCCTTGCCTTTCCGGTCCACTGTCGCACCTCCTAGTCATCAGCCTACATCGCCGTTGCGTCTCCCGTCAATCTGCGTCTTTCTTGCGGGCCCTGAATCATCATCAGCATTCTCTGTTGCCGACCCTTGAGGCGCCACGTTGCCTCCTGTCCAACAAAGCAGTTGACGGTTCGGCGTTCCTTGGAAGCGGTACGGCGTGAGAACAAGCGCGCCTCTGACATAGACTCTATCGGTCTCTTTCCGCCAGAAAGTCCTGAAACGCACAACACCGACTTATATTTGCCCGTTTTTGACCTATTTGCAATTGACGCAACCTTGCGATAGGCAGTACACTCCCTACAAATTGAAGATAGACGAAACAGTATGCCCGCAGAATCGAAACAGACCCTGAAGTGCACGGGCCTGAGCTGCCAGCTCCGAGGCGCCAACACGAGACCGTGCGCCAGGTTGGCGTAGACAGCCATGATCAACTGGGCTTGACGTGATGAGGGGTATGACTGTGGAGGGCGGCCCCAGAAGAAAGTTGCGCGCCGCAGTACTCCGTTAGGACACCCTTCGGGAGGCCTTCTTTGGAAGACAGCGAGGGGAAATCATTATCGCCCGAAGCGGAAGAAACGCCGCCACGCATCAAGATCCGGGTCTCGGAAGACCGCCTGGCAGTGCTCTTGTCGTGCACAGGCTGCACGGAGTGCCTGAATACCGTAGCCGACGCTGTCGAGGACTATTTCACCAAGTTTCAAGTGGCGGGACCGCCGGACCGGGCCGCCATCGAGCACCTGATTGCGAATGCGGCCTCCACCAACGAGACCATCGAGAATCTCGCAGTTGTGCAAGGAACGCCCCCGACGCCCTCGAAAGACGAGGACATCGAGTGGGGCGGCGACTTCTTCAATACGGGCTTTGCCGTCGACGAAACAACAGGAAACGTCGACTACCGTCAACGGATAGGTCAACCCAACGTCGAGGCGGGCCAGTTTCTTGCCCGTATCATCCCTGGCAGCGAGGGCGTGCCAGGTGTTGACGTATTCGGCAAGTCTATCCCTGTTTCCAAACCCAAACGCCTGCGGGTGCGGGTCGGCGCCAATGTGCGCCACGATACCATTGAGAACGCCTTTTACGCCACCACCGCGGGCCGCGTGCGCTGGCTGGCAAACGGCTTATCCGTGGACCAAGTGCTGACCATCAGCGGCAGCGTAGGACTCGAAACGGGGCACATCAACCATCGAGGAGCTCTCAATGTTGCCGCGGATGTCCTTTCAGATTCCCGCGTCGAGACGGCAGGGGACATCCAGGTAGGAGGCATCGTCGAACAAGCCCGGCTGACCAGCAAGGGAAGCCTGTTTGTGCGCGGGGGCATTATGGGAGGTCCGGAGCAACTTATTCGCATCTCCGGGCAGGTCCAAGCTAAGTTCATCCTCGACGCCGACATCGAGGCGGGGGAAAACATCGTCGTGGAACGGGAAATCGTACATTCACGCACACGAACACGGGCCGGGCTGCTGATGCCCCGCGGACGGCTCGTCGGCGGTGAAACCATCGCGCTGGGCGGAGTGGACGTTGGACAAATCGGAAGCGACGCACTAACCAGAACGCTCGTCACAGTGGGGAAAGACTTCCAACTAGAGGAAACTCTCGAGCGGCTTCGCCGGGAGCTGACGGCTATCAAGATCCATCTCGAGAGAATCGAGAAGGCCGTCGAGCCCTTGCACAAGCGCAAACGTAAACTGGAACCGGTGCAACAAGAAGCCATGGACAAGCTCCTTGCCAAGAGACGTGAAATACACCGGCGCCGCGACGAGATCAACGACGAGATCGAGGCGGTGCAATCCGATTCACGCAGTCGCAGCCAGCCTTGCATTGTCGTGCGCGGCCTCGTGTTTGCGGAAACCGTTTTTTGCATTGGCACCGAACAGAAACGCATCTCGGAAGCCTATCAGGGTCCCTTGAAGGCGACCCTTTCGCAGGGCGAAATCGTACTGATCCCCTTGCGGGATAGCAAAGAAACAGAATCGGCAAAAAGGCGATCGTAAAACAGGGCTATGCTCCAAATTCATGGGTTTCTGGAGCATAGCCCCAGGCGGCACCCGTTCCAGGATGCGTGAGCGGGACCTCGACAGGTAAACGCCGGCCGGCAAGCGAAACACTGCTCGTTGAAGGATCAATGAACACATGCGCCGCACCCCGCGATAGGAAAGCGTTCAATGGTAGGCGCCTCCCGCGGAAAGGCTTCGGTGAGAGGGTGTATTGCTGATGCATGACCAAGCGAATGAAGCTTCGACAAAACAGGGATGCATGTAGGGCGAACAAGTTACAGTCCGGCCGTGACTTGGGCCGCAAGGAGAAAAACATGAAAACCTTAGGTCGCCGTCTTGGGTGGTTTGCCGCGTCCATACTCGCAGTTCTAATAGGGCTTGGGGGCGGCATCGCGGCTGTAACCAAGGGCCCTCTTCCAGGAGCCCTCTCAGGAACGGGTGCATCGTCTCAAGGCGATCTGACGGCGGTATTTGTCGAGCTTGTTGACGCACCAGCTGCAGAAACGTATGCGGCGGCACTCAAGCAGGCACAGCAAGCGAAAAACTCACCCATCGAGGCGGCAGCCGAAGCACGGGCGCAGTTAGGGCGCATCGAAACGGCCCAGAGGCGGTTTCTCGATGTACTCGACCAGAAACACCTCAATGCCCTGGTAATCTATCGTACGCAACGCATTCTTAACGGCGTGGCGCTTCTCGCTGACTCCGATGCAGCGGCGGCAATTCGGAATCTGCCGGGAGTTGCCGCCGTCCGCAGATTAACGCCTAAGCGCGTACTCAACAGCACGAGCGTCCCTTTTATCCATGCGGCGCAGACTTGGGACAGCGCGGGTCTGAATGCAACAGGACAAGGTGTGCGCATTGGGATCATCGACACCGGGGTGGACTACATCCACGCCGATTTCGGCGGTTCGGGTTTGGAAGCAACCTACTCGGGAAACGACCCGAGCGTTATCGGCGACGTGCCCTTTCCGACGACCAAGGTGGTAGGCGGCGTGGACCTTGCCGGCGAAACCTATGACGCGGACGTAGCTGAACATGCTATACCCGAGCCCGACCCCGATCCAATGGATTGCGACGGCCACGGCACGCACGTCGCAGCTACGGCGGCGGGCTATGGAGTCAGAAAGGCGGACAGCCAGACCTACACGGGCCCCTATGGGCCGGGCATCGACTTTAGCTCTTTCGAAATCGGCCCAGGGACTGCGCCTGAAGCAGATATCTACGCCATCAAAGTGTTCGGTTGCTCGAACGGCCTGGCCGGGACCACCGTGCTTGACATTGCCGCCATCGAATGGGCTACCGATCCGGACCAGGACGGCGATCTAAGCGATCACCTCGATGTAATCAACTTGTCTTTGGGGAGCACCTTCGGCATCTCCGATGACCCGTCGCTGGAGGCTATAGAAGCGGCAACGGTTGTAGGCATCGCAGTGGTCATGTCGGCCGGAAACTCTGCAGACAGCTTCTTTGTTACAAGTTCGCCCGGCGTCGCCCCCAACGGCATCAGCGTCGCGGCCGCATCCGACGACGGCCGTACTTTCCAGGCCATGCTCGTCAACACGCCCGAGTCTATTGTGGGGATCTGCGAAGCAGGCATTGCAGAATTTGGGCCTCCGTTGACCCCTGAGGGCGTCACGGCCGAGGTAGTGTATGCCCAGCCGTACGACGCGTGTACGTTCCTGTCCAATGTCGGCGCCATGGCAGGCAAGATCGCGCTCATCGACCGAGGGACTTGCTTCTTTACCGAGAAGGTGCTCAATGCAGAGGCAGCCGGCGCCGTCGCTGCGATCATTGTCAATAACCAAGACGGCCCGCCGATCACCATGGCCATGTACGGCGAAATCCAGCCCTCCATACCCTCAATCATGATTACGAAGGCCGATGGGCAGATCATCAAAGACACACTGCCGACCGAAACCGTTGAAGTGACCATCTCCTCCGAAACCGTTATTGTGCGTCCGGATCTTGCGGACACTGTTGCAGAGTTTACCTCGCGCGGACCTACATGGAGCGTTAACGGACCTATCCTGAAACCGGACGTGACAGCGCCAGGCGTCGACATCACCAGCGCCGAACTCGGTACCGGCACAGAGGGCATCGTGCTATCAGGCACCTCCATGGCCGCGCCCCACATCGCCGGGGTGATAGCGCTCTTACGCGAAGTCCATCCGAATTGGTCTGTCGCCAAGCTCAAGGCGCTGCTGATGAATACGGCGCTTTACGACCTCTATGCGGGCGCTGCTCAGACGCCGCCTGTGCAGACGCCCGCCCGTATCGGGGCAGGCCGCGTCGATGCGCTCAGTGCCGCAAGTTCGGCCGCCATCGCCTATGATGTCGACCATCCCGGGCAGGTCAGCGTCTCCTTTGCGACGCGCGAAGTCGCCGATACGACGTCCGAGGTACGGACAGTCCGCGTCGAAAGCAAAGGCAATACCTCCCTCTCTTTTGACATCGCCATCGACACGCTTGTTGACGCACCAGGCGTCTCGTTCACGTTGGCCGGTCCAGCAACCATCACCGTGCCCGCACAGGGATTCATCGACGTGCCGGTGCGTCTGGACGCCGCCGCCGCCGACATGCGCCATACCCATGACCCTGTTGTGACAGAGACTCAGGGAACCGAACCGCGGCACTGGCTCACTGAGGAGGCGGGCTATCTCAAGCTCACGCCGTCGGGAGACGGCGTGCCGCTTCGCGTCCCCCTTTATGCGGCGCCGAGACCTGTAGCCCAGATGGCAGCGGCCGTTTCATCGGTGAACGTCCACCAGCCTGTCGGCCAAGTCGAGATCCCGCTCACGGGCACAGGCATCAACACTGGCGACGCCGTTCCAGTAGACATTCAGTCGCTGGCGGCCCCCTTCGAGCTTCAAATCACCAGTCCTAACGAAATCACCTCGCTTCGCGTCGAGGACATGGCCGACATTCAGTATGTGGGCATAGCCACCGATGCGCCGTCGGCCAAAGAAGGCAAGAGCGTCGAAGCGGCTACCCTCTTCTTTGCCGTCGTCATGTACGGCGACTGGCCTACGCCCAATGCCATTGGTGCGTCTATCTACATCGACGTGAATCAGGACCAAATCGACGACTATGTCCTGACCAACTCAAATACAGGCGCCTATTACGGAGGAGATCCCAACGACGTTATGTGGAGCCTTCTCACAGATCTGAGCGAGGAAACCATAGAATTCCAGGGCCATGTTAACCACTGGAGCGCCGCTGAGTTTGACACGGCCGTGTTTCAGAACAATGTCATGGTTTTACCCGCAATGGCCGCATCCTTGGGTCTCACGAGCGCCGACGCGACATTCACCTACCGTGTTGAGACGGTTTGCTCGATCGGCTACGGCCAGATCCTATACGACCAAACGGACAAAGCGACATACAATGCCGCGGCACCCGGCATGGATTTCACAAACGGCATGCCTGGGATGCCCACCTTCCCGGACAGCGACGGCAACGTAATCACTGCCACATATGACAGGGCGGCTCTAGAGGCGAACCAAACCCAAGGCATCCTTCTCCTCCACTTCCACAACGGGCAAGGAAGCCGCGCGGAAGTGGTCGGCCTTTCGACCACATCGCCCCTGGATGTAAACAGAGACGGCGCCGTCAACGCCGTTGACGTGCAGCTTGTCATCAACGGCGCCCTTGGCCTCGAAACACCCGTCGACACGACAGACGTGAACGGCGACAATGCCACCAACGCCATTGACGTGCAGCTTGTTATCAACGGCGCCCTTGGCCTCGCCTGATGCGGTAGTGGGACGAAACGAGACTTTCCTGTCGTGCTTGTAGGCGCGATAGGCTAAAGGCTGCCCCAAGGGGGTATGTCAGGGCGCCATGCTGACAATCTTAAGCACGAGCATCCGCAGGAAGCCCAGTCCGCTCGCGCCCAAGGTGTGCGCGCCGTCCAACGGACGTATTCCTGGACTTCAGGCGTTGCTTTTGTACAGTGGCCCTCAACTCCGGCCTCAACGTTCTCTCACGGGGATTCGGCCTCCGCCGAACGTCAGTGGCCGCGGCCTGTTTCCGCTCTCGATCATCCAGGGATCGGAAACGAAATGACGGCTCGCACCTGATAGAGAAAGCCTGGAAGCTCTCGGGCTCTATTCCGCCGGTTGCGTGGGGGGCGCCGGCGGCGTGGGCGGTGTTTCAGGCATGCCCGGGATCCGGCGCATCGAGGTCGCTGCACGCCACTGGGCAATCTGTTCAGGCGTGAGCATCTCGGCTATCCCTGTGTCCAGTTTTACGCGCTCCTCGCGCATTTTGTCGCGTACTGATTGAAAATCGCTGGTTTCCATGGCCTTTTTCAGAAGCTTGTCTGACTCGACGACATAATGCGCAACGGCTCCTAGAGCCTTGGTCAAGGTCTCTTCCGTCAGCTCCATACCCTCGAGCGTCGCTACCATCACGTCGGCGCGGCGGGTGTAAGCGTTAAGCTGCCCCGCGGCGTTTACCGCTTGTTCACCAGTAAGAAACCCTTTCAGAACCTCTTCAAACTCCTGATTCAGCTTCTGCTCGGCTTCCATCATTGCGCGCCGATTAGGACGCCTCCCTTCGCCCTGTTCCGCACGCATCTCTTCCCTTTTCTTATCCTGAGCGTCCCGTGCCGACTTGTATGCGACAACTAGCTTTCCGGTCTGCTCGTCGTTCAGTCCAAGGGTTTTGGCGACTGTTTTCGCCTCCATCTCCCATGCCGTTTTCACCTTCTCGGGATCAAGAGATGGACCGCCGGGCCCTGCCTGCGCCAGTGCTTGGGTGCACCAAACAGCCAACACGCAAAGGGCAAGAGCAACAGCGGCTTTCCGCACAAACGGCGCAACAACTACGTTTCGCATGGATGGTCTCTCCTGTGTCCATAAGAGATTGCTCAGATCTTACTCGTCTGATGATAACACGAAAACACGGGAAAGAGAATAGATGCTGGGACCTCGCGAAAGCCAGCGTGCTCGTCGTTCTGACGCTTGTTCGTCAAAGCGGCAGCAATCGGGCGGCGGCGTGGAAACAACGCATAGCGCGTTCTGAGTTATGTTGCTGCAAAGACGCAGCTTACAACATGCAGCCCGCGCGGGCACGCAGCTTGCTCCATTTCCGCCGACAGTCCGAGTAGGGACGCGGAAACGCTAAGTCCCCAGCACGCGCCCCCCGGTCTCCCCCTCAGACCGGGGGGTTCATTCACCCGCCCATCCGTAGGGCGGCCTGCACGTTGATCCAGCTTGCCTCAATGAATACCATACGCCTGTTTGGCCCGCGCGTGGCTGGCGCAACTCGATCCCGGTGATGCTATGGAGAGGAGCCTTTCCCGTGTCAAATGCGATTCACGCCCTTCGAGCCTACCTGGCCGAGACCGACCCGGAGGCGTTGAACCCGAGATTCCTTGCATACCTTGCCGGGCTCACCGCCATTGCTGAGATCACGCCTGAAGTCGTCAGGCCGATCGTTCAAGAGATAGCCGACCAACGGAGCAATCTCAAGCTGATTGCAAGCGAGAACTATAGCTCCCTTCCCACCCAGCTAGCCATGGGCAATCTGTTCACCGACAAATATGCGGAAGGCTACCCAGGTCACCGTTTCTACGCCGGGTGCCGCAATGTGGACGCAATCGAGGCCTATGCCTGCGACACGGCGTGCAAACTCTTTGGCTGCGAACATGCCTATGTCCAACCCCACAGCGGGGCGGACGCGAATCTGATTGCCTATTGGGCCGTCCTTCAAGCACGAATCGAAACGCCCGCACTTGCTCAACTCGGATCCCCCGACCCCTCGAAACTTGATCATGCCGACTGGGAAGCGATACGCCGCGCCTTAGGCAATCAACGGCTCTTGGGTATGGACTACTATTCCGGCGGCCACCTGACCCACGGCTACCGCCACAACGTCTCCGCGATGATGTTTGACGCTTACACCTACGGCGTCAACCGCAAAACAGGGCTCCTGGACTACGACGAAATCCGGCGCATTGCCAAAGAGGTGAAACCGCTGATCCTTCTCGCCGGCTACAGCGCCTACCCCCGAACCATCAACTTTCGCCGGCTCCGTGAGATCGCCGACGAGGCCGGTGCGGTTCTCATGGTGGATATGGCGCACTTCGCCGGTCTCGTGGCCGGCGGCGTCTTTCAAGGCGACGCCAACCCCATCCCGCATGCCCAGATCGTTACCTCGACTACCCACAAGACCCTGCGGGGGCCGCGCGGCGGCCTCATTCTCAGCACGGCCGAATTTGCCGAGTACGTCAATCGAGGATGTCCGCTCGTGATTGGCGGTCCCTTGCCGCAGGTCATTGCGGCAAAAGCTGTTGCGTTCACCGAGGCTAATACCCCGGCGTTCAAGGCCTATGCGCACCGGATTGTGGAAAACGCACGGGCACTCGCAGAGGCATGCGTCAACGAAGGGCTTGATGTAGCAACGGGCGGCACCGACAACCACCTCATGCTTGTGGACGTTCGCTCCTTTAACCTGACGGGCAGGCAGGCCGAGAGCGTTCTCAGGGAATGCGGGGTCACACTGAATCGCAACTCGCTTCCGGACGACCCTAATGGGCCATGGTATACAAGCGGGTTGCGCCTGGGAACTCCGGCTGTCACAACCTTGGGCATGAATGCCCAGGACATGGCCGAAATCGCTGCGATCGTCAAGCTCGTCCTGTCAAACACGAAAGCGGCGCGGATCGACTCCGAACCTCACACAGGCAAACTAAGCCGCAGCAAATACACAATCGACGAAAACGCGGCAAAACAGGCCCAGGCCCGTGTTCAACGCCTGCTCGAAAGGTATCCGGTGTATCCAGAACTGGACGTCGCCTTCCTCGTGAAACACTTCTCCTGACCTCGGGGCGATTACAGGCCGGCGCCGGCCGGCTTGCCCTCCCGGGCAGTCTCCTCGAGGATATCTGCAGCCCGTTCTGCGCCGCGCGCGTTGCGTACGGGATCGATATAGGATCGCGCCGCTTCACGATAGCGGCCGTTGGCCAACAAAAGGCGGAGATTTGCCGCAAGGGCCTCTCCTTTCACACGGCGCGGCCGCATCTTCAGGGCGAAACCTCGCGCCACGCACACATCGGCGTTAATGGCCTGTTCAAGCGTCGTTGGCAAAGCAAGCATCGGCAGACCGTGAGTCAGCCCTTGATACATGGTCCCGTTTCCACCATGGAAAATCAGACACGTGCTCTTTGCGGCAAGCCGGCCGCCTGGCGCGTACTTGGCAATGCGGAAGTTCGCCGGCGCCATGGCGAGGGTCTCGTCGCTCGTCTGCCCCCCTGTCGTCAGGAGAAAGCGGTACTTCATCTTGCCCAAGGCGCTGTAAGTCCTGCGGAGCACTTGATCGAGGACGGCCGTCGAACCCATGCTGATGTAAATGTTTTCTCGACCGTCGTCAAGCTCGTCATACCAGTCCGGCAAAGGGCTAACGGGCTCCGATATGATAGGCCCCACCGTATGCCAGTTCGGCCAGCCAGGCGGCGAGGGATGCAGTTCGGCCAGGTCCGGGGAGATAAGCGGGACACTGCGGACTAAGCGAAAGGCGTCCACGCGGCGCTTGCCATGCCTCCTATAAATGCGCCCGCGCAGGCGTTCGAGATGCAGGCGGTTCCACGCATAGATCATGGGCATGAAGATCGACGTCGGTCCAAGAAAGCGGGTCACATAAGCGTTCATGACGCCCGCTGCTGGGATTCCGGCGATATAGGCCGCATTGCTCACGCTAATCGAACCGTCGCCGACCACCATGTCCGGCTTCTCCGTCCGAATCAGCTCGACCTGTCCTTCGAGAATGGCATCGAGAGGCGCCCATTTCTGGTGACGGAGTAAATCCCATGCAGTAATGGTCCAACCATAACGGATGAAACGTTTCCAGGCATAGGAATGATCGGCCTCAGGCGCCTGGACCACCCGAAAGCCGCGCTGCTGTGCAAAATGCAACCGCGTTCGGGGATGGGCCAGGTTGCCTGCGAAAACCACGTCGTGTCCGCGGGCCCTCAGGACTTCGCCGATCTCGACAAGCCGGCCGACGTGCGCAAGCAACGCCCCCAACGGGAATAGGATAAACTTCATAGCGTGAATGAAACCGCTGAGTCTCTGGGAAGAAAAAGACCGGACCGAAGAACCGTCCTCTCCGATCCGGTCTGATGTTACCGACAAGCCAAGCGGGAATCAACCAAAACCGCCCATCATGTACATCCAGATGGCAGCCTGCGTGATGAGTTCCATACCTTGGCCCTTCGACGTAACGGGTGGCTTCTCGCCATACTTCACGAACTCGACGTGACCGTCCATATAAAGCACGTTGGAACCGCCCGGAACGTGGTTGAACATCGCGACAGCGCTGCTTGGCGCTGGCACAGCGTGCCCCCCGATCGTGCTCATGTTGTAGTCGGACGCCCACGCGTCGAACATCACAAAAATCTCGCTCTGGGCCTGCGCCCCGGCAGCGGGATTGTTGATGTCCGTAATCATGAAACGCTCGATACCTTCCTTCAGCCGATGGTAGCTCGAGGGCAGCGGGTCCCCGCCGTCGTCCGTCCAGCCCCAGGAACGCGGGCTATAAAGATCAACGGGGGTTCCGGATAGATCAACGACATTGAACTTGTTGTAGCGCGCGACCCCGAAGTTAGGACAGCCGGCGTCAACAATCAACTGGTTGCCGTACGGCAGGTACTCAACAGGCCACCAGCTCGGGTCAGTATTCCATGCGCCCGACCGTATGAAGCAGACGTCCAGGAACTGCGAGCCCGTCCGAGAAGCGTAGGCGGTGTAAAGGTACGACGCTGGGATTGAAAGATAGGCATTCAGACACAACCGCGTGCCAACGACAGTTCCCTGCTGAGCCAGCCGCTGGATCTGCGCCGAGTAGTCTTCTTCAACGCCAAACCCGCCGTCCAGATTGCCAAACGGGTCGTAATCGGCACGGCTGTCGGAAGGACAGATGGCGATCGCCGGATCCGTCCAATAGTCAGGGTATAGGGATTCACCCGAGATGCCCTGGGCCCAACTGTAGACCCAGCCGCCGCTGCTTACGGGGATGGATGTGTTGCCCGGAGGAAAGGCGCCGCTCCGGTCCTCGCTCGAATACATTTTCAGTATCAGCCCCCACTGCTTCAGGTTGTTGGCGCACGAGGCCCTCCGAGCTGCTTCCCGGGCGCGGGACAGCGCAGGGAGGAGGATCGAGGCTAGAATGCCAATAATGGCAATAACAACCAAAAGCTCGATCAATGTAAATCCTCTGTTATTTCCTTTCACAATGATGCTCTCCTTTCTCAAAACGTTTTACTCAGAATCCTGTTGCTGATGGGCTGGTTATAGACCAATTCACACCCATGATGTCTCTCTTAACATACTTGGAAAGCCAAATCAAACGATGGATGCTTAAGAATCGTCAGCAACAGCGGCTGCAGACAGCCCATTCCTCTTGTTGCGTAGGAGGGCTAGAGTGATTAGCTAGTGCGAATCACATATGAAGAGGGATTTATAATATGAATAAAGCAAATATTACTCCCCCGATTCCCGTATTTCTGAAGATTGAAATCAATATTACGATGAAAATGCAATTCCTTGTTTGATTTCCTCCAGGATCGTTTTTCCGAGAATGCCTTGTTGTTTCAGACAAACCGGACAGTTGTGCCTCCCGCTGGGCAACGGCCGGCGAACGAGATGGGGATGATCTCCAAAAAGGCCGGCTTGTTTAGCATCAGGCCTGCACTTGGCGCCGTAGAAAAGGGTAAGCCTTGGAGGAGCCTCAGCATTGAGATAAGTTCCAACGGGATCCCAGACCTTGTCTTCACCGACCGTCGCCGCGAGACGCATCATGGTCCAGTACGCCGCAGGGACCAGAATCGTGTTCTCGAGGTAGTCGCCGGGCCGGGTAACAAGCTTGTAGAGGTTCAGGTAATTGTCAAAAATCGGGTGGCCCGTCGTGTAAACATCCAAAGGGAATGCGGGACTGAAGGCGATCGCGTGGTTCAGACCAAGACGGGTTCCGAAATAGATCGCCGCACTGCCGCCTGCCGACGCGCCCAACGCGACGTAATGCCGGGACTTGAGCTCCCCCATAAGGTCCCTGATCCTTGCCTCGTAGAATTCCAGACCGTCTGGCGCGCCTGAAGGACTCATGTGGTAGCACGTACGATGGACGTCGCGGAAAAAAACAAGATTGTATGACGAGCCATCCTCGTCGAGAAGTCGGCGGAACTCGAAACGCGGCATGGCCGCGTAGAGAACCGCTTGGCCTGCAAAGCAGAAGATCGTCACGTCCGAGCCCCGGTTTTCCACCTGCACATAGTCTGCTTGATCCGATTCCGCAGAAACTTCCACGGTTTCCGGCAGATGAGGCAGCACGAACTGATTTACCACGTGAAAGAAGGCTTTGCTCAACAAGCCGGCCTAATCTCCTTTTCCACGTTTAACTGCCTAGGCTGTAAGCCAATTCCCGGATTCACAAGTCAGGCCGGCACGCGCCGCCCCGCCTGCATCAGTTTCGAATAGACCTCTGCAACCGTTTCAGCCTGTGCATCCATCGAGAAGACACGGACTGCCTTTTCTCTGGCGCCCCGGCCCAAGGCGCGGACAAGCTGCCGATCATGACGGAGCTTCTCGAGAACAGTGTACAGCGAGTTGGGCGATCCATCAACGACATAGCCGTTGCGGCCGTCATCTATAAGCTCCCGGAGCATGCCCCGATCAGCGGCGACAACGGGCTTGGCCATGGCCATCGCTTCCTTGACCGCCCTGCAGGCGCCGTCGCTTCCGGGGACCAGAAAGACTTTGACGTCGAAAGACCCGAGCATGCCGACGTAGTCCTCGCCTTCCAGATACCCGGGAAAATGGACATGTCCCTCGAGGCCCAAGCGACGCACGGGTTCCCTGGCGACCTCTTGCTCATGAGTGCCCCGGCCGACGACAACGGCGTGAATCCGATCCTCATGCTTTACGAGCTGCTCCAAGGCGGCAAAAAGGTCCTCGAAATGGCGATGCCTCTGCAAACGAGCGACGATCCCAACCACAAAGGCATCCAGCGGGATGTTCAGCCACCGCCGACCATCAGGAACCGGACGTCCCGGACTAAAGCGTTCGATGTCGATGCCGCCCGAGGCAACGGTCATGCGTTCCCGGGGGAAGCCGTACAGCTCTACATCGTGGTCAATCGCCATCTGAGACGGTTCAATCAACCAGTCTGTGCCCGCGCACAACCGAGCGGCGTCATACGATGCAAGCCCTTCGCCGTCATAACTCGACCGCACGAGGGGAAGCCCGGCCCGGGCGGCGGCCCGAACAGCAATGCGATGTGCATTGTCGAGGTGGCAATGGATGATGTCGTAGGAATGGCTGCTCAGGAACTGTTCGAGAGCGCGCCGGTCGAGGAAGTTCGCAACTACCCGACGGTGCTTGGCAAGACGGAAACGCAAGATCGGCTCAATGCCGCGGTCTCGCGCCGTTTCAACAACCTTGTTAATCGAGTCACCTGCATGGGGCGTGCATGCGAAATCGGCCTCGATATTCCGCCTGCGCAGGGCTACACACAGATTCAAGGCGGGTTCGGCAGGTCCCGTCCATTTCGCATTGCTGAGCAAATGAAGGATCTTCATGCCGCATTTTCTGTATCGCGGACCTCGTCAAAGCGCACAGATACCAGCTGCGACACCCCGCGCTCCTGCATGGTCACGCCGTACAGGGCCGAAGCGCCTGACATCGTCTCTTTATTGTGGGTGATGACGATAAACTGACTCTCCTCGGAAAACTCCTTGAGAATCTGAATAAACCGGCCGATATTGGCGTCGTCAAGCGGCGCATCAACTTCGTCAAGAACGCAGAACGGGCTGGGTTTGGCCTTGAAAATGCTGAACAGCAAAGCGATAGCCGTCAACGCGCTCTCTCCGCCGGACAAGAGGGAGATGGATTGTGGTTTCTTGCCGGGAGGCCGTGCCTCGATCTCGATGCCGCTCTCGAGAGGATCGTCTTCGTCCAACAGATAGATACGGGCCTGACCGCCGTTGAACAACCGACGGAAGTATTCTCGGAAATGATGGGCAATTTTCTCGAAGGTGTCGAGGAAAAGCTCCTTAATCTTCTTGTCGCTCCGGGCCACCACGCCCAGTAGAGCGTCCCGGGCCTCGTGGAGGTCGGTAGACTGTGCGACAAGGAACGTATGGCGTTTTTCGAGCGCCTCATACTCCTCGATGGCCATCAGGTTCACTTGGCCCAGCCTCTGTATCTTGTCGCGCAGCTCGTTTACCATACCCTCTCGGGCGCCCTCGTCCAAATCATCCGTGCCCGCATCCTCTTGAGTCAGGGAGGCCAAGCTGACATTGTATGCGGTCGCAATCCGTTCCTGGAAAAAGGCAATGCGGTCTTCATGGCTCTGCAGTTCGAGTTCGAGCCGGTGTACCGTTCCCTGGGTCTCGCGCATTTCCTCACGAAGAGCCCGCAACTGCTTCTCGACGGCATCGGAGTCGTCCAGCAGCTCCTGACGCTGGTTCTCAGCCTCGACGACTGCCTTTCGGGCCTCCTCACGGGTTCCGGACAGTCCTTTAGACTGCTCGATCTGGTCGGCAATCTCCTGTGCAAGCCGCGCCTGCTGTTCCTCATGCTGGACGATTAGCGCCGCACACTGCTCCGCCTGCTGTACACTCTCTTCATATGCTTGCTGTTGGCGGGCCGCATCGCGCTCCGCTTGTTCGATATGTTGCCGCAACTCGGCAACCGCCACGCGCAGATCAGAAAGATCGGAAGCGCGCGCCTCCAAATTGTCCCGCGCAGAGGCGACGGCTTGCTGTGCTTGGCTTATTTGGGCCTGCAGGGCTTCATCGTCCATATCAAGGGTATCAGACCGGGCCAACGCATCGCGGCGTTTGGCGGAAAGATCAGCTTGCCGCGCCGCGAGACTGTCGTGTTGGCGAGCCCCTTCAGCCAAGGATTGCTCGAGATTGTCTCTCAGGGCGCCATGCCGGGCAATAGCAGCACCTAGTTTGCCGAGGTCC
>CAZBQH010000498.1:0-19012 GCA_964493915.1 uncultured Nitrospiraceae bacterium
CAGGAAAGAGATGGGCTTTTCTTGGTAAGTTACTGTATTGCAAAGGATTAGGATGGCGACCCCAACGGGATTTGAACCCGTGTCGCCAGCGTGAAAGGCTGGTGTCCTAGGCCAGGCTAGACGATGGGGTCACCGAGGATTGAGCTCGATGCGTCCTGCTCTCGGGGAGCCAGCCTCCACCGTTCTCAGGGAAACGCATTATGGAAAGGGTCTTCCCCTTCCTACGAGCAAAAGAGAGGCTATCATAATCCCAACGCATCAATCAACTTGCGCTGCCGCATTGCCCCCCAACGCGGACGTCAGGGCGTGTAGTCGAAATTGTACTCGGCGCGGTCGAGGGTGGGCGCCTCGTGGTCTTTCTTGGAGACGATCGCGGGCTCAATAGGCCATGCGACGGCAACTTGGGGATCGGCGTAGTGGAGGCTGCGTTCTGCCTCGGGGGTATGCATGCATGTGCATTTATAGTACACAAAGCTGTCGTCTTCGAGGGCGAGAAAACCATGAGCAAATCCGGGGGGTATCCACATGGCTACGGGGCGGTCCCCGGTCAGGGTGTGCCCGACCCACTGACCGAATGTGGGAGAGGAACGGCGCAGGTCAACCGCGACGTCGAACACAGCACCGGACACGACCTGGACGAATTTGCCCATGGCGTGGGGGACTATCTGGTAGTGCATGCCGCGGAGCGTGCCTTTAGCCGATTTGCTCAGGTTGTCCTGGACGAATGCGCTCGAGAAGCCGGCCTTGCTCCAGACGCCTTCTGAATAGGCCTCGGAGAAAAAACCGCGTTCATCCTGGATCCGGCCGGTCTCGACAAGCATGACAGCGGGTATGCGTGTCGGATTGAATTGTACAGGCATAGGCATAGAAGCGGGTCCTCTCCCTCGACTGGCGGCAGTAAACGGTACGGCGACTGTGAGTGTAAACGGACGGACGGGACAGGTCAACGCCGTACGGAGTCCGGTATTCAGGAGCCCCAGCGTGCCCGTTGCGCGCGCGCGGCGAGCCAGCCGCATTGTTTGGCCAGGCGTTCGATCCAGGAGGCCGCCGTGAGCCCGGCTACGGCGCCTTCCCGTTGCTCGATTTGATAGGACACCGTCGCGATATGTTTGACGCCCACAGCATAGTAAAGGGCTGCTTCTTCAAAATAGGACAATGAGCGGTGTTGGCGGTAAAAGTGGAGGAGGAGATCAGTGCGGGTCGAGAGGCGGTCGGGCTTTTCCGTGGTGCGGATGCAGAGGCTTGACATCGCATATGCCAGGTCCTCGAGGTAGCATCCGTCTCCCGCAAATTCGAGGTCGACGATCGCCACGATTTCGTCGCCCCGGAAGATCAGGTTGCCGCCATGCCAATCGCCGTGGATGAGGCCGGTCTCGAATTGGTTGCGGGCCTCGTAGTTGAGGGCTTCGCCGGCGTCGCGCAGAAAGAGGGCGATACGGTTACAATGGTCGTCTATCTCGGGTTGGCCTGCCTTTTCGTTTCGCGCGCGATCATAGAGCTGGCGGAATGATTGACGAGGCACTTCGCTGAAGCGCCATACGCGGGCATCGCGCTCGGGCCGGGGAAAATCCCGGCAGACTTCGTGAAAACGGCCTAGGGCTTCTGCGGACGCGATGAGTTTCGGTTTTGAAACCTGCTGCAACGAGGCGCCTTCGACGAACTGTTGGAGTTCGAGCGCCCAGTCTTCGATCTCGACGATCCGTTTGCCGGTTTTGGAGGGCTGGATAGCCGCCACAGGCAGACCGTGCCGTTCGAGGTGCGCCGATAGGCGATGTTGAAACCGCAGTGCATCCAGGATGTAAGGGTCGCGCTTGTACGTCTTCACAAGGAACCGTCCGGCGTCCGTGACGACTATCAGCTTGCGATGCCTGCGCTGGTGCGCCTGTTCAAGCACTTGGGGAAGATGGACGTTTCCTAAGCTGTAATGCTGTTCAATGACTTTTTGCAGGGTGGCGAGGCCCTCGATGCTCGTGCTCACAGGACGCGCGAAGCCTCCTTGAAATGCCGATGCGGGCCGAGTCCTTTCCAGCCCAGCTTTGTCGGAGCGTCGGTGTCGTCAAAGGTTGTCGGCGGAGCGTTCCGCTTACCTTGGCCAGCGACGGTCCCGAGGGCCGGTTGGACGGCAATCACCCGCGCATCTGTCGGGCGCGGCTCCAAGGTGCGGCCAATCGCACTAGGCTCGCACTGTGCAAGCTGGGAAAGCCTGGAGATTGGCAGTCCAGGGTCTCTTTCAGCGGGGCGCCCGTGCACCGGCTTGCTCGAAACGGCGAAAACACCATCCAAGACTACGGTCTGGTTGCTCATCGGCGTCTTTTGCTTCTAGCGGGCTTTCCATCTGCTCCAAGCCTCGCCCGTTGCCGAAATGCAGGGGAAAAGCGCCAGGCGCACATTAAGATCCTTTTCGCAGGATAAAACGTCAGGGATTCTGTGCCCAATCCAGGGTCTTCCGGAGGTAGTCAATATCCTGTTGCGCTGCCACTCTTGGATCGCCGGCGCCGCAGTACTCGATGCAGACACGGTCGTCAAAGCCGAGCCGGACGAGCTTTTGTACCCATTTGTAGAGGTCGATCTGTCCTTCCGCAAGTCTGACGCTGTAATTGTATTCCCCGGCATGCAGCATGCAGTTCTTGAAATGGAAGTACCCAATGCGACCCGCGAGAAGATCGAGCGCCTCGGGGTCCTTTTCGGCGGTGCTGGTGGCAAACATATTGCCAGGGTCGGGGTTTGCCATGACGTTTCCGCAGTCGACGAGTTCCAGCAGCCTGGCTGTCGAGGCGAGCGTGTCGTGCAACGTGTTCATGTGCACTTCGAAAACGATTCGAACGCCTTGCCGGGCGGCATACGGTCCCAAATGGCGGAAAGCCTCGGCGGCCCGTTCGTAATGATAGTCTTGGGCAAGGGCGGATCCGTTTTTGCCGAAATCCATGGGATTGATGAAAAGCGAGCCCACGCTTCCATTCAGCAGGTACACGCCGTTGGATGCACAGGCATCGATGGTGCGCTCCATCTGGCGGACGGCGGCCTCGACCACTTTTGCTTCATCGGCAATGAAGCTGCCGCCGAAATCGACGCACTCGATCGTTATGTTGTGTTCAGCAGCCGCCTTAATCCGGGCTGGGAGCTCGGTCTCGATTCTGTCCGGTTCAAAGTGGCAGGGTTGCAGCTCGAGTCCGTTCCATCCGAAGCGTGCTGCGTTCCTTACGGCCTCTTCAAACGGGTAGGTCCGGAAAGTGTAGCTGTGCATAACGATCTTCATGGGGTTTCTTTCTCTGCAGCGGCAGCAATAGCTTCCCGCCAGTATGAAACGGATGTCTTGAGTTCTTCTATGATCGAACCTGACGCCGGCAACCCGTCTTGACGCGCCGCGTCAAGAAGCAGGGTGCAGGTTTCGAGCCCCGAGTCGCGCATTGTGCGTAGGAGGCGCGCTGCCGCATCATGCTTGGGAGCGTTCAGCGAACCATCTTGCTCAGTGTGTCCTTCGTAAGACCGGCGGATGCGTATCGAAGGTGCCACGCGGCTGAACTCGCTGATCCAGGCATAGGGACCGGCGCCGTCCGCCGCTGTATTGAGTTCCGTTTCGTCAAAGGCGAGGCATAGTTGCATGGGCTCGGCGAAGCCGTCGGCGCATCGGGCTAGAAGCTCGCGCGTTTCGGATATGGACTCGCATGCGCCGGGACGGAATGGCACGGGCTCGAACATCAGATAGTCCAGGCCTATTTCTGACGCGTGCTCGGCCAATTCGGACCAAGCCTCGACGCCAGCTCTGATCCGCTGTTCGCGTTTTTCTGCCGATTCTGCGTCGCGCAAGGACAGCAGTCCAAAATGGCTTCCTGATCCTTCGGCTCCAAGGGCGGCTGAAAGGCTGAAAAAACGCCGGAACCAGTCAATCCAGACCCGTTGTATGTCACGGTCGGGATGCAGCAAGTGATTAGCGCGCGCGAAAGCCGAAGTGAAGGTTGTCTGGATCTGGATGCCTTTTTTTTCGCACAAGGCGCGGATACGCTCGATTTCACGCGCCGCCAGAGGCTCAGGCAGGTTTGGACTCAGGATGTCTTCGGTCAACTGAATCGTATCGAGGCCCAGGTCGTCAGCGACAACAGACACCCAGTCGTTCGCTTGCGGAAACTGGTTCCGTGCGAACCCCGTATTGACGCCAAGCCTTAACTCCATGGCTTTGTCCGATCTCGCTTTCTTCTGATTTATCCGCTGTTTGTAACATATGAGTCCACAGTTGCACAAACATGCTTTCCGGCCACGTCAATGCAATTCAGAAATGTCCGGTCTCATTCGGGGGGAGAGCGAGTTTTACAAGGGTGTCTGCAAGGTTTTATCTAACAGACCCTGGGAGCCATTTGCTTTGCCGGGAAATGCGTGGCAACCCTATCCGCTCAAGGAATTGGTTGGGCGCCTCAAAGCGAACATATTCCCTTCCTTGGCGCAGAGCGGAAAGGGCGCGCTTAGCTTGCGGCGTATGCTAGGGAAAGCGATCTAAGCAGCAGAGCGGCACTTCAGCATGTCTTGCCTAATCCAGGGCAAACGTACCGATTAGAGCCTCCACTTCCTCACGCGCCTGAACGAAGGTGTCCTTCAATTCGGTAATTGAAAGATCGAGAGCGCCTAGCGAAGGACATGACGACAATGAGATGTCTGAGGCGCATCCGCCGTACCCCATGGTGTAGGCCAGAGCGTCGGATACGCAGGTGATGTGCACAATCGGGAGCCACTCTCGATCAGGTGTAGCGCCCGGATTGTTGTGACATAAGATGGCGGCGCATATCTCGGGCGGCATCTGCCAGTGAAGTGCGACAAGCAGGCCGACGATTTGGTGGAACTGGTTGATCACGTCGATGAGCAATTCAGGCATTTCTCTGAGCCGACCCACGCGTCCTTTGTACTTCGAGACGATCATGTCGAGCAGGACGACCTTGCCGATGTCATGGAGAAGGCCTGCCAGGAAGAGAGATCCCTTATAGGGTTCCTGCACGCAGCGGCCAAACTGCTCGGCAGAGTGCGCTGTCGCAATAGCATGCCGCCAAAGCCGCTGCATGAGGTCGCGCATGCTGGGACTTGATGCCCGGTAAAGGTCGCGGTTAGCGGCCGCTATTACCAGATCGGCGAGAGTGCGCAAACCGAGTCGGCTGCAGGCCAGTTCTATGCTCTTGATTTCCTGAAGCCCGCCGTAACGCGCGCTATTTGCTACCCGCAAGATGCGCACGCTTAACGATGGGTCCTGGCCTACCAGATCAGCCAAGTCGCTCATGGACGCGAGGGGGTCGTGTATCAAGGCCATGCAGCGCCTCGGTATTTCCGGCAGGACGGGAAGGTTTTCAAGCGCCGTACGCAGTTGTGTGAACACACCTGCCATGACCGAGTCCGGCGGCGCAGCTTCCCGGACATCCCCCAGTTGCGGGATCTTTTCTGTTGTCCAGGTCTGTTGGTCGGTGCGGCGCATCATCACTGGATTCATGCATGCCGGACATACCGCCAGACCGAGCAAAGCAGATAGAGGCGGTCTCCTGAGCAACCCGCCGCACCAGGGACAATTCAGTTTGTGGGCGTCCATCAGATTCTCCCCCTGTTGTGGGCTTTGTGCTGAGCGGCAAGAGCTGGACCAGATTCCGAGATCCGGCCTTGCCGCCTCCTCTGCCCATGCGAGAACATCCCCATACTTACCCTCCAGCAAGCATGATAGACGAAGACCGCAACTGCTTCAACGTCCAACTCCAATTGTGGACTGAATCGGTGTCGGTACGTAAACGGCCGCAGTCCAACATTACAATCGCCTGTGCCGGAACCGCGGTTCCTGTGAACAGGGGAGAAGCGGCAGAACCGTCTATGTTCGCCGCCGTCGCTCTGCTTGTGCAGAGCCGGTTTTCTGCCGGGACTTGTGGGACATTGGGATGCAATTGTTCGGAAGCCCATCTCTGCGGCCTGGGCGTGCGTGTTTTCAAGCCTCGACTGCAACTGCCGGGTGTAATTGCATGTCCCCGATGCGTTATAAGAAAGGTAAAGGAGATAGTCATGGTACCACTTGACGTACTAGGCGTGAGCGCCGGCATAGGGCAGTTCCAGCCTGTCGTGCTTTTGAAACACGAAGACCGTATCCTGCCCATTATGGTCGGCCTTGCCGAGGCAGACGCGATCCAGGGCGCTTTAATGAATAGGGACTTGGGCCGGCCCATGACCCACGACCTTATCTGCAACCTGCTTGCGGGGCTTCGAGGCCAGGTGACGGCTGTGGTCATCTATAAGCTCGAAGAGAATACGTTCTACGCCCATTTGGACCTTGAGCAACGTTCCGCAACCGGTCAAGTCGAGCAAATCCTCAAGATTGACTCGCGTCCCAGCGACGGCATCGCCATCGCGTTGCGGGTGAAGTGCCCTATCTACGCAGCCGTCGAGGTTATGAACGAGGCATCGACGGACGCCCAGTCTATCTTAGGCATTGTCAGCGAAGGCGAGGAAGGCGAGGAAGGCGATGAAGATGAAGGGGATGAGGAGGAGGACGAGGGCCCTGAATCGGACTTCGACGGCTGAGTTTGTGAAGTTACGGCGCATCGAGTTCGTATTTCTGCAAGCGATACCGTAACGAGCGGGGCGTGAGCCCGAGAAGACGGGCAGCTTTCTTCTGCGAGTATCGCGATCCTTTAAGCGCTTGCGTGATGAGGTCTCGCTCGATGTCTGCGATGTGCGCCTCGAGATCCAGACCGCCTGGCGGGAGCAACGTCTTGTGTCCATCAGTGGGCGGCACGTAGTTGCGGACGTTCGGAGGCAGATCGGCCATTTCCAGCCGCTGCGTGGAGCAGAGCGCTACCGTTCGTTCCATCACATTGCGTAACTCGCGCACATTGCCCTGCCAGGCGTACTTGCAGAGGGCCTCTTCGGCTTCGGGCGTGATTGTAATGTGCTCGCGTCCCATCTTGGCGGCATGTTCGGCTGCAAAATGCCGTGCAAGCAGCGGCACATCGTCGGGGTGTTCACGCAACGGCGGGATGTAGATCGGGATTACGTTCAGCCGGTAAAAGAGATCCTCGCGGAAATCGCCTTCCCCAACCATTCTCTCGAGATCGCGGTTGGTTGCCGAAATGATGCGCACGTCGACGTGGATTTCCACCGTGCTGCCCACGGGCATAATCACGTTGTTATCGAGCACGCGCAACAGCTTGACCTGCAGCGCAGGAGGCATCTCGCCCACCTCGTCCAGGAAAAGAACACCGCCATTGGCCACGACAAAGAGTCCTTCTTTATCCTCGACGGCGCCCGTGAACGCGCCCTTCTTGTGACCAAACAGCTCGCTCTCGAGAAGGTTCTCGGGAAAGGCCCCGCAGTTGACGGCGACAAAGGGCTTGTCTGCGCGGTCGCTGAGCTGGTGGATGCCTTTGGCGACGAGCTCCTTGCCGGTGCCGCTTTCGCCGTGAATAGCTACGGTGGTAGGCAGCGAGGAAACCCGGCGGATCATCTCGCGCACCTCTTCGATAGCCATACTTGTGCCCATAAAGTTGTCGAGGCGGCCCTGCCGTGCTTGCTCCTTGCGCATGGCGGTGTTCTCGCGGCGCAAATCCCGTTCCTCGATCGCCCGCTTGAGCAGCATCCGGATCTCTTGATTGTTGAAGGGTTTGAGGATGTAATCCACGGCGCCGCGTTTCATTGCCTCGATGGCCGTTTCGACCGAACCGTAGGCCGTGATCATGATGGCGGGCGTAGCCGGCATCTTCTCCTGGAGCCAGGACAGGAGTTTCATTCCAGCCTCGTGGTCGCTGCCGATGCGCAGATCGGTGAGCACGGCGTCGAACGCCGTATTCTCGAGATGGCCCACAGCCTGTGCGATATTAGCGGCTGTCTTGACGCGATAGCCTTGATTGGTCAAGACGATCTCGAGCACCTCGCGCATGCTCTGTTCGTCGTCTACCACAAGTACACTGTGTGATCCGGCCAATGTAATTAGTCCCCTGTAGAAGCTGCCGGTAAGCGGACGACCATCGAGGTCCCTCCGCCCTTGCGCGGCGCGGCGCGGATGGTTCCGTCATGCGCTGTTATGATGCGGTGGCAGATCGCCAAGCCCATGCCGGCTCCTCGCTCGCGCGTCGTGTAGAACGGCTCAAATATGCGTGCAACCTTATCGGGTTCTATGCCAGGACCTTTGTCTTCGAAACGGATTTCGACTGAACCGCTTGCAGGCGCCACCGTGATATCGAGCACCGCGCCGTTTCTGTGGTCCATGGCTTCGACAGCGTTCCTGCACAAGTTGGTGAAGACCTGGCGTATCTGAGTGCGATCGCCTTGCACCCTACATGACTGAGCCGGCAACTCCCGGCGGACTACAAGGTTTGTACAGGCCGGAACCTCCCGCTCGAGTGTGTCGCACACTTCACCAACAAGCTCCGCGACGTCGAACGCGTTGCGTTTCATCACAGGATTTCTGGCAAAATCGAGGAATCCCGTGACGATCTCGTTCAGGTGCACAGATTCGCGCATCGCAATGGCCGCAAGGCGGTCAACCATGTCCGGCTTCTCCATGTTGGCGTGCAGCTCATCCATTGCTCCGCGAATCGCCGCGACTGGATTGCGGATCTCATGGGCCAGGCCTGCGGCCAATTCGCCAACGGCGGCCATCCGGTCCTGCCGCTTCAGCTCTTCCCGCATCTCCGCCATCTCGGTAAGATCGCCGAAGGAGGCGATCAAACCCGTCAGACGGCCGCGGCCGTCGCAGAGCCTGCTCGACGTAAGGCCCACGAGTTTAGTCCGGTCTTTTCCTACAACTGTGTTGAACTCGTAACGGGTGAAGTCCCGTTGCGACCGGAGCGCCGTGAGCACGGGGCATTCGCTGTCTGCTTCGACGCGGAGCACTTCCTGAACCGGCCTGCTCGCAGCTTGCTCCTCGGGCATTTCGAGGATACGTGCGCCTGCTTTGTTGATCACGCTTACCACACCGTGGGCGTCGGTAATCAGGAATCCTGTGTTCATGTTGTCGAGGATGTCGCGTTGAAATTGCTGGAGGCGGCGCAGGCGCATGCTCCAATAACTGCTGATCGCTGCCGTAAGATGATAGGCGAGTATCTGAATAAGCACGTTCGAGTATAGGTCCGGCGCAGAGGGCTGGATTTCAGGATCGAAAGGCGAAAGAATCTGGGTGATCATGAAAAGGGAAGCCATGGCCGCAAGGACAAAGCCCTGGACTAGGCCTAGAAGGAGTCCAGCCTCGAGGATCACAAGCACGAAGAGGAAAGTGAACAGGCTCGAGGGACCCCCAGTGAATGAAATCGTGGCGGCGATAACGCAGAAATCCACCAGTACCTGAGCCCAAGTCCTCAGTGCCGGCGCCTCGCCGGGCCGGCGTTGCGACAGGAGGCACCACGCTCCGCTTGCCACGCCGAAAACGTAGAAGGGCAGAAGGTAGTACAGTTGCGGAAAGCCGCCCCGGAGCAAAAACGTCAGTGCAGCCACGCACAGTAGGAATACGCGAACCACGCCCAGACTCCAGAGCCAGGTTCCGGAGCCGTCTCCTATTGCCGGTTCGCGCTGAACGGGTCGCCGGGTCACAGTCCTTTTTCCATGAGGCGTGTCAGGCCTTCGGGGTCGTTGCTCCGTTTATAGGCCATGTCCGCCGTGATGATGTTTCGCCGGAAGAGCCGATAAAGCGACTGATTCATGGTCATCATGCCTTCGCTCGAGCCAATCTCGATCATCGAAGGAATCTGCTCGATCTTCTCAGACCGGATCAAAGAGCGGATCGCCGTATTGGGAAGCAGAATCTCGAGGGCCGGCACGCGTCCTTGACCGTCCGCCCGGGGTATCAACTGCTGGACGACGACTCCTTCGAGCACGAAAGAGAGCTGCGTGCGGATTTGGTCCTGCTGGCCGGCGGGAAAGACGTCCACGATGCGGTTAATTGTCTGCAGGGCGTCGTTTGTGTGCAGAGTCGCAAAGGCGAGGTGGCCGGTTTCGGCCACGGTCAGCGCGGCCTGAATGGTCTCCTTGACGCGCATCTCGCCGATGAGGATGACGTCCGGGTCCTGCCGAAGCACGTGGCGTAGGGCCGCCTCGAAGGAGTCCGTGTCTGCCATCACCTCCCGCTGGTTGATGATCGACTTGTTGTGCCGATGAAGGTACTCGATGGGATCTTCAATGGTGATAATGTGGACGCTGCGCTCGTTGTTGATGCGGTTGATGATCGCCGCGAGCGTCGTTGACTTGCCGCTCCCTGTTGGTCCGCACACCAGGATAAGGCCCATCGGGCGATATGCAAAATCCGCTATAACGTGCGGCAAGGCCAGTTCCTGGAAAGTCAGGATTTCGAAGGGGATGGCCCGGAATGCCGCCACCACCGAGCCGCGGTCGCGGTAGACGTTAAGACGGAACCTGCTGAGGCCCTCGATGCCGAAGGACATGTCGCACTCCCTGGTCGTCTCGAAAATGGCAATCTGGTCTTCATTCATAACGCTGTAGATCAGCTCTTGGGTTTCGTCCGGGTGCAGGTTGTCATAGTCCGACAATGCCTCAAGCGACCCATCGGTCCGCACGATGGGCGGTGCGCCGACCACAATGTGCAAGTCGCTCGCCCCTAATTCGATGACCTTGGTGAGCAGTTCCTTGATGCTGGTTTTCATCATGTTTCCATCCTCTTTAGGATGTTCCGGTTAATCGGCCGAAGTTACCCGAAGCACCTCCTCGAGGGAGGTCAGGCCGCGCGCAGCTTTCGCCAGCGCATTCTGGCGGAGCGTGCGCATGCCGCATTTCATGGCCGTTTGCTTGACCTGGCTCGATGTTCCGTGCTTCAGGATCAGTTCCTGAAGCTGCGGATAGTTCGTCATGGCCTCGATAACCGCCAACCTTCCCTTGTACCCGGTGCCGTTGCACCGCTTGCATCCCCTTCCGCGAACGAAATTGGGCGGCGGAGCGTCTTTGGGATGCTTGTACTGGATGCGTTCCAGCACCTCCGGAGGTACAGATATGGGTTCCTTGCAGTGCTCGCATACGCGGCGGAGCAGCCGTTGGGCCGCTGCAAGAGCTACGGAGGACTGGACAAGGAAAGGTTCGATGCCCATGTCAATGAGGCGCGTGTACACGCTTGATGCGTCGTTGGTGTGCAAGGTGCTCAGCACCAGGTGCCCCGTGAGGGCCGCCTTGACCGCGATGTCCGCCGTCTCGAAATCCCGGATCTCCCCGATCATGATGATATCGGGGTCCTGGCGCAGGATGGTCCGCAGCGCCGTGGCAAACGAGTAGCCTATCTGCGCCTTGGCCTGCACCTGATTTACGCCGTATAGCTCGTACTCGACAGGATCCTCGACTGTGATGATGTTTCGCGCGGTGTCGTTCAGCCTATGCAGGGCGCTGTAAAGGGTCGTAGTCTTGCCGCTGCCGGTCGGACCGGTGAGAAGGATCATCCCATAGGGCAGGTCAAGGGCTTGGTGGAATGCTTCCATTGGCTGGGCCTCGAAACCCAGTTTGTCAAGATCAAGGGTCAGATTGGTCTTGTCGAGGACGCGCATCACAACTTTCTCCCCGTAGTAGCAAGGAAGAAAGGAAATCCGAAAGTCGATCTCCCGGCCCTTGAACCGGATGCGGAATCGTCCATCTTGCGGAAGGCGGTGTTCTGCAATGTCCAGGGAGTTCATAATCTTCAGACGCGAGATCAGGGCGGACTGCACGGACTTCGGTGGGTTCTTGGTCTCTTCGCAAACCCCGTCAATGCGATAGCGCACGCGCAGGGTCTTCTCGAAAGGCTCGATATGGATGTCGCTGGCGCCGTTCTCGAGCGCGTTCACCAAAATGAGATTAACCAGCCGGATGATGGGGGCGTCCTGAGCTTCTGCCTCGAGCGAACTGATGTCGCCCAAATCCTCCTGCTCCTCGACTACCTCGACGCCGCCTCTGCTTTCGCTATTGCTGTTGCCGACCAGCTCGTCGTAGAGTTTCGCGGTTTGTTTGCCCACGCTGTAGTGCCGCTCGATGGCTTCAGCGAGTTCAGACTCGATAGCGACGACGCGCTCGATATCGTAGCTCGTGAGCATTCGGAGATCGTCCAGCGCCATGATGTTGAGCGGGTCGGCCATGGCCAGCGTCAGGACATCGCCCGTTACCGATATGGGGAGTATTTGGTACTGTCGCGCCAGACTCTCGGGCACCTCTTTAAGCACTTCGGGCGGGATGTTGTAGCTGGTCAGACGGATGTGGGGGATCTCAAGCTGCTCGCTCAGCGTGACAACCAGATCCTCTTCGTTCAAGTAGCCTTTCTCGACAAGCGTATGCGACAAGCTCTGGCCCGTCGATCGTTGCAGCGCAACACATTCGCGAAGCTGCTCGTCGGTAATCAAATTCTGTTCGAGGAGCACGTCCCCGAGCCGCCGCTTGGCTGTTTTTGGCGCCATGTCTTCGTCGTTTCCCCTCTATGCCGCGTCTGTGATTCCCAAGTGATTCAGGATCTCGCTCGCAAGGTCCCCTGTTATGTCCTGTCCTACAAGGCCCGCAAAGGCAATGACTTTCCGCAGCGAGCCCGTCATCTTTCGGATATCGTTCGGAACGCGAGTCGCTACGACGCTGAGCACTTCTTCAGGCACATCGTTTCCGGACTCCTCGACCAGGTGGTGCAGGATGCACATCCGCGTTTTCCACTCCGGCGGTCTTACAGGCGCAACAATGCCCCCCGCGAATCGGGACGCCAGTGATCGATCGAGCGCTGCGAGTTTTTCGGGCGCCTTGTCGCCGGCGATGACGATTTGACGGCCCGATTCCACCATTGCATTGAAGATGTGAAAGAACTCCTCTTGGGCTTCTTGTCTGCCCGCGAGAAACTGGACGTCGTCCAGGATCAGCATGTCGTGCTGACAGAACTGGTCGCGCAACTGCTCCATTTCGCCGGTCTTGCGTGCTTCGCTGATTCGCTGGGCGAAATTGCTCGAGGACACATAGGCTACGCGCAAGTCCGGGTTGTTCTCGCAAGCTGCATTGCCAATGGCGTTGACCAGATGCGTCTTGCCCATTCCACACTCCCCGTAAAGGTAGAACGGGTTGTATTCCCCCCCCGGATTCTCCGCAACAGCTCGGCACATAGCTACTGCGAACGCGTTGGTTTCATCCGTTACATACCCATCAAACTGGTACTTGGCCAAGGGGCGCTCCGACTCGAAAGCCTCGCGCACCCGCTCATCGGCATGGGCGCCGCTCAACTGGCCCTCGAGCGCCGCAAGGGCGTCGCTCTCCGTTTCGCTCAGCTCTGTAAACGCCGCTTCGATCCGCCGCCTGTCACGCGCCCGGCGCGCCGGGAACTCGCGCACCCGCTCTCGCAGCTGCGTTTCCATGTCAGCGGCTGGGGATTGGACTGGGGGAGGGGGCAGGGCCATGCTCGCCTGGACGGCGGCCTCCGCCGCACGCGCGGCATCAATGGCCGCTTGGGCCAACTCGGCCAGACGGTTCTCTTGGGCTGCGTGCGATTCTTGAGCGACCCGGGCCGCATCAAACATTTCCCGCATCGATTCGAGGATCTGCTGCGCCGCTTGTGCTGCACGGCTCGCTTCTTCTGTATGGGTTGCTATGGCCTTATACAGGGTGTCGAGGGCCGCGCGCCCTCCATCGGTACTCTGCGTCAGATGAGCGCTCAGCGCCTCCAACGGGCCTTGAATCGCGTCGCGTATGCTGTCACGGATCGCCTGTGCTATCTCTTCCGGCGACGGCAGGATGGGAACGAGCGCCCTGTTGGCGGCTTCTTGCATGCTCTTCAGCAGCGGATCAAGCGCTTCTTGCATGGCCTGCTTCAGCATGGCGCCGTCGACGAGGTTGGTCTGGGAAAGCCTGGTTCCGAGAGACGCGATGGATTCGCTCAGGGCCTGCCCCAAACCTGCATGAAGGGCCTCTGCGAGTTCCCCAGGCGTAGGTCCTTGGGCAACCGCCTCCGGCATTTCCTGTCGATTGCGAACTTCGGCGAGCAGCGGGTTCAGAGCTTCTTGGAGAGCCTCTTTGAGCGTGGGTCCAGCCAACGCATGGCTCTGCGCAAAGACGTCGCGGACAGCATCCATCGATTCCGACAACGCGCCGCGCAACCCAGCCTGCAGAGCCGCTGCAAGTTCCTCGGCGCTGGGTATTTTCATGTCGCCGTGTTGTGCACGCATTCCCTCGAGGACCGGTGCAAACGCGTCTTGAAGCGTCTCTTTGAAAGCCGCATCGTTCATGGCGCCGTTCTGAGCAATTCTTGAAGCGAGCGCGTCCATCGATTCGTTCAGTGCTTCGCGAAGGCTGGATTGCAGCGCAACGGCAAGCTCTTCAGCGCTGGGCGCTTTGAGGTCGGCGTATTTTTCGTGAACGCTTTCGAGAAATGGCGCTAAAACGTCTTGTATTGCTTGTTTAAGTGCTTCCCCGTTAACGGCGGCACTTTGCGCGGCCGCCGAGCTGAAGGTGTCTACTGACTCGGTCAGAGCCTCCCGTAGACTGGCCTGTATGGCCGAAGCCAGTTCTTCCGCTCTTGGGTTTTGAGCGTCCGTCTTTACATCTTCCAGTTGCGTCGCGATTTGGCTCAAGGCGGGCGCCAAGGCGTTCTGGATGGTTTCTCTCAAAGCGTCGCCGTCCAGCGCGTTTTTCTGCGAAAGCTGGACCACGACGCTTTCCATCGAGTCGTCTAACACCCCGCGCACACTGGTGCGCATGGTTTCGGCGATCTCCTCAAGTGACGGTCCCTGCGGAGGCGCCTCGGGGGGCGTTTGAACTGCCTGCAGCGCGTCCAGCGCCGGTCCCAAGGTTTCCTGAATGGTCTGTTTCAGTGCAGCGCTCTCGACCCCTGCGTTCCGGGCCAATTGACTGCTCACCTCGGTCATCCACTCGCCCATCGCGCCCTGAAGACCGTCCCGCACCGCCTGGACCAAGACATCGTGCGAAGGACCTTGTGATGATGCCGCGACTGCGTCGTGGACGGTTTCGACCAGAGGCGTCAGCGATTCCTCGAGTGTACGCCGGAGACCTTTTTCGACCAGCGCGGCCACCTCCTCAGCCGAGGGAGGGGAGGCGTCCGCAGCCGGCTGCGGCACTTGCGCGCGTACCTCCTCCACCAATGAACGCGTGGCGTCTTGCATAGCGCTTTCGACGCCCTGCTTCAGTATCGCGGTCAGTTCTTCCTTCGACGCGGCAGGGCCGCTCGTGAAATCTTTGAGCGCCTCGCGAATACTCGCAGCAAACTGCTGCGGAGAGATCGGAGGCGGCGTACCAGGAACCGCAACGCCGGGTAAGTCCTTAGGTCGCCTCGCTGGTGGTCTGTCTGAGGGGGCGGTTGCTGCCCTTTCCACCAAGACCGCTACCGCTGCATCGAGCGCCTCTTCTTTTTCCTGGTCCTGTTCTTTTGGGGCGCCGGTTTTTCCGGTGGACTGAGCAGGTCTGAGCGAGGCCGAAGCGCCCGCAGCGAGCATAGGGCTTGCGGCGATTGTCCCCTTGTTGAACAGGCGGTCGAACATCGCTGTAAGGTGGTCCCAGTCGCACAGGATCGGCTTGATCCGGAGGTCCGGACACAAGCTGCGGATGTGTTCGAGTGCCTCGATGTCGAGCGGATCGACCATGGCGATCGTAAGGATCTTCCCCAGCTTGTCGATAGGGACCAGGTTGTATTCGATGCAGGTCTCCTCCGGTACAAGTTCGAGGAGGTCCTCTTGCACTTCATAATCAAGCAGGCTGATGTGGGGGATCTTGCATTGTTTTACGAGAAAAGACACCAACACGTTCTGATCGATAAAGCCGAGGTCGACCAGTGCTTTTCCCAGGAATCCGCGTTCGTTCTCCTTCTTTTTGAGGGCAGCCTCAAGTTGTTTCTCGTTGATGATACCCGACTCGAGCAGGATATCCCCCAGTCGGTTGCCATAGTGCGCCCCGTTTCCTTTTATGTCTCTCGGAGCTTCAGAATCAGTGGTCGAGGCAGACCCCTTCTTTGACGGAGATGGCGCGCCCTTGACGGCAACTCGTGACACGCTGCCCTCCTCTCTTGATCTGTCTCGTCGCCAACCCAACATGCATTTATTCCATCAGCGCTTTGGCGGATGAACCTCTTGCCGCCTATTCACCTCTGGGGAATTCTAACACTGAATCAGAAGGTCCGTCAAGTAATTCCCCTACCGTAACCTATTGATAGACAATAATTTGGCGATTTGCCAAATAACTGTCGGCCCCATGCAGAATCGTCTTGGTTTTGTGTGATTTTCGCGGTTTCTGAGGTCGGCCCCCTACCTTGCCCATGGCCAAAGCCCTTTTCCGGTGAATCCGTTCTTTCCTTGCCATTGATACGCCTTGGGTGCACGTAAACTCCATCGGCAAGAGGTATACCAGGAGCCGAGTGATCTTTGGAGATCTCCCGGTCCTTTCGAGTGAAGCGTTTTTCAGGATGGCAATGGCGTCGGCTGGTTGCGTGCTGCTGTGTTGCGTTTCGGCGGCTCGGTTGCGGCCGTTTGCTCCCCTGGTCAGTCTTCCAAGGGGACTTGTTGTCGCAGCATAGTCCTTTTCCCCCGGTTGAGCACGGTAATGTGATCAATGCCATGGGCGAGCAGATACTCGCGTGCCTCGAAGATACCGGCGCCGACCTCGCTGACACTATGGCTGTCATCGCCGAAACAGACCTCTATGCCGAGCGTCTGCGCCCTTTCGAGAAGCCATGGCGCGACATAGGGACCATCCAACCCTTTGCGATATCCGGCGGTGTTGATGTCGAGGATTCCGTTATGCTCTCGAATGGCCTCGAGCGTTTTTTCCGCAGCCCGGCGTATCGGCGGCGTGTCGACTGGTCCGTAGCGGCGGCCGAACTTCCGGATCAGGTCCAGGTGGCCTACCACCTCAGGCTTTATGTCGTTCACCATCCGTGTAACGGAGTTGTAGTAACGTACAGCCAACGGTTCGAGACCCCCTTCGGTCTTCATCGCTTCTTCAAACACGGCCGCTGTGTAATCGATCAACGTCTCTCCCACATAATGAACGGAACCGACCACGTAGTCGAAATTGTAGCGCTTTCGATAGCCGAGCATGACGTCGATGTAGCGATCCTGGGGCACAACCTCGATCTCGAAGGCTCGCAGCACCGTCAGGCGGTCACGAAAGATCTCAGCGAGAGGTCCTATTGCTTCCGCGTAGCGCTCGAAATTCCCGATTACCTTGGCCAAGTCCCATCCCATTTCAATCTCTTCAGGGTATAGGAACCGTGCTTCGACTCGGGGTGCGTGCTCTGTAACGCCGAACACAACCATGCCTTTGGCCGCAGCCGCCCCGAGCATCTCGTAGAGCGTGCTGTGGGCGTGGTCGCAGTAGTCGGCACTGTGTCCGCCATGCAGGGAAACCATCCAAGGGTGCGCTGATCGAAAAAGTGAATCGCCGGACATTTCTGCTGGCATCTCCGAATCTGCTTTTGTGCGAGAGATTGAATGGTGAAGCTAACACATGGCGCCGAGGTTGCGCAACGGGGTCTGCACCGTCGACCTCCATCCACAGTGCAGCGCCGGCAGCAGACAATCCCTGCTTGGCCTCAAATCACAATGCCTTGGCTTTGACCGGTTTTGTTATGTATTTCAATCCGTTGGTATGATGTTTCTGACGCGAAGCTGCGGATGTTTGGAGACAAAACCATGGACTGGAGCCCAACGTTTTCACTGCTGCTTATGCTGACCGTTGCCCAGCCTGGTGAAGAGGCGCCGGCTCGTCTCGATCCGAACAAGGATTTCGTTCACGTATGCCGCGATGCCGGCGCCGGAGGCTACGAGGCCTTTCCAGACGTGTGTCGGCTGGCCGACGGCCGACTGTTGTGCGTCTTTTACGCCGGCTGGCAGCACGTATCACTCCCCGACGAAGCCCATCCACGCGGAGGACGGATCAGCGGCTGTTTCTCCTCCGACGAGGGGGCTACCTGGAGTCCTGCTTTCACCGTCTACGACAGCTCCGATGACGACCGCGATCCCTCTGTCGTTCAATTGGCTGACGGTCGTATCCTCTGCAATTTCTTCATTCTTCGCAAGACAGCGGACAAGTGGCGGGGCTTGGGATCGTGGCTTGTCGAATCGGCTGACGGCGGCGCGACGTGGTCAGCGGCACGGCCCGTCAGTCCTTACTACTCGAGCTCGCCTGTTCGGGTCTTGGCGATGCGCGGAGATTCGGCCGAGACGCTTGTCCTCGGGCTTTATGAAGAACATGGCGGCGACGCGTGGGGCGCCGTCACGCTTTCGCAGGATGGAGGACGGAGTTGGTCGCCGCCGGTCGACATTCCGAACGGCGGACTCCGGCTCGATGCCGAGACGGACGTCGTCGAGCTGAACGATGGGCGCCTTTACGCAATCCAGAGGACCGCCACAGAAGACATGCGCTACGCCGTCTCCGAGGATCGGGGCCGATCCTGGACCGTTTCGGCGCCTGTGGGATTTCCGGGGCATTCGCCTTACCTTCACCGTACGCCCGCCGGTCCCATCGTTTGCGCGCATCGTCTTCCCCAGACAAGCCTCCACTACTCCGCCGACGAGTGCAAAACCTGGAGCGGGAACGTCCTTATTGACAACGTGGCGGGCGCGTATCCGAGCATGGTTAACCTGCGCGACGGCAGCGTCCTTGTGGTTTATTACGAAGAAGGCGAGAATTCGAGCATTCGTGCGCGGAAATTCCGCCTCGATGGGGACGGATTGCGGTGGCTTGGCTGGTGAGACGATAGCTGGTCTGCCTTTACAAATCCCCATTGATTTGCTAGGCTGGCGTCACAGGAAGGGTCATCAGGGCATGGCGAAAAGGTTGGGATGGGCAACAGTTCTTGCGCTGTTGTGTTTGAGCTGCGCGGCTCAGCACGGCATCGAGCGCGAAGGACACGTGTACGGCACGACCAAGGGCGTCTTCCGAGGCCGGTGGTGGAGCTACTACGAACGGGGCGGCTCTTTTCTGAAGGGCGGCTTGTATGAGCAGGCTGCGCAGGACTTCGAACATGCCATCGGACTCCGATCGGAAGACGCATGGACCGCGCGCACCTATGGCATGCATTTTGTCGAGTATTTCCCCAAACGCGAACTTGGCGTTGCTT
>CAZBQH010000499.1:0-2951 GCA_964493915.1 uncultured Nitrospiraceae bacterium
GACGAACAGAAAAAACAGATGCGAGAGCGGGCCGTCGTGCTGAAAACGCAGGGCGCCACGCAGAAAGATATCTGCAGCGCCCTTGGCATTACTCCTGTGACGCTCAACCGCTTGATGGATGTGCAGGGCGCCCGAAGGCGCGGCCGCAAAAGCAGGACAGGCCCAAAAGGCCGCGTGCAAGGCATTAGCTCTGACAGCTTCGCAATACAATTGGAACTCAAGCGCAAGCGCCTTGAGGAGGTTGAGCAGGAGCTTTCCCAATTGGCAAGCGAGAAAAAACACCTCGAAGACGAGCTCAAAGAACTGTATAAGAAGCTGGGCGAGCAAGTTTTCGGCAAAACCCACCCGGCGACCTCCCCTGCCGCTTCTTCATCCAAATCCCGCTCTTAACCTTCATAGCGCGTCCACCGGTACTTCCTCGGGTCTATATGGTACTTGTTCACGCGGAGCCCCATGATCCGCTCCGTGACGCCGAGGTCCCGGGCGGCCTTGGCCATGTTGCCTCGCGCGTTCTTAAGGGCCTCGACAATCATTTCGCGCGCGACGCTGTCCAGGGTCTCGTCAAGCCGGCCTTTCATTACGGTGCCGCTCGCCTCGGCCGTCTGAAGCGTCGGGGGAAGATGATGGCCGTGGACCACGCTGTCCGTGCTGAGCAGCACAGCACGCTCGATGCAGTTCTCAAGTTCGCGGACATTGCCCGGCCAGTGATAGCTCATGAGCATGTCAATGGCAGGCGTCGAGATACGCCGTACACTCTTATGATTCAGTTTGCTGTATTTCTCTATGAAATGATTTGCCAAATCAAGTATATCTGAACGGCGCTCCCGAAGGGGCGGCAAATGTATCGGAAATACATTAAGACGGTAGTAGAGATCCTGACGAAAGTGCCCCTTTGCCATCATCTCATCCAAGTCGCGGTTGGTTGCTGCAATAACGCGCACATCCACGTGCGTCGTTGTTGTCGCCCCCACCCGCTCGAACTCCCGCTCCTGCAGTACCCGCAGCAACCGGATCTGCATGGCCGGCGACAGATCGCCAATCTCATCGAGAAAAATCGTGCCGGTGTGGGCCAGCTCGAAGCGCCCCTTGCGCTGAGTCACAGCCCCCGTAAACGCCCCCTTCTCATGGCCGAAGAGTTCGCTCTCAATCACCGCTTCGGGAAGCGCCGCGCAGTTGACCTTGATGAACGGGTTCGACGCCCTCAAGCTGTTGTAGTGGATTGCGTTTGCAACGAGCTCCTTGCCCACGCCGCTTTCGCCGCGTATGAGCACAGTGCTCTCGCTCTTGGCAACCTGCGCCACTAAGTCGAAGACCTCTTGCATGGCGCTCGATGTGCCGATGATGTTGGCCGGCCGGAACCGATCCTTCAGCTTCATCTGGAGCCGCTCATTCTCGTCGAGCAGGCGCTGGCGCTCTTCCATCGCCTCCTGGCGCATTCGCACCGCCTGGGCAATCATCGAGGCAATAACGGAGAGCAGACGCACGTCCTCCTCGAGATTGACGGATTCATCGAAAAGCCGGTCAACGCTCAGCGCGCCGATGGTCTCATTGGCCACCTTGATCGGCACGCATATAAACGAGATGTTCTCCTTCCGCAGCGTCTTACGCGCCCCCGTCTTGTCCAGAAAGCTCGGATCCTCCGATATCCGCGGGATCACCATCGGCTTGCCCGACTGCACAACGCGGCCCGTCACGCCCTCGCCGGGCCGGTACCGCCCCCGCTCCTGCTGGCTCGGCGAAAGGCCGTGAGCCTCTTCAATAAACAGCTCGTCCGTCGTCCGATTGAGCAGGGTCAACGTGCCCCGCATCATGCCGGTATGCCTGGCAATCGATCTGAGGACCTCCCCCACCTCGTTGCGCAGATCCAGACTCCGATCGAGGATCTGGTTAATCTCGAACAGAAGGGTCAGCTCTTTGACGTCGCTTTTGACAGTTTCTGGAGATCCGGCCTCGGTCACGCGCCCCTCTCGCCCCCTTTCTGACGTAAATGTTGCTCCTGTCTCTTGGGATCATACGCCATTGTGAGCAAGACCTACCTGGATGTCAATTGCTGCATCACCAGCAAAGGCCGCTGGCGAGGCCGGCTTGCGCAGCCTTGGCGAAAGCCGAGCCTGTGACAGAGTCTACGTCTGGTTCATGCCGTTGTCATACATGATGAATCTGTGCTCCATCTTGGCTGTCGGCCGTCTTTCCAGCGTCGAGTTCAGCGCCATTCGACACCTGTTGTTTCCACTATTTCCCCGTCCTTGCATCCGTCCACGTCGCCTGACGACGGAGACCTGAACAAGCGGCTGCGCCCTGACGGCAATCCGCGCAAGGCTCTCGAAACGGTTACTCGCTGCGCTGCCTTGACTCATTCAGCGCCTGAGAGCGCTGGCCGACGCGCCCATTCGCGAGCGTGTTGCATGGGATGTGAACGTGGTCTAGCAATAGGACCAAGAAGCGGCTTGCCCGAGCACGATGGTGAGTCTTTAGGGGTGGCAGCGGCATCTTGCCGCTGATCGGGCAAGGTGAAACACTCTGGCAAGGAGACCGACGTAAAGAGCTTAATCTATGAAAAATGCCCATGCAAAAACCGCCCCGAGAAAAAAAGTTGCCCAAAAGTTTCCCCCATTTCGGGCTTTGTCCGTCTATAGTATCAGAAGGAGAGGTGGAATCGGACAAACGGGGGCTGTTCTGGTCAGGCAGCCGCAAGAGGGCCAGACGGGACAGTCCCCGTTTAACAGAAGGCGCCTGACGGCGCCGAGGAGGATACGATGAGAAACATAAGGATGATGGCGATTGCGGCTATGGCCCTGACCGTTGCGGTCAGCGCCTGGGCAGCGGACGGCGTCTGGTACGTCGACAAAGACAACGAGTCGGGCGTCCAGGACGGCTTGTCATGGTCAACCGCTTATACCACTATACAGCCCGCCATCGATGCAGCGTTTGAAGACGGTGGGGGAGAGGTG
>CAZBQH010000500.1:0-10681 GCA_964493915.1 uncultured Nitrospiraceae bacterium
CGTATTCTGTTTCGTTGGCGTTGACGCCCGGTCCAACGAGGACCGGCGCATAGGAGACTAGGCCGAAGAACAGCGGATGGAGACCGTTGTACGCCGGCAGTTGGGATGCGCCACGAAGGGAATCTGCTTGACATCTGGCCCTGTGTGGGCGACAATCTTTATATGTGGGAGCATTGCTGGTCTGGAAACGTGAGACCGGCTCGACGAGGGCGCCGTTCGGATATGGCGCAAGGTAAAGCCCTCGGAATCTCGCGGAGGGCCGAGTGGCTAGGCGCGGAGGATTGGGCTGTCTCCAGGGCTGCGCACTGGGGGACGACATGGCTTTTGTCAGGGTATCTGGTAGTTTGGTTCAAGGTGGTGCTGAGAGCAGTAATTAGTTGACAGAAAGGGACGTAAGTGTAATAAATTCAATGAGCTCTATCACTATTTACATTGACAAGATCCCATCTTGTCTGGTAAATTGTAGGTGCTCAAGAGAGAGGATGTGAATCGTGCCGCAGCAACAAGTGTATACGTTATTCGGGCAGCGCCTTGTCGAACGGGGGATCATTTCCCAAAAGCAACTTGACGAGGCGATTCACAAACAGCAAACCTCGATGTCGACCCGTAAACTGGGCGAGATTCTTGTCCGGCTCGGGTACATCAGTAAGAGCCACATCACCGAGGGTCTCGCAGACCAGCTCGGCATACCCATCGTGAAATTGTCGGAACGCGAGATATCTGAGCGTATCCGCAATCTGGTGGACGGCAGCATTGCCACTGTCTATCGGATAATCCCCATCGGCGAAGAAGGCGACAGAATCTTGATCGCCACGGCTGATCCCACCAACATCAACAGCTTGGACAATCTGGAGCGGCTGCTCGAGCGCCCGATTGAACCCTACCTGGCGAGCGAATCCGAAATCCGCGAAGCGCTGAACAAATACTACGGCCATGCGGACCAGACCGTGGAATCGATGCTTTCGACGGTAAGCAGCGCCAGTACCATGAGCACGTTAAGCACCATGTCCAACGTGTCGTCTATGGATGCATCGTTCAGCAGCGTTGGCAGCATGAGCGCCAGCGACATCAGCATGAGCAGCATCAGCGTCGACAGCATCGATCTCGAAGGCGAGGCGGGGCCGGGCGCTATTGACGAGGACGAGGAAGGGGGCGACAGCGCGGTTGTGCGCTATGTGCACAATCTGATTCTCGAGGCGTTCCGGATGCGGGCCAGCGACATTCACATCGAGCCTGGCAAGACGGATGTAAAGATCCGGTACCGGATCGACGGTGTGTTGCATATCATGCCGCGTCCGCCCAAGCGGGCTCAAGCCTCGATTATTTCGCGCGTCAAGCTACTTTCCGGCATGGACATTGCCGAGCGGCGACGGCCTCAGGACGGGCGCATCAAGCTGACCATCGCGGGCAAGATGGTCGACCTGCGCGTGAGTGCGCTGCCTGCTTCCTTTGGCGAGAGCGTGGTCATGCGTATCCTGGACAAGAGCGGCCTCTTGATGGGTTTGGGCCAGCTCGGATTCCAGCCTAGAGACCAGAAAAACTGGGAGAATCTGCTGGGTCAGGGCACGGGGATTGCCTTGGTGACAGGACCGACGGGTTCCGGCAAAACGACGACGCTTTACGCCTCGCTTCACCAGCTCAACAAGCCCGACACAAAAATCATTACCGTCGAGGATCCTGTCGAGTATCAGCTTAACGGCATCAACCAAGTCCAGATCAACCATGAGATCAAGTGGGACTTCGCCCGTGCGCTGAGGCACATACTGCGTCAAGACCCGGACGTGGTGATGGTGGGCGAGATCCGCGACCTCGAGACGGCCGAGATAGCTATCAAGGCCGCGCTCACCGGTCAGTTGGTGTTCTCGACGCTTCATACCAACGACGCGTCCAGCGCGTTTATCCGGTTGATCGACATGGGCATCAAGCCTTTCTTAGTGGCGGCAGGTGTACGTGCGGTGTTGGCGCAACGTCTGGTTCGTACGATTTGTCCCAACTGCAAGGAGAGTTATCGGCCGGAGATGCCTGAGCTGGAGCGGCTCGGGTTTCCTGTCGATGCGAGCAATCTCGAGCTGTTCCGGGGGCGCGGCTGCGAGAACTGCAATTACACCGGTTACGCCGGACGGGTCGGCGTTTACGAACTGATCCTTGCATCTGACCCGATCCGCGACCTGATTATGACCGGGGCGCCGGCCAGCAGGCTCAAGCGGACGGCCCGCGAGCTCGGCATGACCACAATGCGTGAGGATGCGTGGCAGAAGGTGTTGAGCGGGATTACTACGGTCGAGGAATTGCTGCGCGTCACGGCGATGGATGCCGCCACAGATGGAAAACAGCGAGTTACGGCATAGGAGGAGAAGCGTGCATGGCGTATGAAATGGTCAGTATGTTGCGGATGCTAATCGATCGCGACGGGTCGGATCTGCATCTTCCTGTCGGGAATCCGCCCGTAGGGCGTGTACACGGGCGTCTGCAGTTCTTTGGAGAGGAGATACTGACGCCCGAAGACACCGAACGTTTGATGAAGAGCATCGCATCGGTGGACAACCAGCAGGAGTTGCAGGAAGTCGGGGGCTCGGACTTTGGCTTTGCCTTCGAAGACGTGGCCCGGTTTCGCGTTTCGATTTTCAAGCAGAAGGGGTATGTGGGCCTTGTACTGCGCCTGATCCCGAACAAGATCATGACTTTTGAAGAGATCGGGCTGCCCAAGTGCGTCAAAGAAGTGATCACGGCGCCTCGAGGTCTTGTCCTGGTAACCGGTCCGACGGGGTCGGGCAAGACGACGACGCTTGCCACCATGTTGGATTGGTTGAACACCGAGTTCGACCACCACATCATCACCATTGAAGATCCAATCGAGTATTATCATAGCCATAAGCGCAGCATTGTGGATCAGCGGGAGGTGGGCGTGGATGTTCCGACGTTTCCCGAGGCTCTGCGGCGCGCGCTTCGTATGGACCCGGACATCATTCTGGTCGGGGAAATGCGCGACCTTGAGACGATCGAGGCGGCCATCACCGCCGCCGAGACCGGGCACCTAGTGTTTGCCACGCTGCACACAACCGGGTCGGTCCGCACCATTGACCGTATTGTCGACGCCTTTCCTACGAACCAACAGGAACAGATTCGCACGCAGTTGGCGGGCAACCTCCGATCCGTGATCAGCCAGACGCTGTTGCCGAAAAAAGGGGGATTTGGGCGGGTGGCGGCATTCGAGATCATGATCACGACGCCGGCCATCCAGAATCTGATCCGCGAGAATAAGTCGTTCCGCATTACTTCGGCGATTCAGACCGGCCACAAATACGGCATGAATCTGCTCGATGAGCATTTGCTGGCCCTGTATCGGAAGGGTGTTGTGAAGTACGAAGAGGCCTTGGCGAAGTCGCAGGCGCCGGACGAGTTTGAAACCAACGCGCGCGCTATGGGCGGTGGGACGGCCCCGGCAGCGTAGTCCGCGGGCAAACGGCCGTGTGAGGAAGAGCAATGGCAGTTATTCAAGAGCGGCAGATAGGCGATATTCTCATTGACAACGGCGTGATCAGCCCGCTGGACCTCGAGGAGGCTCTCCAGCGTCAGCGGTTGACCGGCGAAATGCTGGGCCGCGTCTTGGTCACGATGGATCTCTGTACGGAACAGGACATTGTCGAGGCCCTCGGCGTACAGGCGGGAATGGAGCGCGTCGATTTGAGCCAGGTGACGGTGAACGACGAGGTGCTTCACAAGATCACGCCGGACATCGCACGGTTCTATAATGTCGTGCCTGTTCGCGAGAGAGAGGGCGTTCTGATGATCGCCCTTTCCGATCCGCTCAACGTGCACGTGGTCGATGATATCCGCCAGATCGTCGGGCAGCCTGTTCAAGGCGCGATTGCGAGCCAGGAAGAGATCGCCAACTTCATCAAAAACAATTACGCCTACGAGACGCAGTCGATCCATCAGACGCTTAACGAGCTGATCGTGCAGGTAGGCGATTCGGAGCTGACCGCCGAAGAGATGGGCCAGCAGGAGATCGTGGGCGATGTAGACAACTTGATCCACTTGGCCCAAGAGCCTGAAGTTATCAAGATTGTCAATCTCGTGTTGCTCGAAGCAGTTCAGAAGCGCGCGTCCGACATCCACCTCGAGGTGTACGAATCGGACTTCCGCATCCGTCTGCGCGTGGACGGCGTTCTGCAAGAGATTGTGAGTCCGCCCAAGACCCTTGCGCTCGCCTTGGTGTCGCGTGTCAAGGTGATGTGCAACATGGACATCGCGGAGCGCCGGTTGCCTCAAGACGCTCGCATCGAGCTGAAGATCGGCGATTCCGAGATCGACATCCGCGTGGCGACGCTGCCCACCCTGTTCGGGGAAAATGTGGTGCTTCGCATCCTGAACCGGGAGGCGGTGCAGGTTGATCTAACCAAACTCGGGTTTACTCCGACAGCGCTCAAATCGATTTACAGCGTGCTTGCACAGCCGAACGGCATCTTTTTGGTGACAGGGCCCACCGGCTGCGGCAAGACGACGACTCTGTACGCCTGCCTGAACGAACTCAACAAGCCCGGGGTAAAAATCATCACGACGGAGGACCCGGTCGAGCTCCAGATTGAGCAGATTATCCAGGTCCAGGTCCGCGAGGAAATTGGCCTTACCTTCGCGAACTGCCTGCGCTCGATTCTGCGTCAGGACCCCGACATCGTCATGGTCGGCGAGATCCGCGACTTCGAGACGGCAGAGATTGCCGTCGAGTCGTCTTTGACTGGCCACTTGGTCTTAAGCACGCTTCACACGAACAGCGCCGCCGAGACCATTACCCGTTTGCTGGACATGGGCGTCGAGCCGTTCCTGATCACTTCGTCGCTGACGGCGGTGCTTGCCCAGCGGTTGGTGCGGGTATTGTGCCGCCACTGCCGCAAGCCATACCGGCCCGACGAGGAGGAGATGGACCGGATGGGCGTGCCCAAGGCGTGGCGCCAGGATCCTAAGTTCCACTTTTACAAGCCGGTAGGCTGCCCGGCATGCGACTACGTCGGGTACATGGGGCGTATCGGCCTGTTTGAGTTGCTTACAGTGGACGACGCGATTGCGGACATGATCCTTAACCGTGCGATGGCTGCCGAGATGCGCGTCTATGCGCGCAGGAATCAAGGCATGCGCACGTTGCGCGAGGAAGGGTTGATTAAATGCGTGCAGGGGATCACGAGCACTGAAGAGGTCCTCGCCAGTACAGACAGGTACGACGAGGACGAGGTCTAGGAGAGGAACCGTGCCAAAATACGCTTATAAGGCGGTCGACAAACAGGGCAAGCAGTCGTTCGGCGTCATCGATGCCGACAGCCAGGCCTTGGCCATCAACGACATTCGGAATCTGGGCCTGTTTCCGACCACGGTGCGCGAGGCCACCAAAAGCGACGAGAAGAAAGCGCGCCGGGGCGAGAGGAAGATCTCGGAGTTCTACATTGGCGGCGTTAAACAGAAACAGATTGTGATCATGACCCGTCAGCTTTCGACGCTGATCGAGGCCGGTTTGCCGCTGTTGCGCAGTTTGAACGTGCTGATCGGCCAGATGAAGCCGTGCAAACTGAAAGACATCCTGCGCGAGGTTACCTCCGATGTCCAATCAGGGGCCACGTTCTCCGAGGCGCTTGCGAAACACCCGCGCGCATTCGACCGGCTGTACGTCAACATGGTGCGCGCCGGCGAGGTCGGCGGTATCCTCGAGGTGGTCCTGGACCGTTTGGCGCGATACATGGAACGTCGCCAAGCCCTGAAACGGCGGGTCCGCGGCGCTTTGATCTATCCCATCGCCGTGATCATCATCGCTACGGGCATCGTCGGGTTCTTGTTGACCTTCGTGGTGCCTGCTTTCGCCGAATTCTTCAAGGAGCTCGACACCGAGCTGCCGAAAATGACGGCGTTTCTTATCGCAGCGGGCGACTACATGCAGGTCAACTGGTGGCTGTTGCTCGTCTACATCAGCGCCATCCTGATCGGCTTGAAGGTTTTGTTTAAGATCCCCTTTGTGAAGCGCGTCTTTGACCGGGTCATCTTGAAGGTCTGGCTGGTCGGCGACTTGGTAACGAAGGTTGCCGTAGCGCGCTTTGCGCGCACCTTCGGCACGCTGATTACCTCAGGCGTACCTATTCTCCAGTCCCTCCGGATTACCAAGGAAACCATCGGGAATTACTCGATCCAGAAGGCCATCCAGAAAGTGCATGACAGCATCAAAGAAGGCGACACCATTGCCAGGCCTCTTGACGAGTCGCGCGTGTTTCCTTCGATGGTGGTCAACATGATCGACGTCGGGGAGGAGACCGGAAGCCTCGATTCCATGCTGCACAAAGTGGCCGACATCTACGATGCGGAAGTCGAGGCCGCCGTCGAGGTCATGTTGCGCATGCTTGAGCCCATGCTGATCTTCTTCCTGGGCGGCGTGGTGGGTTTTATCGTCATCTCGCTGTACATGCCTATCATCAAACTGATTGACACCTTAAGTAATGCTACATAAGAACATCGCGACGCAACAGATGGGCGCTCTCGCCATCTATGTAGGAGGCTGCATGCAATGAAGTGGAATCGAGGCTTTACGCTCATCGAGCTGCTGGTGGTGATCGCCATCATCAGCATCTTGGCCGCGATTGTAACGCCGCGGGTCGGCAAATACATTAACAAAGCGCGCATGACCAAGGCGATGGCCGAGGTGCGCCAGGCCGAGCTTGCCCTGACGGATCTCATGGCCTCGGCCGGCGTGCGGGATCTTCGCCAGCTCTTTACGCAGGAAACCGTCGGAGCGCTCGACAATCTGGCCGTAGGCATGCGTCTTTACGATTTGCATACGGACCTGTGCTATGAGTTGCTCCGTGTCGGCCGGAACGCAGACGTAGGGCAGTACAACGGGTTGCAGTTCCGCGACGAGATGAAAGCCAAGCTGGGCGACTCGTATCTCGACCTCGGCAAGGACCCCTGGGGTGAGAAATACCAGTTTTACCTGGGGCCCTTGGGGCGGCGCGAGAGTGCCAAGGTCGGTTTCCGGTCCTGGCGGGTCAATCCAGACACGCCCCCAGACAAAGAGGAACTGTACCAACCTTACATTTACAACGATTACGCCAAGGCCGTTGCTGATCAAGACCTGCCCGGGAATCCGATTGCCGATGGGATCGAGGGTTTTCCGGCGCCCTACAACCTGTCTGTCTACATCTATTCGATGGGCGACAACCGAGTGATCGACCAGCCTCTTGGGAAGGTGATCAACACGAATTTCGAGTTACGAAATGTCGAATATGGGCTGGATCTTCTCTATTACGGCGGGGGCGACGACATCAACAACTGGGACAATCAGCAGGGCTGGGAGTTTTTCTACAACTAGTGCCGTAGTACGGGCCGGCATCCCGCCGCCCTTGTTTTGAGAGGAGAACGATTTGCGGAATTGCGCCGACAGAGCGGGCCGTGCCGCGGGCGACAGGAGCGGCATCACGCTGATCGAGTTGCTCGTGGTCATGGCGATCATTGCGATGCTTGCCGGCATTACGATCCCGGTCATGGCGCGATCGGGGCTTTTCAGCTCCAATCCGACGGCGGACGCCGCCCGGTATTTGCAGAATACGCTCAAAGCGGCCAAGGTCCAGGCTGTGACGTTCAATACGGACGCGGCTGTCGCTTATGAGAAGCGAACCGTCGAGGATCCCGGACGGCAAGGCGGCCCCCTCGACGCGATCACGCATTACATCCTCGTGCGCAAACTGCGGGATGAGGAAGTGAGGGATATCAAGGATGATGTTGCGGACTTTGAGTGGCCGGTTTATACGACCCTCGAGATTGTGCTCGACAAGGGAGTGTTTGCGCCGGTCGAAGGCGGCGAAGGAACGTTCACGCCTTTGCCGGAAGGTACGGGAATCCTCCTGGATGATCCCGTAACGGGCGAGCCTTATGCGGAATCTATCACCGGTCTGAACGAAATCTATCTTTATTTTCCCGGCGACATGCAGTTTGCTGTTGCCGACGCGCACGTCTTTAAATCCAGCGGCTTTATGGACAGTGAACGGAACAAGTACCGGATCCACGTGGGGCTGCTGCCCGGCCAGCCTGAGTCGGAGCGCTTCGCTATGGCGCCGAACCCCGAGGACCCCAATGGGCCCCGGGTCGAGGTGTCGCGGGATACGGTCATCGAACTCTACGCCACCACCGGCCGCGTCAAGGTGGTGAGCGGGGCCGCTTAGTGCGCGCGCCGGAGGACAGCACCCCATGAAAAGAACGCAAGGCTTCACGCTTCTCGAGATATTGATCGCCCTGGCTATTCTGGGCGTAGGCGTGCTCGCCGTTGTCCAGATGTTTCCCCTGGGCCTTCAGCAGACCCGCCAGGCAGTGCAGCGGCAAATCTCTGCCGAACTGGCGGGCTCGCGTTTGGCCCGGCTCCGGGCGGAGGGCGCTGAGGCCTTGCTTACGACCGGCAACTTGGCGGCTGCATCGAGCATCTACGACCTTTACGCGGGCCGCCACCACCTGGTCGAGGGCTTCGAGGGCACGGTGCAACGGATGAGAGGGGCCGCCAACACGTACCTTCAACGCGTAACCTTTACCGTTACGATGACCGACGGCAGCACCCAACAGTTCGTCACTTACGTGGCGCGCCGTTAGCCGAGTGGAGCGAGAGCTATGATACACGTATCGTCCTCGAAACGGGGCTTCACGCTGATTGAGCTGCTGGTGGCGATGGCCATCTTTTCGATCATTATGGTGGTCGTCGTCGGCTTGTTCGTTTCGAGTTTGCGCACTACGCGCCAAGCCAACCAGATGGTAGACGCCTACGAGATGGCCCGCGGGGCCTTCAACGTCATCGAGCGCGACTTGACTGTCGGCTTCACTGCGCGCGAACACGGCGACGCCCAGAACTTCTTTGGCACGCCCATCGGTTTCATGTTTGTCGGCACGGCCAACTACGCACGGGGCGACGCCGCGCGGACCAAGGCCAATCTTGGCCGCATTACCTATGTCGTAAGCCCGTACATCTCCTCGACGACGTTCAGCACCCTTGACGAGGAGAAGCGGAACACCTACGCCTTGGTCCGGTTTATCGAACCAGGCCGTCAAGACCTCGACACGTTTCCCTTTCAGTGGCCGCCCGAGAACTATCCGGAATTGGCGGGCGCCGAGTTGGGGAGCGCCGAGTATCTGATGTGGCAGGCGCTGTACTGCGTCAGGAACACGACGCGCCCGCTGGCCGACAGCGGCCTGCCGGCTGCCGTTGTCGACGCGATTGTGGCGGCCCGCAAACGGGAGATGTGGATCCGCATGATCGGGCGCGACGCGCGGCTGCTCGAGTTTCTGCCCGACATCTGGGAACAGCTCGGCGAGGAGCCTCGAGACTATATCGTGGCGGAGGGCGTTGCTGAATGGGGAATCGGCGGCGAACGGCCCCTGGACGAGAAGCTCGAGATTGCCCAGCTTCCTGAGAATCTGCCCGTCTATGTTCAGCAGCGCCCGCTCTTGCCTCTCCGCGACAAACTGCCCGCGCCCCTCGGCGACGGGTGGGAGGATTACTGGCTCGACAGGGTGGTGGTCGACTATGGCATGGATAATGAGGTGGACTACTACTATCCGGTATATCACGCAGCAGATGCGGCCTTCTTCCGCTATGCTCAAGTGCTTAAGCCTACTCTCCGGATCGAGGACGAAAGCCTGGTCTGGACGCCTTATTGGAATGCCGAAGCCAATATTCCCGGGGTCGAGCTGTTGAATGCAAAACACCCGGATTACGAGTCGTCGGCGTTATCTGCGGAGTTGGCCTTATTGATGCTGCGGGAAGCGCCCGCCCGCTACAAGATGGGTTCGCCGCTCTCGCCGCGGGTTCCCGAGCTGGTCGAGACGCGGCTTCCCTTTACCTTCGAGCGGACCATGCCGGGCGCAGCCGACTTCAAGGAGGATTTCGTGCAGATCGTCGATCTTCCTGCCGGCTATGCGCGCATGGCCTTGCGCGATCAAATATAAAGCATCCGGCGGGGCCGTCTTGCCCCGTCGAGATTTGCATAACTGGTTGCAGTTGCCCCGTTTGTACGGAAAGGGCCTCGGGCGCCGGCGGCCTTGGGCAAACCGGTAGAAGGCCTTGAACATAGGTGAGAAGAGATCGAAATGCGTGCGCGTCGTCATTCGGCGTACACGCGGGGAGCGGGATGGCGTTCGATGGCGGGCCTCGATGGGCTGGGGCAGGGGCGTTTGGATCGGGTTGCCTGGGGAGGACGGCGCGTCAGCCCGCGGCCAGGGAAGGAAGCGATGAGAGCATTATCTGAAAACCGTGGCCAGGCGCTGGTGATTGCGGTATCCGTCTTTGCCATCGTGCTCTCGCTGGCCCTCGTGTTCTACGCTACGAGCCGTTTCGAGCTCAAATCGGCCACGAACGTCCAGAACGCCGTGCGCGCCGACTTGCTGGCCAACGGGGGCCTGGCCCTGGCGATGGCCTCGCTGAATCATGATCTCGCGACCCACCGCACTTTTACGTCGCTCGACCATGCCTGGAAAACTTATTTCAACAACTCATGGGCCGTGGGCAAGCCGTTGCTGTGGCGCGAGGGCGTCCCGCTGACGTCCGGAGGCGTGCCGGAGGTCCGGTTCGACGAACTGCGCGAAAGCGGCTGGACCGAGAGAGATATTCAACGTTATATCGACGGCGGCTACCTTTATGTGCCGCGCAGAGAGCGCGGCGGCCCCC
>CAZBQH010000501.1:0-2335 GCA_964493915.1 uncultured Nitrospiraceae bacterium
TGAAGAGAATCATTGAGCCTGGTGCATAAATCGCGGCGAAGACATGCGAGCGTAATTGGGTGGTGTATGAGCGGATGGCGGGAGACGCTATTTTCTTTAGCTTCTTGTCAGTTGGCCCGCGTCGCCAACCTCTTCGCGGGGACCGGCGGCATGCGCCTCACCCTCTTCCAACGGCCATAATCCAGGCGTCTCAGCTCCTATACGGCTCTGCCTCGATATTTTCAAACACCGAAATATTCTCGTCCCGCCTCATCGTGGTATCGTACAGGCCGATGTTTTCCTCGCCTTCGTGTTTATCAATCCCGGTGTAGCTCAGGCTGGCATCCTCGTAGCGCTTGAACTTATAAACCGCGTCGTTCATCAGCGAGCTATTGAACACCCCGAGGCTCACCAGAAGTTCAAAGTCCTTCACGGACAGGCCGGTGACCCTCTTGAACAGCCCCGGCTCCAACTGGGTAATCACATCCTTCAGGCAGTGCTCTCGATAATCGGTCAGATACATGAAGACCGGCACCCTTGTGGCAAACTTAATCAGCTTCTCCTGAATCTGCTTCCGCTTGCTCTTGTACTCTTTTTCCTCCTCGGTGAGTTCCTTCCGCTCCTTGGGCGTCATCTCCTCGTCGTTCTTTTCCTTACGGGTCTTTTTCACCGCCTCGGACTTGTTGATGATGGTCTCGATGTCTTGATTCAGGCTGCGGAAGCCCTCCATGCTCATCAGCGCCTCCATCGCCGCCTCGCTGGCCATCAGCCGCCCCAACGTGGCGTTGTCCACATTCACCAGCAACGCGCTCTCCCAACGCCTGGCCAGCAGCGTCGCCGACGTGCCGCTCATCGCGATGTCCAGAATACCCGCAGCATCCACCTGCTTCATGGAACCGCCGTCATAGGCGAGGACAGGCAGGAAGCTGATGAACTCCTCCACCTTTTTCTCGGGGCTGCTCTCGTCGACATTCAGTCGGCAGCCGTAATCGGCGATTTGCCGCAGAGCACGGGTTGGTGCGAAGTCGAAGACATAGCACTCCTTCTTGATGACCACTTCCTCGTTGGGTGAATCGCCATCCGGATTGCGCACGGTCCAAGGCGACTGAACGCGGAAAGCCGCCTGGAAATACGTCTCCGGGCTGGACGAATTGCGCAGCATGAAAATCCCCGTCCACGGCCGCACCGTCACCCCGGTGGTCAACTTGCCGCAGGACAGCGTGATCGTCTTGGTCTTCAGCGGATCATCCATCGCTTCGAGCACAGGCGGCAGGGCGGCCACCCCGATGCCGGCGCCGGCTCCCGCCGCGACGATCACCTCATAGTCGTGATAGAAGCGATTCTGCTTCTGAGCGAGCAGGTTCCGCATCGCATGGCAAGAGGCCACGCTCGGAAGAAACCAGAACGTGTGCGACAAGACGTTGAGCAGCCGCACATCCGAAAACGGCATCGGCGGCTTCTTCGCGCCCAGCTTGAGGTTGTCGACGGTGGTCGCCTGAAACGCCCCGCGAATCAGGTCCAGCCACTTCTGGACCTCCTCTGCGTATTGGAACCGTGCTTTTTTGCCCTTTTCCTCAGCCGAGAAGAACACGTTCAGATCGAACTCGTCGAACTCGCCCTGCATGGCGATCTCTCGAATCGCATCGGGCAGTTGGTAGGTCATCAACACCATGCGCGGCAGGCATACATACGGGTTGTCGTCGCCTGGCCAGTCCTGCTTGGCTCGTTGCTCATCCGAATACGTCCAGTTGAAGATTTGCTCTTCGATGAACTCCCCCGATGCAATTTGCCGAAACGGCGTTCCGGACAGGTACAGATACGCATCCGTTGTTATTGGTAAAATACCCTCCAGCGTCTCGACCGTGTCGTCTTCGGAAGGCCCTATATCTTGTACAGACTCGTCTTCTTGTCTTTCGTCATCAAATAGTGCTTTCGCGTTCTCGCGCCACGCTCCGTAGTGATACTCATCGAAGATCACACAGTCCCAGTTCGTCGCGTGGACCCATTCGTTCTTGGTCTTGATGCCGCCGGTGCTCTTGTTCTTGCCAAGATAATCCTGAAAGGAACCGAAGCAGACGAACGGCTTGCTCTTGTCGGCGTCCTCGTAGGTCATCCCGCCGGGCTTGATGAACTGCCAGCCCTTGAAGTCCACGTGCTGCTTGAGGTCATCTTCCCACGCGCTCTGTACGGCCGGCTTGAAGGTCATCACCAGCACTTTACGCCAGCCCATCTTTCTGGCCAGTTGGTACGCCGCAAAGGTCTTGCCGAACCGCATCTTCGCATTCCACAAGAAGTGCGGCGTCTTGTCCTGGTTGTGCCTGTCGCCCTTGAAGCGCCTGAAGTAGGCGGTCGTCTT
>CAZBQH010000502.1:0-5634 GCA_964493915.1 uncultured Nitrospiraceae bacterium
GATCCGGGCACGCTGGGTATCTACGGTTTCCGCAACCGTAAAGATACGTCCTATGACGCCATGTTCACGGCCAACGGTTCGGCCGTGAAGGAGCCTCGAGTCTGGGATGTGCTGTCGCGGCAGGGCCGCAAGGTCGTCGTTCTTGGCGTTCCGCAGACTTACCCTGTTCGCCCGGTAAACGGGTGGCTGGCGGCGGGTTTCCTGGCGCCGAACGCGACCGTCGAGTATACGTACCCGCGGGCGCTGAAAACTGAGTTGGAGAACGTTCTCGGCGAGTATATCTTCGACGTAAAGGATTTCCGTACCGAAAAGAAGGATCTTTTGCTGCAGAACATGTACCGTTTCATGGAGAACCGCTTTGCAGCGGCCCGGTATCTTATCGAGCAGAAGCCTTGGGATTTTTTCTTTATGGTCGAAATGGGCGTGGATCGGCTTCATCATGGGTTCTGGAAGTATGGGGACCCAAGCCACCCAAAATTCGAGCCGGGAAATCCCTACGAGAACATAATCCGGGACTACTACGAAGCGGTGGACCGACATGTCGGCCGCCTCATCGAGCGTGTTGGGGATGAGACAGCCGTTCTTGTCCTTTCCGACCATGGCGCCAGGGGCATGATAGGGGGCATTTGCGTTAATCAGTGGCTGATAAACGAAGGTTTCCTTGCGATACGGGATACGCTCGACGGCGTGAAGCGCATCGAGGACTGCACCATCGACTGGCCGCATACGAAGGCCTGGAGTTCGGGCGGATACTATGCCCGGGTGTTCTTCAATGTCGAGGGACGCGAACCTCAGGGAGTCGTTCCGGCGGGCGAATACGAACGGTTTCGGGACGAGATGGCAGCCAGAATCGAAGGCATGACCGGCCCGGAAGGCAAGCCGCTCGGAAACCGCGTCCTCAAACCGAACGAAATCTACAAGACGGTCAACGGCATCGCACCCGACCTTATCGTCTATTTCGGAAACCTTGCATGGCGCTCTGTGGGCAGCGTCGGTTTCGACAGCATCTATACTTTCGAGAACGACACCGGGCCTGACGATGCCAATCACGACTACCACGGCATCTTTATCATGGACGATCGGTCGGGCCGCGGAGGCGAGGAGCTCAAAGGGCTCAACCTGATGGATGTCGCGCCGACTATTCTCGACCTCTTCGGCATCGAGCCGCCGGGAGACATGCAGGGCAAGGTGATTAAGTAGGAGCTGTTTTCTAATGTCCAAAGGCGTCACAATTCAGTTGGCAGGAGCACACGCTGCCGAAACGGAACGGGCTTTGGCGATGCGTCTGATCGAACTCGGCCATCGCGTCGAGCGGATCGACCAAGGCGTTATCAACACCTTGGGCAGCGACAAAGCGGTCGCTCTCGTCTGCTATCTCCTCTCGCGCAACGGCGTCCTTGTTTTGGACGCATACAGAGGGATGAGGCCTGAGGGCGATGTGCTCGAGGTCGAGCTTGATCCCAACGACACCCCTGATTTTGCCGCCGAGAAAGTGCTTGACACGCTTGCCGGAGAAGGAATAGTCGATCTCGAAGCCTCTGATTATTCGCCGGAAGAGGAAGAAGAGATCAAGAAACGCCTGTCCGATCTGGGTTATATCGAGTGAATAGAACCTAGACAAGACAAGGTTTCTTGGTTCAACAGCGCTGACAAGGCGTACGGATGCGCATAGGTGTAAACACCGTCTCGCTCAGGCCCGGCTATCGAGTCGAGACCCTCTATTTCCGAAATGTCCTGGCAAAAATGCGCGTGCTGCAGGGCGAAGCCCGTTTCGTCTTATTTACTGACCCGGCAAACCACGACATGTTCCATGGGTGGGAGCGTTTTTGCGTAGGCAAGCCCGGTCTGAGTGCCCATGGAGGAGCCCAAACGTGCAAATCCTTGGACCAGGCCATCCAGCAAGCTGGAGTCGACGCCCTGTTCACGCCTCTGCGGACCGCCCCGCGATCCCGCGTCCCAACTGTACTGTCCGTACTAAACATCGAGCGCACTCCGGCAGAGCGCCGGGGGATTTTTGAACGCCAAGGCGGCCACTTCCGGCGCACCTGCGCTGCCGCCACCGCCATAGTCGCGCCGTCAGATTTCGTCAAGAAACGCCTTCTCGAAGATTATGAAGTTCCTATGGACAAGGTTGTTGTTGCCCCTCTCGGCGTGGACCCCCTATTTAGCGAACCCCAGTCTTGCCTGGTCCAGAAGCCTTACCTCCTTACCGTTGCCGCTGAGTTGCCGCCCGAAAGCATCAGCCGGCTGCTGGATGCCTTTGCACGTCTGCGGCGCGAAACAGCACACGTCCTCGTGATGGTCGGCGGCGCGGAGGACGGGGAAGCGGCAACGCGCCCAGCACACGTGCTCCAGATCGATCAATGTGCGTCCAACCATTTGGCCAGCCTTTACCAGCATTGCGATTTGTACATCAACGCCGCCGTCGAGGAGGGTTCCGCAGCGACCGTGCTCGAGGCGATGGGGGCCGGTGCACGCGTACTGACGGGACGTACAGGCGCCGCCGCGGAGGTGGCTGGGACAGCGCCCATCTACTACAACCCTGAGAGCCCGAAGGATCTCGTGGTTGCACTACGCCGCGGTTTGGCGGAGAGCCCGACGGATCGCGAGAAGCACATCAACCTGGGCCGGCACATGGCTGCTGAGTATACCTGGGAAAAGTCCGCCTGGAAGACGCTCAGCGCGTTCCGCCGGATATAGCGACGCCCGTGAAGCGTGTTCAGAGATCGGCCTCTGCGCGCCCCTGGCCGGAGGCTCTGTGCAGGATTTTCAGGAGACGGGTCTCGCTCTGAATCATCGAACGGACCGTGTGATAGTTGATTTTCCACGCATGGCCCATGTAATCCCAAACAAGGTTATTGTTTTCATCGAAAAGTGGAAACCATTCGCCTACTTCGTGGTGGACGACGTAGTCCATGACGAAGCGGTGGACCTTGTCGTACGCGTCGAGGTACTTGGCATCGCCGAATAGCGCGTAGGCGTCGAGCAAGCCCACGAGGCACTCAGCTTGCTGCCAGAACTCCTTGTTCCGTTCACGGGCCGGTCCGTCATGGGGACCTTCGCAGTATACGCCGCCACGCTCCCAGTCGATGCCGTAACGGCAGCAGTGATCAAAGATTCTGCGCAGGGTGTCTTTGTACGGAGCGATATCTACGTCAAGTGTGCGGCAGGCGTGTTTCAGAAGCCAAGCGAACTCGACATTGTGACCGAAGCTTGTGTTGTTGAGGGGACGGCTGCCGCCCCCGTCAGCATCGCGGTCCGAGCCCCAGACGTCGGCAAATAGGATTTGCGGTAGAGGTGTCCAGTCGAGGGCGAATTGGGCGATGCCCGTGCCGAATTCGGGGTGCAAGATGCGTTCAAAGATCAACGTGATAATCTCGATGGTGCGTTCCTTGTATATCTTGACGCCTGTTGCCTCGTAGAGATTTGTAAACGCCTCCATCAAGTGCATGTGGACGTCGAACGACTTGCGATCCCCGCCGTATTTGCCAGGTTTCTTTTTCGACCAGTCCCGCTCGAGAAACTCGTAGTAGCCGCCGTAGCAATTGTCCGCGGCGAGCGTTTCGAGCACCTCGTAGGTTCCGACCACCTTCTCCATGATGCGGTAGTCGCCCGAAGCCATGAGATACTCGCTTAGGGCGTAGAGGATGAACGCGTGGCCGTAGGTCAACTTGCTCTGGTTCAGAGGCGTGCCGTCTTGTTCGGCGGTCCAATACCATCCGCCATGGCTGCGATCCAGGAAATGGTCAAGCAGAAACTCGACGCCTTGGCGCGCCATGTCGAGGAATTGGCCTTCTCCGAACCCTACGCGGTGCGCCGAAGCATACGTGTAGACCATGCGTGCATGGCCCAGAAGGGTTTTGACCGTTTCGCCGGTGGGTTTGCCATGCCGGTCGAAATAGGTAAGGAAGCCGCCATACTGCTTGTCGATGCCGTGGGTCGCCCAGTAGGGCAGCAGCTCGTTTTTGAGGTGGTCCTGGATCTCCCGCAACCAGCGCTCGCAGCGGTTTTGCATGAGGTGATTTTCCTTTGCAGCAGCTTGCCAAGACGAAAACACAGGACGCCCGCCCCATTGAGGGAAACAATCCTAAAGGAAGGGAATGCCCGTGCGCCACATGACGACCGGCAAAGAGGCTCATTTCGTGTTGTCTAGCGCTTCTTTGTACGCCTTAGCCTCGATGTGGTAGCCCTTCTTCTCGAGAAAGCCGATAGCCGCATCGTCGGCGACCGACGGCAGTGTGCCGTAAGGCAGGTTCTTGATATGCGCCATGACGAGGCGCACCGCCTCGTGGAGATTCCGTCGAACCTCGTCTTTCTCTTCCGCATTCTTGATGTAGGCTCTGGCCTTCTCGACGAGCGTCTTGGCTGCGCAGGTTCTGTCATGGATGCGGATATAGGTTCTGAAGGCCCGGTTATAGAACCGGAGCGCCAAGCTGTAAGCCGATGCATCGCGCGCCGTGTTTGCGTACTCGAGGTAGATACATGCAGCCGTGTACGTATTGTGTGTTGGCTCGTCGAGCCCTTCAATCAGGACTTCGCGCCGCCCCTCCCGGCGGTACAGGTCGGCGAGACGTTCCTTGAACAATCCGCTCAGGGGCTTATGAGAAGTGTGTTCCGCGATCTCGATGCCCTTGAGCAAGTAATCCTCCTCCCCCATCTTGTCGAGATCGGCGTTTTTATGGAACGTGTCCCATTGGCGAAGGATTTCGTCGAGCTGGCCCTTGACCTCGGTGATGAACTCGATGTAGTCCTTTGGCGCGGGCCAGTTGGCTGTGCTGACCGCCGCGACGGTGTCTTCTATACACTGCCGCGCCATGCTTATGAAAATGTTGATGAGTTTGCGAACGTCTCCGTTTTCCTCCTGCACCATAAAGGACAGAGTCATGCCTTCTTGGGGCTGTTGACTCTCTCCCCGCGTCAGGAACACTGCAATCGATCGGTCCAGAAGCAGGTCTACCACATACAGGGGCGTCTCCACGATTTTGGCCGGCTGGTCCCCTTGTTTGTAGCAGCCCATCGCCGCTGAATAGTGGTCCTTGAAAAGATTCGGGCCTATCGAGTCAAGGTTTGCTTCGAGTGCGTCGAGAAAAAGATCGCCCGCCACGGGAAACACCCAGTGTTCTGTGCCGACGCTCGTCTTTTCTTCAAGATAGCCCCGGATCTCGGAGGCATACAGATAGGCTTGCGCGCGCGAGGTCATTCGGCGGATCCGTTGGCGGGCGTTCACGGCCTGAGCCGCATCGGATGCAGGAGACAATAGGATCGTGTTCACGAGCTCTTTCAGCCCGGGGTCGATCACGACTTCCCTGAAAAGTCTGCCCACCCCTTTCTGCAACATGGTTGCTGTTTCCTCTTTGGTCGCTGCGGAAGATAGTCTGAAATCGCCCCCGCTCGATGGTTTGGCGTCTGGCGGGCTTGAGCCAAGTCAAAGTTTTCGTGCACGCGCAACCACCTGCGTTGCGAGGGGCAACGGCACCCTCGATAGTTGCTTCCTGGCATCTCCGCTTTACAGGAATCCGTTTCTAGAGTATCCATATAATTCCCTCTTCCGTCAAGGCACTTCTATGGCGCCGTAGGCGGCGACACGCCCTGTTGCCAGTTTGAACAAGAAGCGGATGGATGGTAGGATCACTC
>CAZBQH010000503.1:0-11451 GCA_964493915.1 uncultured Nitrospiraceae bacterium
CCGCGTTTGTTCAGCCGTCTCTCAAGCTCCGCAAGTGAAGGCGGCATGATGAAGATGGTTGCAGCATCGAGGCCGTCCCGTTTCAGGTTGCGCATTCCCTGAACGTCTATCTCGAGCACCACGTCCTTCCCGGAAGACCGGAGGCGCTCAAGCTCCGTGCGCAGCGTGCCGTAAAGATTGCCGTGAACCTCGGCCCACTCAACAAAGGCGCCGTCGGTGACCCGGCGCTCGAATTCGGCCCGGTCGAGGAAATAGTACTCCTTTCCGTCGACTTCGCCGGGCCGCGGGTCGCGTGTAGTTGCCGAGACCGAGTATGTGAGCTGAGGATCCTGCGCCAAGAGGCGATCGAGGACTGTCTTCTTGCCTGCGCCCGATGGGGCCGACACCACAAAGAGCTTACCATACCTGGCCAGAGGGCTACTCGATGTTCTGAACTTGTTCACGAATCCTCTCGAGTTCTGACTTCATGGTCAGTACGAACGTGACTACGTCCCCGTCCCGGGTTTTGACACCTAGCGTGTTGACCTCGCGCTGCACTTCTTGCGACAGGAAGTCCAAGCGCCGGCCCACCGGTTCTTTGGACTCGAGCAGCTCGACCATGTGGTCCAGGTGGGCCTTGAGTCGCACGACCTCCTCGGTTACGTCGCCCTTTTCGGCGAGCATAGCCACTTCGATGGCGATACGCTCTTCCGTAATCGCCGTTTCGGTCTTCAACTCGTTAATGCGTGTGCGCAGCTTGGTCTCATAACGCTTGTTTAAACTTGGCAACCGTGTCTCGATCTCGGAGAGCGCTTCTCGCAACAGCTCGATGCGATGCCGAATATCCTGGGCCAATGCCGCTCCCTCCCCCAAACGCATCATATTAAGCCGTTCAATGGCTGCCGTCAGTACGGGAATCACCCGGTCCTTGACGACGTCCAGGTCTTCCTCCTCTTCTTCCTGGTAGAACACGCCCTCCATCTGGGCCAGCACATCCAGCGAAACCGTCTGATTGTTTCCTAGAAGCTGTCCGAGCTTCTTGGACGCTTCGACATACTGCCGCGCTGTGTTCTCGTCGAATAGGACCCGCTCAACCGGCGACCCGGTACGTTTGCGGTTCACGGTGCAGTTGAGTTTGCCCCGGGCCACCAAGTCTCTCACTGCTTGTTTCAGAACCGGTTCGATGGCCGCCCAGGCATAGGGCAAACGGATGCTGCAGTCCAGGTAGCGGTGGTTGACTGAACTTACTTCGACGGACAAGGCGTCGCCGTCAGCTTCGGACGTCGCTTTGCCGAATCCGGTCATGCTCCGTATCATGAGGACCTGCTTTCTTGTTCTGTATTCAGGAGAACCGCAAACAGGGGAGTATACTATGCGGCTGTCAGGTCGCTCAAAAACCGTCGTTGACAGGCGCTGGTGAAGGGGCGCGCCGTTTATGTGACGGCCGGCCCCGTTTGCGCGGCACAGAACCTCTCGATCTACCCAACTGCACCTATGGTCTCGCAGGAAATGTTGATTTATGCGCCCCAATCTCCATAATAGGCCGTCCATTCAGGGGGATCAGAAGAGAACAAAACATTATGACGTGGGAAAGCATCTATTGCCTGGCAGTTCTGCTTCTGGTATTCGCGGGTCTGACTGCCAATCTTGCGCCCGACGCCCTCTTGGTTGTTTCCCTCGTGGCTGTGTTGATCCCTGGGATCATCTCGCCCGAGGAGGCGTTTCTGGGCTTCTCGAATACCGGGATGCTGACCGTCGGAGCGCTGTATGTGGTGGCGGCGGGACTGCGGGAAACGGGAGCGCTTGACTCGCTCGGGGCGTGGCTCCTTGGGCGTGCGCGATCCGAGCGCGCGGCCTTGCTCCGGCTGGCGGGTTTTGTGACGCCCATGTCGGCCTTTCTCAACAATACCCCCATCGTAGCCATGTTCATTCCTATCATTAGCCGTTGGTGCAGGCACAATCAGGTGGCGCCCTCGCGCCTGCTTCTTCCCTTGTCCTATCTGTGCATTCTTGGGGGAACCTGCACGCTTATCGGTACGAGTACCAACCTCGTCGTCAACGGTCTGATGAGCCAGACCGTGGCGTCGAATCCTTCTCTTGATGCCTCGCTCTATCCAATGGCCATGTTCGAACTGGGCAAGGTGGGCCTTCCCTACGCGATTGTCGGCATTATCTACCTTTTCTTCGTGGGCCGGCGTCTCCTTCCCGTACGCAAAGATCTTATCGAGCGCTTGGCCGACTCTACCCGGGAGTACCTCGCAAACTTGCTCATTGAAGACGGCTGCCGCCTCGCGGGGCAACGGGTGGAACAAGCAGGGCTCCGCCGTTTGCCCGGGCTCTACCTCATCGAAATCACCCGAGAAGATCAAGTCATCTCTCCTGTGCCGCCCGACCAAATACTGCGACCGGGCGATGTAATCACCTTTACCGGCGTCGTCTCGACCCTTGTCGATCTTGAGAAGATTCCGGGCTTGGTGCCCGTTGCAGACAGCGGATACGAGGCGTATGCGACAGGCCGGCGCGCCCGTGTGTTGTGTGAGGCCGTTGTCTCCAACACGTGCCCCGTCGTAGGTAAAACGATCCGGGACGCCGATTTCCGCGCACGCTACAACGCGGCAGTCGTCGCTGTACATCGCGGCGGTGGACGTTTGGAGGGAAAGGTGGGCGATATCGTCCTGCGGGCAGGCGACACCCTGCTGCTCCAGACCGGGCCCCATTTCGACCGGGCCAATCGAAACAACCCTGACTTTCTCCTCGTCAGCGGCATCGAGGACTCGCGTCCCCTTCGCTATGACAAGATGGTCACGGCCCTTGGCCTGCTCGTTTTGCTTGTGGGTCTGATGGCGACGGGTGCTATTCCTATTGTCGCGGCGGCGTTTCTGGTAGCTGGCTTAATGGCTGCAACACGGTGCATTTCGATATCTGAAGCGCGGCGCAGCATAGATTGGCAGACGCTCATTACCATCGCCGCGGCTCTCGGTTTCGGTCAAGCCCTGGTGAATTCGGGTTGCGTTTCCCTTGTCACGGAGGCTGTTGTGGGCGCGGCCGGGCACTGGGGCCCCTATGCCGTGCTGGCGGGAGTCTACTTGACCACGACCCTTTTTACAGAAGTTGTGACCAACAACGCCGCTGCTGCCTTGGTCTTTCCCTTTGCCGTGGCTATTGCAGCGAAGCTCGGCGTGAGCCCGCGGCCTTTTGTTATGGCGGTTGCCTTTGCTGCGTCAGCCAGCTTGATCACGCCCATCGGCTATCAGACGAATCTGATGGTTTTCGGTCCTGGAGGCTACAGGTTCAGCGACTTCGTCCGCATAGGCGCTCCGTTGAATGCTGTTCTGCTTGTCGCGGCGACGCTTCTTATCCCTTGGGCATGGCCGTTTTGACCCAAAGAAGATCGAGATGAGGGAGGGGCGCCGCGAGACGGGTGCATGGCGTGCGGTCTCGCGGCGCAACGTAGGCGAGCCGACGAGGGCTGATGGGCGAACAGGCAGGACGTTGACCCTATGGGGAGCGCGGCCCACGCGCCTGTCTGTTCTACGAGCATCAGAACGGTACCAGATCCATGTTCAGGGAACGTTAGGATGGTATGAGAAATGCCCCACGAGAACGGGCTGTCCGAACGGCGGCGAGCCTGGGTCTGGTCCCCCGTAGTCCACGCCGCAGCGCGCAAGCCAATAGGTTTCCTGTCCCTGTACGTGCCGAAGAAGCAGCAGCTTCCCGCTTTTGAAAGCAACCGCCGCCACGTGGATTCAGGGTGGCTTCTCGCGAAGTGCGTCGTTCAGCGCATGTATTCCCGCATGGCCCCGAGAAGGGCCGGTTCAATCTCTGCTTCGACCAGGATGTCGTTGCCGTCGTAGGTCTGGCTGAAGACGTGCCCGTTCTCGTATACCTTTGCTGCAAGTCCTGCCTTGTCCTGGGAAAAGCGTAGGTGGACCCGGCGCCGTCTCGATGCGAGTTGGGCATCGATAGCGTTCATAAGGCCGCTCAATCCTTCCCCTGTGCGCGCCGACACAGGTAAGCAGGTCTCTTTTGGCGCAGCGAGCTTCCGTACGACCTGCGGATCAGCAATATCGATTTTGTTGAACGCTCTCAAAACGGGCTTATCGTGTACATCGAGCTCGTCGAGCACCTGCTTGACTGCTTTCAAGTGCTCTTCAACGGCGGGATGCGCCGCATCGGCTACGATAATCAGCAGGTCCGCTTCCGTTACTTCTTCGAGCGTGGCTCGGAACGCAGCGATCAAAGGGTGAGGGAGATTTCGAATGAATCCGACCGTGTCCGTCAGGACCAACGTTCGGCCGCTGGGTAACACGCATCGCCGGCTCGTGGGGTCGAGCGTGGCGAAAAGCTTGTTCTCGACAAAAACGCCTGCTTGTGCGACGGCGTTGAGAAGGGAAGACTTGCCCGCATTGGTGTAGCCTACCAACGCCGCTGTCAAGGCCGTACTTTTCTGCCGTTTCTTACGTTGTTCGCGCCGGCGCCGCCGCACATTCTCAAGCTCTCTCTTAAGCAGCCCAATGCGGTTGCGCGTTACGCGCCGGTCTACCTCGAGTTTCTGCTCGCCCGGACCCCGCACGCCGATGCCGCCCTGCTGACGCATCAATGCGGCGCCCCGGCCCGTAAGACGCGGAAGCTGATAGTCGAGTTGGGCCAATTCCACTTGCAGTTTGCCTTCGATAGTGCGTGCGCGCTGAGCAAAGATATCGAGGATCAACTGTGTTCGATCGACCACTTTGACCCCTAGTGCGTCCCGCAGATTGGCGCCTTGACGCGGCGAAAGGTCGCTGTCAAAGATCACCAAGTCCGCCTCATATTCCTGACAGGCGTCGAGGAGCGTTTGGACTTTGCCGGTTCCTATCAGCGTGTTTGGGCACGGCTTGGGACGCCGCTGAAGCAATACGCAGGCTATCTCCGCTCCTGCCGTCCAGGCTAGTTGCCGCATCTCATTAAGCGACTCCTCGACCTGGTCGTCCGAATCTTCCGGAAGGACCAATCGGACGAGCACGGCTGTTTCCGTGACAGGCGGGACCTCGAGATCAATCATATTGTGAGACATCGCGTTGCTGTTCCGGGCTGTAAGTTGGCTGTTCTTAATAAGATCAACACGAGCAGGTAAAAGCTCTATGCCGCTGTATGGCGTTCGTCCCCGCTGTCTTACCCCTTGCCATGCGCACCGCGACCCGAACGGAAAAGCGCCCTCCTTGGGGAGAGCGCTTTACTGAAATGGGTTCGGAATGTGTTCTAGCGTTTCGAGAATTGGAAGCGCTTGCGGGCCCCCGGCTGACCATATTTCTTGCGCTCGACCTCCCGTGCATCCCGGGTGAGAAGGCCCGCCTTGCGCAAGGGGAGACGAAGGCTTTCGTCGTACTTGGCCAAGGCACGGGCGATCCCCAGACGGATCGCTCCCGCTTGTCCTGCTGCGCCCCCGCCGTCACAACGCACGCGGACGTCGAACCGGTCGGTTGTGCCCGTCACCTGGAAGGGTTGTCTGGCCATCATGACCAGTACCTCGCGCATCATGTAGTCTTCAACCTTCCGTCCATTGACGATTATGTCGCCCGTGCCAAGCTTAAGCCTGACGCGGGCACGGGCCTCTTTACGGCGTCCGACCGCTACGAACTCATTTGCAACTTCTGCCACGTCTTTTCGTCTCCCAGTTTATTGCAGAAACATCTAGAATTCATGAACCTGCGGGTTCTGTGCTTCATGGCGATGATCGGGCCCCGGATACACCCGCACATGCGTTAAGAGCTTATGCCCCAATCGGTTGTGAGGCAGCATCCCTCGGATCGCCAAGGTCATGGCGCGCGCGGCATCCTTGGCCATCATCTGAGCATAGGTTATTTGGTGCAAGTGCCCTTGGTAGCCCGAATGCCGGTAATACAACTTGTCCTCGGCCTTGTTGCCCGTTATACGCGCTTTGCTGGCATTGATAACAATCACATAGTCGCCACAGTCTAGATACGGCGTATATTGGGGCTTGTGTTTGCCGCGCAGCAGCCTAGCCGCTTCTGCGGCAACCCGCCCTAGGACTTTACCTTGGGCGTCAATAACGCGCCACTGCTTCTGAACATCGCCCTGTTTGGGGACGTAGGTTTTCACGCTTACTTCGCCTCCGGGTTTTTCGTAGCCGGCGCATAATCCAAGCGCCTCTAAATTTAGACAGAAACAAGATGCGAGTCTACCAACTGCACCTATGTAAAGTCAAGGCACAGAGATGGCGGACAGGGTCGCCGGAGACTGTGATGCATTCAGCAGCGCCCGCGCTCAACGGACGTGCAGTGGACGGCAGGGTCGCTGCCAAAGAAGGTCTTTTGTCCCCTTACTCGGTGATTGGTGGGAGACCGATGATCTTGAGCAGGTGTTCGTTGACGCTGCCGGAGACCTCGACTTAGACGGTTAGGCCCTGCCGCTCGGTGTTGATGTGGGGGACTTGGTTGTGATAGTGGAGCGACGGCATGCCTGCTGCCGGGAGGACGAGGTCGCGCTTGGACGGCTGGATCGGAATGGGCGACAGGGTTAGCCGGGACCGCTGGCCTGTCTGCACGAAGCGGTCGGCTTTGCGGCGGATCAGGTATCGGTGGAGCAGACGCTCCATCACGGGCAGGTGGGGCTGGAGCACTTCGACGAGGTAGCGGAAGAGCTCGCTGCCAGTGCGCGTGTGCTGGGCTTGCGTCGAAAAAGTCGGAATCAGGCTGTGCGTTCTGTCTCTTGACAGCAAGCGGCTTTGTTGGTTAAAATACCAACTAACCAAGGAGATCGCCCATGGACGCAAAAAAACGGATAAGATACCAGGCGCGGGCAAAGATTATGAAAGCAATGGCTCATCCATCGCGGTTGTTCATCATCGACCAGCTGGCGGAAGGCGAGCGGTGTGTCTGCCAGTTGACGGACATGATCGGAGCCGACAAATCCACCGTATCGAAGCACCTTAGTGTTCTCAAGGAGGCGGGCATCGCCAAGGATGAGAAGCGCGGGCTTCAGGTGTACTACACGCTCCGCGTGCCCTGTGTGACGAATCTCTTCAGCTGCATTGAGACCGTGGTCAAGTCGAATGTCGAGGCGCAGCTCGCAGCTGTGTGAGCTCGATACGTCTCTTTTTTTTTTGCTCATATTGTTGGCAAATTGGCCAAAAAGCCACAGGATTGAGAGATGGATTGGTCAAAAGAATGGAAGCCGCTCGCGTGGATCGCTGGCGCGTTCCTGGTGTGCTTCTACCTTCCCCTAGGCTGGGCGCGCTTTGACAACGCCGTCATGGAAGCACTCCACCTGGTGAAATGGTATGCCCAGGAACACGTGCTCCTTTGTCTTGTCCCCGCCTTCTTCATTGCCGGCGCCATAGCGGTTTTCGTAAGTCAAGCGTCCGTCATGAAGTACCTGGGCGCTAACGCGCCCAAAGTCCTTGCCTACGGCGTGGCGTCGGTCTCAGGAACGATATTGGCGGTCTGTTCATGCACCGTCTTGCCGCTGTTTGCCGGCATCTATCGCATGGGCGCCGGGCTGGGACCTGCCGCGGCATTTCTCTATTCCGGTCCGGCAATTAATGTGCTTGCCATCATCCTGACGGCACGCGTTCTCGGCCTTCAACTCGGAATCGCCCGGGCAATTGGGGCCATTGCCTTCAGCGTTATTATTGGGCTTCTCATGCACCTGATCTTCCGCAAGGAGGAAGTCCCAAAGGCGAAGGCTGCCGCCGCCATGCCGGAGGACGAGGTCGACCGGCCCCTCTGGCAGAACGTGCTGTATTTCGCTTCGATGGTAGGCGTCCTTGTCTTTGCCAACTGGGGCAAACCGGACTCGCCTGGCGGCCTAGGGTACGCCATATATACTTGGAAATGGGGGCTGACGGCGGCGGCGGGTCTTGGATTGGGCGCGATTCTTGTCCGTTGGTTTGGCGTGCGTCTGTGGAAGGTTCTGGCAACAACGGCGCTTGTCGCCGGAGCTGCGCTGCTCGTGCCGCATGAGCCCTTATTGCCTTTCTCCCTGGGCGTGTTGGGGCTTTCGCTCATTGCGAACACCGATGGAGAAGGGATGCAGTCCTGGTTTTCGTCGACGTGGACCTTCGCGAAACAGATTCTCCCTTTGCTCTTCTTTGGAGTCCTTATTGCCGGGCTCCTGCTTGGCCGGCCCGGTCAGGAAAGTCTCATCCCTTCACAATGGGTCGCTTCACTCGTGGGTGGTAACTCCGTTTGGGCCAATCTCTTCGCGTCGGTCGTGGGCGCTTTCATGTACTTCGCCACACTAACAGAGGTCCCGATTCTCCAAGGATTGATTGGAAACGGCATGGGACAGGGCCCTGCCTTGGCGTTATTGCTCGCCGGTCCGGCGCTGAGCCTGCCCAATATGCTGGTTATCCGTAGCGTGCTCGGCACAAAGAAGGCCGTTGTTTTCGTCCTGCTCGTCATCGTCATGGCGACAGTGAGCGGAATGCTGTTTGGCGCGATTGTCTAGAGGAAGAAGATACACGCGGTGAAATCACACGGCAGGGCATTATTTGTGTCCAAGAAACAAAGAGGAGCAAACGCAATGAAAGACCTGAAGATTCTCGGAACCGGTTGTCCCAAATGCCAGAAGTTGATGGAAACGGCAGAAGCCGCTGCAAAAGAGCTTGGCATCGAGTACCAGATTGAGAAGGTAGAGGAAATCGACAAGATAATGGAGTTCGGCGTAATGGTAACGCCGGCCCTGGTCGTGGACGGAGAGGTGAAGGTTTCAGGCAAGGTACCCAATCTCGAGGAAGCCAAGGCGATGATCCAGTAGGCCGGAAGCCTTACGCAGGCTAAGGTGATGATAGAGCAGAACGCATGCGGTTGCGGGAGAATACGATACAATCTCGTCTTCGCATGCTCAGGCGCCGTAGATGTTGGAACGATTACCGACCAAGCGGCGCGAAGACCGGCGGGTCCTCGTCGCCCCGACGGTTAACACGCCCGCGAGCGAGGCCGCCAAGATTAGAACCGTTGTGCGTTTCATCGCGCAACTCCTTTCCATCCTGCGCCGAGAGCCCGAGCGCGATGGGGCAGTGGCGCAGAGCAAACCTCTGCACGCCGCACGTGGCTGGCTGCCCGACATGCAGCGGCCACTGCGTTCCCCGTATGCTCGAGCTCGCCGGCTTGCGCCTTGCCGCCCTCCCTGCGCGGCGTCATGTCGTCCCTCTCGGACAAGGAAGGGCTGCCGATGCCCTAAGAGGGGGCCTGGGGCACGCCGAAGAGCCGAAGAATGACCCCATAATTTGAAGGCTGGCGGCCGGCCGGCCTTAGGACGACTGCTACCAAGGCCGTGGACAGCTTGACCTGGTGGATCCGTGCACGGTCCCATCCGGCCGCCTGCGTGTCCAGGACTGCAAGGCGCTGGCCGTCGTCGATCCACACCTCGAGCCACGGGTCTACATAGTCCGAGCAGGGCCAGTCCGGCGTTGCCTCCATGAGCAAGTAGGGCGCACCCGGCACCAGGTGGTAGCGAAGGGACACGTTTAGGTCCGGCGCGTGCGCCGAAAATGTGTGAAGGATGCCCCGTTCAGGATGCCACAGAACCATGCTTCCCGGACTGTGGACGCAGACCCGCTCTGTAAGCGGCTCATAGCTGTAGGACTCGACGTTGTAGGAGCTCGGGATAGGGACCTCGAACGTGGAGGACCCCTTTACCATGTTCAGGCGCTCGGTCGAATGGAGCAGGTACTGCCCCTGGTACACGCGCGCCCCGTCCTGGTTCGTGAAATACGTGGTCCCTGCCGCCGCCAGGTTTGCCGCGGAAGCGTTATCGGCCTCGGGAATGAAGGAGGCGCGGGTGGCTTCCGACAGTTGCTTCAGGGTCTCGAAGACAGCGACGCCTCCCGGCGCAGTCACCTCGTACGCGAGATTCTCGCAATAGGTCCAGGCGGCGACGGCCAAGCGCTCGAGCGTGCCCGCGGACTCCGGCGCCTGGTCGATGGTCCGGCGGCTCTCGAGGTACGCATCGTACGAAGGCAATGCAACGCCAAGGCCGGCCGAGTCCGGCACGAGCACGGACAGAACGTCGTCCACGGGCCACGTCCCTTCGGCGCCGGGCATGCGGGTCACGTAGACCTCGCGCGAAGCGGGATTCGTGTAGACGACAGGGAATTCCTTGGCCGTTGTCGACACCTCCACGGCGCAATGCCGCCCGGACTGCGAGAAGGCCAGACGGAATGGGGGCTGAGACAGGGGCACTTCGGCGAGCAGCGGGAAACCGGCCGCTGCCGCTGAGAGGGCCGGGGGCTTTGCGAACAGCTCGCCTAGCGGAGGGATGACCTCCATAGCGGTCAGCGGCCTTTGTACAAATGCGCCCTCGCGCAGCAGCAGGAGGCTGTCGCCCCCAGGCACGGCGCCGATCGCAATGCCTCCCGCCTTGCGCGCTATCCCCGTGTCCAGGTCGAACAGCTTGCTGGATCTCTCGCCAGACGCCGACGGGTCAAACGCCAGGATGTGGTCCCGCACCCAACCCTGCGCGTTCAGCGAGTGCGGTCGGAAGGCCAGAAAGGCATGCTCGCCTGTGCAGTCGGTGTTGCTGGCCGTCTCGTAGACGCGGAAACCGCTCCCCTCATAGCCTGGGTAGTAGTAATACCGGCCGTCCTCTGAGAAGAAGACGCCATGGTACGGCATCTCCTCGAGTGAGCCGCTCTTGGGGTCATAGCGCTGCACATTCGGCTGGAAATCTGTCAGGTAGATACAACCGTCATGGGCGGCCCAGTAGATGTCATAGGCGCCCGCAGCAAACTGGTGCCGCTCGCCGGTCGCGACATCGAGGATCCAGCAGCCTGTCGGCGAGAAGCCCGGATAGCCTTCCCGGTCAACCCCCGTAATATAGGCGATCTGCAACGAAGAGGGACTCCATGTATAGCTCGCCACGCCTGGCGCACAAACAAGCTCGTTCCCGTCAAGGTCGATGACCTTAAGGTTTGTGACAGGCGAAGTCTGGCCGGTCGGGTCCAGCGTCGCCGGGTCTGTAGCACGCAACGCCACGTACCGGCCGGAAGATGAGAACCCCAGGGCGCCAAAGCAGGCCTCGGCTGTCCAGACCGGCCGTGCCGCGGTGCCGCCTAAGTGGGAAACCCACAGGCGGTCACGGCCCGGCCACCCCGGCTGTATGCGTTGCTGCCAAGCTACCATGCCCGTGGCAGGGCTGTAGCAACCTTGTGGGTAAACGCCCGCCTGTGACCATACGCCGCCAGTAAACCCAGTTGAAAGCAGAAGACATAGGACAACATAGGTACTCATGCTTGTGCTCCCTATCCGAGATTAATTACCAGTGCCATCAGGATCGACGAACCTTACGTGAAAGTGGTGCGAATGGCCCGCTGAAGGTACGACAAGCCCCGGCTTGTCGGGCGGACTGATCAATCCCGCCCTGGCGTCGACAAAGATAACGACTGCTCCATAGCTGGCAAAGAGGTTCACAAGAGTCTGGGTTCCAATCGGGTCATATCCCGGCGGCGGGTCGAGAGGCCCAAAATCATAG
>CAZBQH010000504.1:0-12317 GCA_964493915.1 uncultured Nitrospiraceae bacterium
GGGGTTCAATAACCGGCGGACTTGTCGATAAGGTTAAGGAGAGGTTTGCCGTCGCGCAGCCGCTCGAGGTTCCGGACGAACACGTTGAATCCAGCGTCAAGTCCTGCGCCGCCCAGACCCGATTGGTGCGACGTGATGATCACGTTCGGCAAGTCCCACAAAGGGCTGTTGGGCGGCAGGGGCTCTTGCTCGACCACGTCGAGGCCCGCGCCTCCTATGCGTTGCTCGCGGAGCGCCGTGATGAGCGCTTTGTCATCGGTTGTTCCGCCCCGCCCTACGTTAATATAGACGGCCGTACGCTTCATGCAGCCGATGGCCTCAGCGTCGACTAGATGGCAAGTGTGGGCGGTGAAGGGCAATGAGTTGACGATTATGTCGCCTTGGGCGAGAAAGGCGTGCAGGCCTTCGCTGGTCCACACTTGGTCGTAACCGGCAGGATGCTTGCCCGTCCGGTTGCATCCGATGACGCGGCACCCGAACGCTTTGAACAGCGGGACGGTCTCCCGGGCGATCGAGCCCGTTCCAAGCATACCCACGGTCTTGCCGCGCAGCATCCCAAACTCGAACGCTCTGCCGCGCCATTCATGTCGTACTTGCTGTCGGACCAACTCCGGGATCTGTCTGCAGAAGGCAAGGGCAAGGGCCACGACGTGCTCCGCAATGGGCGGGCTCCAGACGCCTTTGCCATTGGCTACGGGCACAGCGCTCGCCATCAGCTCGGGATAGGCAAGGCTCTCGACCCCTTGCGAGATCACCTGGATAAACTCGAGCTGACCGGCCCGCCGGAACTCGTCAGGCCGGGGATGTCCAAAGACAACCTGGGCTTCGGCGATTTCCTGGGCAACCTGCTCTCGGGATGCGGAGCAATCAACCAAGTCAAGTCCGGGAAATCGCTCCTGCAATGCACGCTTGTGGTGGTCGGCCAAAGGCGTTACAAGCAGCACTTTTTTTCTCCAGAGCATGCCAGATCCGTCCTTTCAATCCGCTGCGGGTCTTGCTTACTTACCATAACGCTCAGGCGCGCTGTTTCTCTGCCCGTAACGCGTTTGATGCGGCGGCAGAATCTGGTCTTGGATGCCATGCGCGGCCGCCGCCGCTGTCTCACAGACTGCTGCATGGAGAGCTTCCCCTTTGCAGCCGGCAGCGGGCTGGAATGCGGAGCGAAAGCATAGAGTTTACTGAATTGGAGCAGACGCAGGCAGGGACAAAGAGGACGCAGGGGTCTCCACGCGCCGGGCGAGGGCAACCCGGGGATGGGCAGGTGAAATGATGTTGAACCGGCGGGCCTATTTGTGATAAACTTCACGAATAGAGGACGGCATGTAGTTCTTCTCCTTAAATTCACGGTGCAGTGGGACCTTCCGGATACTGCGTATGGGCGTTGCCGGGAGTATGTAGATAGCGAATTCTGTGAAAATCGTGGAGGCTTAAAGTATGGCCGAGCAGCAATCAGCGTTGATTAAGCAGATTGTCGGGCGGTTTGGCAAGGATCGAACGCGCCTGATGGATATCCTCCATGCAGTTCAAGCCAAACTGGGGTACCTCTCCGAGGACACCATGGAGGAGATCGCTCAAGCCTTGGGCGTCAACTTGGTCGAAGTGCGCGACACGGCGAGCTTCTACGCCTTTTTTACCCGCGTGCCGAAAGGGAAGTATGTGGTCCGCGTGTGCAATGCCGTCGTCGAGCGCATGCACGGGGCTGATGAAGTGGCCGCGGCTTTCGAGAAAGCTGCAGGCGCTTCGATGGGCGGCAGCTCGAAGGACGGCTTGTTCACCCTCGAACACACCCCGTGCATAGGGATGAGCGACCAACCTGCGAGTGTTTTGGTCAACGGAGTTCCCTTGACAGGATTGGCTGCCCGCGACGTGCCGGGGATTGTTGCTGCGTTACGCGAGGGCAAGGACCCTGCGAAGCTGCCTCAGGCCGATATTGATTTAAACCTGCAGAAGAGCGGGCCTGTGGTTTTTGCGCCCATGGACCGGGGCGCGGCTGTTCGCAAGGCGGTGAACATGAAGCCCGAGGAAGTGATCAACCAGATCACCCAGGCTCGTTTGCGCGGACGCGGCGGCGCAGGGTTCCCCACGGGGATGAAATGGGACTTCTGCCGCAAGGCTCAAGGGAATGCCCATTACATCATCTGCAACGCCGATGAAGGCGAGCCGGGAACGTTCAAAGACCGCGTGATCCTGACAGAGCAAGCCGACCTCGTCTTTGAAGGCATGACAGTCGGCGGGTATGCGATCGGCGCCAGACAAGGCTTACTTTATCTTCGCGGCGAGTATGCGTACCTGCTGCCTCACCTTGAGCAGGTGCTCGAGAAGCGCCGGCGCTTCGGGCTTCTGGGCGAGAACGTGTGCGGGCGCGAAGGCTTTAGCTTCGACATCCGTATTCAGCTCGGCGCGGGCGCCTATGTGTGCGGTGAAGAGTCTTCGCTCATCGAGTCGCTTGAGGGAAAGCGGGGCGCTCCTCGCGACCGGCCTCCGTTCCCTGTGCAAAAGGGCTACCTGGGCGAACCGACTGCTGTGAACAATGTCGAGACGCTCTGTTGCGCCGCTCGGATCCTCGAGAAAGGCGCCGGCTGGTTCAGCCAGATCGGGACAAAGGACTCGACGGGCACCAAGTTGCTCAGCATCTCGGGCGACGTGCGGCATGCAGGCGTGTACGAGCTGGATTACGGCATCACGGTGGAAAAGATGCTCGAAATGGTTGGCGCTGAGAATGCTCAAGCCGTCCAGATCGGCGGACCCTCAGGCCAGTGTCTGGCCCCCAAAGACTACGGCCGCTGCATTTCTTTCGAGGATGTCCCGACGGGCGGGTCCGTCATTGTGTTCCGCCCTGGACGGGACCTTCTCGGCTACATTCGCGATTTCACTGAGTTCTTCGTCGAGGAATCCTGCGGTTGGTGCGTTCCGTGCCGCGTGGGCACGAAAGAACTGCTCCTGGGGCTGGAAAAGATCCTTGACGGCCGGGGGACGCAAGCCGATCTGGATGCGCTCGAAGTCTTAGGGAATACCGTCAAGACGATGAGCCGGTGTGGTTTGGGGCAAACCGCAGCGAACCCGATTCTGACATCGATGAGGAGCTTTCCGGAGCTATACCATTCCTTGCTGAGTTCCGAAGCGTTTATTCCGCGCTTTGATCTGGCCAAGGCGCTCGAGGAAGGATGCGCGATCACGGGCAGGACGCCCGAGCTGGAGGGAGAGCACGTATGAGCGACGAAACGTTCACGATCTTTATTGACGGCGTCGAAGTGGAGGCCAAGCCGGGCCAGACGATCCTGCAGGCTGCGGATGCTGCCGGGATTTACATCCCGCGCTTGTGTTATCACCCGTCCCTGCCGCCCGGCGGCCATTGCCGCATGTGCACCGTCAAGGTCAACGGCCGCCCTGCGAGCTCTTGCACCTTCCCCGCGAGCGAGGGGCAGGTGATCGAGAATGCGACCGAAGAGCTCATGGCCATGCGGCGATGCATTCTCGAGATGCTTTTCGTCGAGGGCAATCACTACTGTCCCTCGTGCGAAGCGAGCGGCAATTGCGAACTGCAGGCGCTGGCCTACCGCTTGGGGCTGACTGCGAAGAGGCTTGCGTACCTGACGCGACCCCGGGAAATTGACACAACCCATCCGGATGTGATGATTGACCGCGACCGCTGCATTCTCTGCGGACGGTGCGTTCGCGCGTCGAAATACCTGGACGGGAAGACGGCCTTGGGATTTGAAGGGCGCGGCCTCGATAAACGTTTAGCGGTGAACTCGAAAGATGGACTCAAAGAAACGGACTTGGCCGATACCGACGAGGCGGCGCGGATCTGCCCGACCGGTTCGCTGATGGTCAAACGAGAGTCTTACCTTACGCCCATTGGCCGGCGCCCGTTTGACAAAAAGCCTATCGGTTCGGATATCGAGCAGAAGCGGCGGGCCGGTTAACCTAGAGTAGGAGAAAGGACGAAGCCATGGCGAAACCAGTGGTTGCAACAGCCCATTTCACAGGTTGTTTTGGCTGTCACATGTCGTTTCTCGACATCGACGAGCGGATTTTCGATCTGGTCGAGTTGGTTGAGTTTGACAAGTCGCCCATCAACGACATCAAGCGGTTCTCGCGCCCTGTTGACATCGGCTTGATCGAGGGCGGCATCAGCAACGATGAGAACGTCGAGTTTCTTCGCATGTTTCGGGAAAACTGCAAAATCCTCGTTTCGATGGGCGAATGCGCCATAACGGGCGGGGTTCCGAGCATGCGTAACGTCTGTCCGCTCAGCGAGTGTCTGCAGGAGGCCTTTCTGGACGGCCCGAGTGTCGACAACGGGGTCATACCCAACGACCCTGACATACCGATAATGCTGGACAAAGTGTATCCCTGCCATGAAGTGGTTAAGATTGACTACTTCCTGCCGGGTTGCCCGCCTTCGGGGGATGCGATCTGGGCTGCGTTGACTGCATTGCTCAGCGGAAAAGAGCCTGAACTCCCGTACGAGTTGATCAAATACGACTGATACGACTGACTTTTCGGAGGCACAGAAACATGGCCACAGCTACTTCCAACGGGAAGCGCAAGATCGTTATCAATCCCGTGACGCGCGTCGAAGGGCACGGGAAAGTCACGATTCACATGGATGAGAAGGGGCACGTCGAGCAGGCGCGTTTCCACATCATCGAGTTTCGCGGCTTTGAGCGGTTTGTCCAGGGCAGGCCCTATTGGGAGGCGCCGGTTATCGTCCAACGGCTCTGCGGGATTTGCCCTGTGAGCCATCACTTGTGCGCAGCAAAAGCGACCGACGTGCTCATCGGGGCGGATCGCCTGACGCCGGCCGGCGACAAGATGCGCCGGCTTATGCACTATGGCCAGGTTATGCAGTCGCACGCCCTGCATTTCTTCCACCTGGCGTCACCGGACCTGTTGTTCGGTTTTGACGCGCCTGTCGAGAAACGCAACATCATAGGCGTGATCCAGGCCTACCCGGAAGTTGCCAAGAAGGCGGTTCTCCTGCGTAAATACGGGCAAGAGGTTATCCAACGGACGGCGGGCAAGAAAGTGCACGGGACCGGGGCCATTCCGGGTGGCATCAATAAGAACTTGAGCATTCAGGAACGGGACGAGTTGCTCAAAGACGCCGATACCATGGTGGACTGGTCTCTCGAGGGACTCGAGCTCTGCAAGAAGATTACGAGAGGCAATGCCGATTTTCTGCTCAAATTCGGGGCATTCGAGTCCAACTTCCTGAGCATTGTTCGCGAAGACGGCTGCCTTGACCTTTACGACGGCAAACTCCGGGCCAAGGACGCCGACGGCAAGATCATCTTCGACCAAATCGCTCCCGCTGATTACCTGGAGTATATCCGTGAGGAAGTGCGCCCGTGGAGTTACATGAAGTTTCCCTTCATCAGGTCCTTGGGAAAGGAGAAGGGCTGGTACCGCGTGGGTCCGTTGGCCCGGATCAATACCTGCGACTACATCGACACCCCGATTGCAGAGAAAGAGCGCCAGGAGTTTATGGAGCTTGGCAACGGCCGGCCGGTTCACGCCACCATGGCCTACCATTGGGCGCGTATGATTGAGACGCTGCACTCGGCCGAGAAGATCCGCGAATTGCTCCATGACAAGGACCTGCAGAGCACGGATCTGAGGACCAGCGGAGAGAAGCGCGACCGGGCCGTGGCCTTGCTCGAGGCGCCTCGCGGCACCCTGTTCCATCACTACGAGATCAACAAGGACACCGATCAGATTGTCCGCGCCAACCTGATCGTCTCGACGACAAACAACAACGAAGCGATGAACCGGGCGGTGCAAACCGTAGCCGCGCAGCATCTCGAAGGGAAGAAGGAAATAACCGAGGGTCTGCTGAACCACATTGAAGTCGGCATCCGTGCCTACGACCCTTGCCTGAGCTGCGCCACGCACGCCTTGGGCAAGATGCGGCTTCTGGTTCAGTTGATTGGACCCGACGGCGCCGTCGTTGACGAGAAACTGCGCAGGTGAGAGAGCGCGCTCAGAAGTCGATCCTTGTTATTGGGTATGGCAACCCAGGCAGACAAGACGACGGGCTCGGGCCTGCCCTTGCAGAACGTATTGAGGCGCTGGATGCGCCGGACATCACGGTTGATGCCGATTATCAGTTGAACATCGAGCATGCGGCTATGATGGCGGAGCATCAGTTCGTTCTGTTCGTGGATGCCAGTGAGGAAGGGGCGGAACCCTTTGGATTCAGGGAGGTGGGTCCCGCCAAGGAGATCGCTTTTTCGAGCCATACGCTGTCGGCCGAATCCGTATTGGCGATCTGCGAAGAACATTTTGATGCGCTCCCGGAGACCTGGCTGCTTGGGATTCGAGGCTATGGGTTTGACTTTATTGAGGAACTGACGCCCCAGGCCAAGGACAACCTCGATAAGGCGGAGGTTTTCGTTTTGCCCGTAATAGGGCGTTGGAGGGAAAAGGCTATGGCATCTACTGGAACCAGAAAAACCATTTTGACCATCGACGACGATCCCGACATCCGGGCCACGCTGCGCATTGTCTTGGAGGCCGAAGGCTTCTCCGTGGGCGAGGCGGCGAACGGCGAAGAGGGACTCAAGATCGCCGAACGCATCCAGCCTGACGCCGTCCTTATCGACCTGATGATGGAAAGTGTGGACTCGGGGAGCGTTGCGGCTCAGAAACTCAAAGAGACGGGCTACCAAGGTCCGATCTACATGCTCAGCTCGGCTGGAGACAGCGTGCGCTACAACATCGACGCCCGCGAGATGGGTCTGGCCGGCATTTTCCAGAAGCCCATCGACCCGAAGACGCTTGTTGCCACTCTAAAGGCGAAGCTGAAAGACGCCTAACCGGGTCGAGCCTGCGTTTTTGTGAATCAACCGGAATGAGCCGGGCCGCAAATCAGGCCGGCCCTTCCGGTTTTGTTGTCCATTTGGGCACGCCGTCCTGGAAAAGGGTATTCGTTCCTGTCTCGAATTGTGGCATGATGGCTGGATAAGTCAAGGACGGCCTGAACGGCATTCCCGGGATCGCGGACGCGGCGCCCCGTCCGGCCGCGGGCGGGCCGGGCGAGGAACAGACCGGCGCAGGAACACGGTCCGCTTCTCACTCGCGAAAGGGGGGGACCTCCCCCTTTGTTTTGCCGCACGGTCTGCGTTAGCTTTGAGACGATGGACATTGACAGCAATAGAAGACAGATAAACCGGCGCCGTACGGCGGTCCGCGTAAACGGCGTCGTCCAAGGCGTGGGCTTCAGACCCTTCGTTTACGGTCTTGCAACGCGTCTTGGCCTGGCCGGTTTCGTGCTTAACGAACCGGAAGGCGTTGCTATCGAAGTGGAGGGCCCGTCAGGCGCCATTGACGCCTTCCTCGATACGCTCGAGCATTCGCCGCCGCCCCTGGCGCGGATCTTCACCGTAGCGCGCCATGACGTCGCTGCCTTAGGCGCCGGGGATTTTACGATCCGGGAGAGCGGCCAAGAGGGCGCTCGAACCGTGCTGGTGGCGCCGGACCTGGCCACGTGCGACGACTGCCTGCGCGAGCTGCGCGATCCTAAGAACCGCCGTTACCGGTATCCCTTTATCAACTGCACCAACTGCGGTCCCCGGTACACCATTATCAAGGACGTTCCGTACGACCGCGCGAAAACGACGATGGCGCCTTTTGCCATGTGCGACGAATGCCGCGCGGAGTACGAAGACCCCGGCAACAGACGTTTCCATGCCGAGCCGACGTGTTGCCCGGTCTGCGGCCCCCGCGTCTGGCTTGCCGACGCCGAGGGGGAAGCCGTGGACTGCGAGGACCCCATTCGCGAAGCCGTTGCCCGTCTCGAGGCAGGGCAGATTCTTGCGGTGAAAGGGCTCGGGGGCTTCCATCTTGCGTGCGATGCGGCAAACGGTCCAGCGGTCGAGACGTTGCGAACGCGTAAGAACCGGGATGCGAAACCTTTTGCCATTATGGCGTCCTGCATCGAGAAGGTGGAGACGTTGTGCATGCTCGATGACGCCGAACGGGCCGCGTTGACATCGCCGGAACGGCCTATTGTGCTGCTGGACAAGCGGCCCGGCCACGGTCTCGCTCATGCAGTGGCCCCGCGCAGCGCCTCGTTCGGCGTTATGCTGCCCTACACTCCCTTGCACCATCTCCTTCTTGAAGGCGCCTATCCAGCGCTTGTCATGACCAGCGGCAACATCAGCGACGAGCCTATTGCTCATACCAACGAGGATGCCCGGGAACGGCTTCGTGCGCTTGCAGATGTTTTTCTCTTTCACAACCGAGACATCCACATTCGGACGGATGATTCTGTGGCCCGGACAATAGCCGGCGAGCTCCGTTTCCTGCGGCGTTCGCGCGGTTACGCGCCTTTTCCTGTAAGCCTGCCTGTGGACACGCGGCAAGGGGAGATCCTGGCGGTCGGTCCAGAGCTCAACAACACAGTCTGTCTGACCCGGGCAGGGCAGGCCTTTCTGAGTCACCATATAGGCGATTTGCACAACCTGCCCGCTTATGAGGCCTTTCTTCAGGCCGTCGGTCACCTCGAAAGAATCCTCGACGTTAAGCCTGCCGCCGTCGCGTGCGACTTACACCCGGGATACCTGGCCACGCATTACGCGCGGGAGTGCGGATTGCCGCTTATCGAGGTACAGCATCACCACGCGCACATTGCCTCTGTGCTGGCTGAGCATGGCCGGACGGACAAGGTGATTGGCGTGTCCTACGACGGCCTGGGATGGGGTACGGACGGCCGCCTTTGGGGCGGCGAGTTCATGATTTGCGACTTGGCGGGTTTTGAAAGGGCGGGACATCTGGAACTGACGCCCCAGCCAGGCGGCGACGTTGCGGCGAAGCGCATTCAGCGGATGGCCTATGCCTACTTGCTCGCAGCTTCCGGCGAAGAAGCCGACGCCCTCGCTCAGGAGATCATGCCGGGTTTTCCCCTGGAGGAGATGAACGTAGTGCGTCGCCTTATCGAGCGCGGCCTGAATTGCCCGATCACCTCAAGCATGGGCCGGCTTTTCGATGCCGCAAGTGCATTGCTTGGCGTCTGCACCTTCAACAGCTTCCATGCGCAAGCGCCGATGGAACTCGAGGCAAGCGCGTCGAACGCAGCCGACGATACGGGGTGTTACGCGGCCGGCATCGAGACCGGGCCGTCGGGCATCTTCATCGTTCGTACAGCGGACGTCATCAGGGCGCTCGTTGCGGACCGCTTGGCGGGCGTGCCTGTCGAGACGGCGGCGGCCCGGTTTCACCGATCGATAGCGCGCCTTACGCTGGACATGTGCGTCCGGATCAGGGACAATACAGGGATGTCGACGGTCGCCCTCAGCGGAGGCGTGTTCGGGAATGCCTTTCTGGTGGAGTCGCTTTTGCCCCTTCTCGAGGGCGCGGGTTTCGAGGTCTTGCTCAACAGCAAGGCGCCCGCCGGCGACGGCGGCATCAGCCTGGGACAAGCGGCAATTGCCGCATGGAGAATGCAATGTGCTTAGCAGTGCCCGCTCAGATTACGGAAATCTACGGCGGCCGTGCCAAGGTCTCGCTGTCCGGGAATGTCTTGGAGGCCGATCTGGCCCTTCTTGAGAACCCGCAAGTGGGGGAATGGGTCCTGATACACGCCGGTTTCGCCCTCGAACGCTTGGACCTCGAGGAAGCCGAAGAAACGCTCAAGCTGTTCGCGGAGATGCGAGAGGGGCTCGGCGGTCCTGGTGAAGGCTGAACTGCTCATCGACCGGATCAAGGCCGCGGCCGCACGGGTCGACCGGACCATCCGCATTATGGAAGTCTGCGGCACGCATACGCACGCCATCGGGCGCGGCGGGTTGCGGTCGTTGCTTCCCCGCAACGTTGAGCTGGTCTCGGGCCCGGGATGTCCCGTCTGCGTGACGTCCCAGCGCGATATCGAGCGGATGCTTCTCCTCGCAAAGCAACCCGGGCTTACGCTCTGCACGTTCGGCGACATGATTCGCGTGCCGGGTCTCGAGTCTACTCTCGAGAAGGAGCGTACAGTCGGCGCGGATGTGCGCGTTGTGTATTCGCCTCTTGACGCCCTTGACTTCGCGCGGCGCACGCCCGGGCGCGAGGTGGCTTTTCTGGCTGTAGGATTCGAGACCACCTCGCCTGGCGTGGCGGCGGTGGTGCGCGAGGCTTCTAATGAAGGCTTGCGGAATTTCTCGGTCTACGTGTCCCACAAGTTGATTGTGCCTGCTATGGCGGCGGTGCTGGAGGGGGGATCGCGGCTTGACGGATTCCTGACTCCGGGGCACGTTTCGGTTGTTATCGGGCCCGAGGCGTACGAAGAGCTAGCCCAGCGGTACAGGATGCCTTGTGTTGTGACTGGATTCGAGTCGGCCGACGTGCTCGAGGGCGTCGCGATGCTTCTCGAGTACCTGATCGCCGGGCAAGCAGGATCTTTTGTTCAATACAGGCGGGCCGTGCGCCCCGGTGGCAATCGCCGCGCCTGGGACATTCTCATGCATACCTTCGACATCTGCGACGCCGACTGGCGGGGCTTAGGCGTTATACCGGATAGCGGTCTGCGGCTGAAAGCCGAACTGCGCGCTCTGGACGCCATCGAGCGGTTTACTCTGCCGAACGTTCCTCCCGTCGAGCTCGAGGGATGCCGCTGCGGCGATGTCTTGAAGGGCCTGATCGAACCGTCGGAGTGTCCGCTTTTCGGGAGGCGGTGCACCCCGCGCAATCCTATTGGCCCTTGCATGGTGTCATCTGAAGGATCGTGCGCCGCGAGGTATAAATATGGATGAGCCGCGCATTCTCTTGGCGCACGGCGGGGGCGGCGCCCTCATGCGGGAATTGCTGGAACAGACTATCGTGCCCGGTTTGGGCGGGTCTGTTGAAGGGCTTCCGGATGCGGCGCCGATACCTGGGGTTGATGGTCTTGTCTTCAGCACCGATTCGTTTGTCGTAAAGCCCCTCTTTTTTCACGGGGGTAACATCGGCAGCCTCAGCATTCACGGCGCCGTAAACGACTTGGCCGTCTCGGGTGCGGAGCCGCTGGCTTTGTCCCTTTCGCTTATCATCGAGGAAGGCTTGCCGGTCCAAGTTCTCGAGCAGGTGATCGCAAGTGCCGCCGAAGCCGCGAAGCGCTGCAACGTGCGGGTGGTTACGGGGGACACCAAGGTGGTGGCGCGCGGAGAGGCGGACGAATTGTTCATCACGACGGCGGGCGTAGGCGTCCGGCGCATGGGCTTGAGCCCGAAGGGGCTCCGGCCCGGAGATCGGGTCCTCCTGAGCGGTCCGATCGGCGATCACGGGATCGCCGTTATGAGTCAGCGCGAGGGCATCGGGTTCGAAACGCGCGTCCGGTCGGATTCCGCCCCAGTTTGGCCCTTCGTAAAGGCCCTTTTGGACGCAGGCGTCGAGGTTCATGCCATGCGCGACCCTACCCGGGGCGGTTTTGCGTCCTGTTGCGTGGAGTTGGCCAGCGATTCGCGGGTAAGCATCGTCCTCGATGAAAAGGCCATTCCCGTACGCCCGGAAGTGTACGCTGCCTGCGAGATGCTCGGCCTGGACCCGCTCACTGTGGCCAACGAGGGCAAATTGGCCGCTTTTGTTGCCCCGGCTGACGCCGCAGCGGCGGTTGACGTGTTGCGGCGGACGCCCGGCGGGGAGCAAGCGGCCATTGTGGGCGAGGTGGTCCTGGAGCGGGCGGTCCCGGTCGTGCTCACGACACGCTTCGGAGGTCAACGCATCGTTGAGATGCCTTACGGCGAGGAGCTGCCACGCATCTGCTGACCATGTACAAGAAACCGGAACTCGAGATCGAGACGACTACCCTCTGGGATTATCCGTCGCAACACTATGGCGCGGAAATGCAGGGCGACAAAGCGTATCAGGGCGCTACCCCCTCGTACATCATCTGGAACCTGCTTCAACGCTACACGCGTACCAAGGATCTCGTTGTGGATCCCATGTGCGGGAGCGGAACGACTCTCGACGTTGCCCGCGAGTTAGGCCGCCGTGCGGTTGGCTACGACATCGCCCCGTACAGGGAAGACATCTCTCGCGCCGATGCCCGTGAACTTCCTCTCGAGACCGGTAAGGCGGACTTCGTTTTTGTTGACCCGCCCTACTCGACGCACATCCATTACTCCGACGACCCGGCCTGCATCGGCCGCCTGGATGCGCTTGACCCGGCCTACTACGAGGCTATGGAGCAGGTCATCCGCGAGATCCGCCGCATCCTGCGCGGCCGCCGGTTCATGGCCCTGTACTGTTGCGATTCCTTCCGCAAAAAGAAGCCCTTCTGCCCCATCGGATTCCGGCTTTTCGCCATTCTCGAGCGCTACTTCGAGCCTGTAGACATCGTCGCGGCGACCCGTCACAAC
>CAZBQH010000505.1:0-2402 GCA_964493915.1 uncultured Nitrospiraceae bacterium
GTCGTTGACCGTGTTGAACCAGGGGTACTCAGGAGATTTCACAACGGTACGTCCTTACGTCCAGGGATCCGGGTCCGGTATTGGCTTGCCCCGCCCTGCATAGTGCAGGGAAACAGACAGCGTTCTTGTCTCGCGCTTTCGTGGCGTCGAGACCATTTCCCAGTCAAGCATCTCGGACTCCGCAGCAGTGCCTTCGAGCACTTCATTCGGTCGAGGCCCGATGAGTGCGAGCATTGTCTTTTCCGTGTCCCAAAGTTCTTCAATCTCTTGCGAGAGACCCGTTATCGACCGACCGCAGACTACGAGTGCGTCTGAAATCAAGAATCTGAGGGCTTCCGCGATGCTCTTTTTGTGTTCCACTTCTTCGTCTGTTAGCCCCTGCGATATAGTTGGCCTAGTGAAATCCTCGCTTGTTTGGCTCGATTTCTGCGCGAGCAGGTAAGGCAAAAACCGACTCAGCATAAATTCCGGCTGCATCTGCCGCGTTGTATCGAATGGGACTTTCCAGGTGGTGGTAATCATTGGTTAGTTCTCTCCGTCTGGCTCGAGTACCCTCGCACATATCGCCCAAGCTTGCTTGAGCTGCTGCTCGAACCGTTCAATTGCAGCAAGCGCTTCCTCCGCAGTCTGGGTGTCCCTGTGGCAATTTGCCTCCAAGACAATTCCCACTTTCGTGTCCTGATCGGCTTGTTTCTGCGAGCCGCCTGGCTTTAAGGACAGATTAAGCGTTGCATCAGTGATTGGATAGGTCAGTTGAACCCCGGCCGATATGGGCGTCAGTTTGTCGTCGTTCCAGGTTCCCTTGCTCAGAAAACGTCTGACGATGTACTCATCCGCGTTGTCACATGCTGAAAAAGTGACGAAATTCACGCCGACTGCTTTGTAATGCACGTGAGGGAGTTTGTCAATGTATTTTCCGGCCAACTCACGAATGGGGGAACCTGTTCCCTCGCCTTTCGGGTTGCCGTCGACAATTTGCAGTCTGCTCTGCTCTACACGGAACACAATCGCGTTTGAGTAGCCAACCAAGGAAAAAGCAGGCGTGCAGATAGGTCCTTCCGCCACTTCCCAGTCAGCGGGCACGATGCCCGCAGTTCGAAGAAACGACGGATGGAGAATCGAGGGATTATGCTGCCCTGCAGCCACCACGATTGATACGTTCGCTAAGGATGCTGGTCCCATGGCTTTCCTCTCATCTCGAGGGCAGCATTTTACATCCCTGCGATTCTTTATGCCAGTCATCTGAGCGCTGCGGCGCCTCGCTTTTCACGGGTCGCTGTGCGAGGTGATGGGGAGGGAAACGCAGTTGTCAGCGACCGACGGCGTCATGGGGCTTCTCGCCAAGAGATTCCGACGGAGCTGGGCGAACAGGGCACTACGCAACGCGCATCAGCAACCCCAGTTTTGCAGAGCCTGAAACACACGACCCCACGCTTCCAGACGCTTGAATCAGCACGCGTCTTCTGGTCAACTCAGGGAAGGTCGTCGTCGAAGTTGTAATGCCGAGGCCGTGAATGCAGCTTTGCACTGCTCGAATCCAGAAGCAGGATGCAAAGAGCAGAGCAAATGGAGATGTTTGCAATGACAGATCGGCGAGTTAAAAGAGCGGTGTTTGCCATGGGTCTATTCGTCCTATATGCGCTCAACGCCAGGGGCGCAGCGTCTGATCGGTTTCAACCCGAGAATATCCTGGCGGCGGCGGATCGTGTTTACGAGTACACGCTCCAGAACCCGTACAAAGCCACGGACAGAAACTGGATCCGTGCGACGTTTTATACGGGTGTGATGGAACTCTATCACGCCTCCGGCAACGAGAAATACCGCAATCAGGCGCTGCAATGGGCCCAAAAGCATCAGTGGAACGTTGGCGAGGAGAAAAGCGGCTTTAACCGTCTCTTCTGCACGATGACTTGGGCGGAATTGTACTTGCTTGATCCGGAAGCGGGAAAGATTGCCCCGACGCTGGCGGCGCTCGCTGAAAACGTCCCCTATTCGCCGGGCGGGGCAAAGGTCTGGTACGGCCATGAGCCTGCGCCTTATGACGAACCGGTCTACGCCGACGGGCTATACGGAGCGCCGGCGTTGGCTATGTTGTACCAGGCGACGCACGACCAGCAGTATCTGGACATTCTGCACCACGCGTTCTGGGATGTGACGGATAAGATCTTTGACAAACACGAGGACCTTTACTATCGCGATCCGTCTTACATCGGAAAGTCGTCGCCCAACGGCAGGAAAATCCTCTGGTCGCGGGGAAATGGCTGGGTCTTCGCTGCACTGCCAAGGATTCTGAAACATCTGCCCAAGGAGGATCCCTATTACAACCGTTACGTAGACCTTTACCGGCGTATGGCGGCGTCCTTGGCCCCTCGGCAGGGGGATGACGGTTTCTGGCGGTCCAA
>CAZBQH010000506.1:0-1569 GCA_964493915.1 uncultured Nitrospiraceae bacterium
TCACACGAGCCTTGCGTATCTCTAAAGCCTTGCCAAAGCACGTAAACCCTTGAAAGAAATTGTAATACAGTGGCGGAAAGCCTGTCAAGACTAAAAATCTCTTGACAAGATTCGTCTCCAGACCACGTGGAAGCCGCCCCCGCACGGTTTTCCAGAGCGCATCTTTCATACTAATAACCTGCCGCTTCGCGCAGCCCATCGATCGCATCCCTCTGCAGCCGATACTTGCACCCTCATACCATGAAGCCGGCCTCCCAGACCAGAACCTGCCTGGCTGGGCACCGCCATTTTCAACATATGAGCTGTATGCCTTAATAGGCACGCCTAAGCGCCTCATACAGGCCCTCCAGACCCTGCCCCCGCGCGAAACTTTCAGCCACCGGTCATCGCTGTTCAAAAATCTTGATTGGCTGCTGCTCCTCACTGTCCCGCGGCTCGATGAAATCGCCCACCGACCCGACCGTCACGACGAAAGAGACGCTCGCGCCGCCGTCCGGCTCCAGGAGATCGCCTGCATCGAACTCGCCGTTGTTGTTCGTGTCGAGGAACGTCTCCGCAGTGAACGTATAACGCACATCCTCCCGCGGCCTGGTCAGGTCTTCGAGACGCGGCTCCAAGTCGATATCGAGAGTCCCGGGATCCTCATTAGCTTGCACATCAAAGACGCTGGGCCCCGGCTGATTAGCAGGATAGAGCATCTCGGGCACGCGCAGGATGGGCCCAAGGCGAATGAGGCGGTCCTGAGGCCGGGGCGCATCGTAGTGCAGTTTCTCAAAGTCCAGCGGGAACTGCACCTGTATCGGAATACCGTCCTCCACTCGCACAGGCGTCCCATTTGCGAATACGCCGCCGTGAAAGAGGTACCCTTCGATGCGAATCCGTTGATCCACCTTGACGAGCTGCCAGTGGATGCCAGGTCTGCCTGCACCCTGCAACGAAACCGGGATGTCTGGGACGATTTCGAAGCGGGCCTCGACGCGCCGGTAGCCTAGATCATTGCGCGGGGGCGATGGAACCAGAGGATGCGACCCGAACAGGATCTCCCCGGTCTCAGTCTGCGTCCATGTCCTGTCGGCCGGGGGCCTGAGAGAATAATCGAAGTTATTCCACCAGAAGGTCGGCGTCACCCGCGTGTCAAGGCCCTCCTCGGCCCCGCCCAGGTGGAAGATGACCCAGTTGCCGCCCGCCGTCTTCACAGGTTCGGGCGAGTCCGGCAACCTGACAATATCGCCCGGAAGAGCCGCTACGGGCGGGAGCTCGTCCATGGGCCATGCCGAGACATTCCCAGCCTCGTCAACGTTCGCCACGAAGAGCAGGAGCCATCGGTTCGAGAGGCCGCCGCCAGCGTCCCAGATCTCGAAGTTGTGGGGCAACACAGACGGGTTCGCGCTGTCCCAGGCCTGCCACCCGGTCACGGGCTCGAAGAACTGGTTGACGGGCTGCTCGAGATCGACCTTGCCCGACGCCACCCCGGGCTGAGCCCAGTTGTAATTGCGCCACAACCGATACGTGAACAACGCCGGCGGCGTATCGTTGTAAGGCTCCGGGTCATAGGTACGGTCGATGGTC
>CAZBQH010000507.1:0-5328 GCA_964493915.1 uncultured Nitrospiraceae bacterium
TGTCTACTCAATATCTGTCGATGCAGAGGTATCGGCCGCTGCCGCGTGGTAGACTAGGTCGATGGCGAACTCGTAGACCGCCGCAGCAGCAACCGGCCCTTCGCGCCTGCCCATGACTTCGGCCAGGGCGACCACATGCATCACGTTGCGCGGCTCTCGGGCGATCAGCAGGCGGGCGATGTCTTCGGATAGCGCCCAGTCCTTCAGCGCGCGGCAGACGGCCAGACGGACCGCCAAGACCTCGGTTTGGGCGCGGTTGAGTGGCGCGATCATCTCCAGCTGATGCCACGCGTCCATCGCGTCGCCGAGCTGGAGGTAGCCGGCGGCGGCGTTTAGGTGGAGGTGGTCGGTGGCGTTGAGGCCCATAGCGCCCGTCTCTACTCAGCCTTAACGATGCGCGTGCGGAAGAACCTCTTGGCGTCGTTCGCCGAGACGGTCTGCGAGTGGAACGGTGTCCAAGTCGCCGTGTCGGAGCTGGTCTCGACGACGATGTTGTAGTTGCCGGTGGAGTTTTCGGGGATGACGAGGAGGGAGGTTGGGGCGACGACGTTTAGTTCGTTGGCGTGGGTGATTTGTAGAGTGACAATTGCAGGAGCACTGTACGACGGGGCATAATTCTCGACTTTGGTAAGTCCGCTAAATTCATGTCCAACCATAGAGTTGCTTATATCAAAATTAATCTCCGTGCCGTCGGCAAACGTCAGCCGCAGTCCATTGCCATTCCCAGCGCCCACAATGCCGGTGATTTTGATCACCGAAGAAGCGGGAACTTGCATGCTGAGAGCGTTTTGCCTCAGCGTCCTGTATTCCGCTGCATACCCGGAACGAACGAGGGCGGCCATAAGCGCAAGGGTAAGTAGTAGTGTTTTCATACTGCCAAGCGTTGTGGCTGCATGATTGGCAATTCGCAAGCTCTATCGGCCTGATCCTAGTACACGTCGGCAGCCAGCCGGAGCTACGGCCCGGACAACGATATCTCCAGCATCACAGCCCGGTGATCGCTAGCCTCCTCGGGCGCCCGAGGCCACCAGCGCCGGGGCTTCGTCCTCATGATATTGGCCGATTTCTTGGCCGTTGCGGGCGAAGGTGATAATCATGGGCGGGAGACGGCAGTCTGGAATCAGCGAGGGGAATGATCAATTCAAAGGTTTTGTAACAGATTGGGCGGGAGGGAGAAGTGGGAAGTCGCGGGAATCGGGGATTGTTTTGGGGTTGCCATGGCTGCCTCGCGCGTTAGGTATCAGTGATGCGCTGGTTCCTCCTGCTGATTCTCAGTGCGCCCGCTGTTTGGGCGCAGCCACTTGTGGATGTTGAGGTGGTTACGATTGGAGACGCAGGTAATAGTGCTGACACGACAGGTTACGGCGCCGTGACCAATGTCTTCGCCATAGGCAAATACGAGGTCTCCGTTTCGCAGTATACTAAGTTTCTAAACAGTGTTGCTTCCATCAGTTCAGAAAGCCACATCGTCGCTCTCTGGAATACCAACATGGCTAACAACGCGTTCGTTGGGCGCATGATCACTCGCAGCGGGAGCGGAACTCAGTCAGATCCTTACGTATACACGGCTTTTGGTAATAGTAATCGTCCAATTGCCTACGTCAGTTGGTTCGACGCCGCGCGGTTTGCCAACTGGGTTAACAATGGGGCCACTAACGGCGCTAGCACGGAAACGGGTGCATACGCCCTTGATGGGTTTAGCACCGGCGTAAGGACCAAACTGTCAACAGCCGATTGGTGGATTCCGAGCGAGAACGAGTGGTATAAGGCGGCATACTATTCAGGCGGGAGCACCAACGCGCCCTACTATTCTTTCCCTACAAGAAACTACGTTGCGCCAACGGCACAAGGTAACCCACCAGGAAGCGTGGGGTCTGCCAACTTTAGCAACGTGCGGCCATCTGGAGTGGACCAACTCACATCGGTTGGCGCCTATGTAAACACACCAAGTTCCTATGGAACCTTTGACCAAGGCGGCAATCTTTCGGAATGGAATGATGCGGTGATAGGCTCGTCGCGTGGACTTAGGGGTGGTTCTTGGGCGTCCACTAGCGGAATGCTGCAGTCTGTTTCGCGTAGTCTTCAAAATCCAACTTCCGAGGACAGCGTGACGGGTTTTCGTTTGGCCACGGCAGTGAAGATGCCACGCTTAGTGGTGGAATATCCTGTTGGGGGCGCGCTCTCTAACAATCAAACTCTCGGTCACCTGCCTGCATTGCTAAACAGCCCCTCTGCCGAACGGGTATACACGCTGCGAAACACTGGCGGCGCCGTTCTTAGCAACATCGTCATTACCTATTCCGACCCTAACAATTCACAGTTCTTGCTCACGCCGCCAGCGACTAATTATCTCGAACCGGGGGCGAGTGAGACTCTGATGGTTTCTTTCACACCTGCGTCTGCGGGTGTCCATACCGCTAACATTACCATTTCGAGCAACGACACAAATAACAGTCCCTTCATCATCAGCCTCTCCGGTTTCGGATTGGGCCAAGATGTGGACACGGACGGCGATGGCCTTAATGACGCCGCCGAGTTCACCATGTCCGATCTCGGATTCAACTGGGAGGTTGCCCAACCGAGCTTGGTAAACGTGCTCTATACCAACGCCAATCGCGCCAAACTCTACAACGAGCTTCAATACAACAGCAACCGCACTAATGGACAGACCGACGTAACGACCGATCCGGCAGCCTTCAACTTGTTCACGCAGTCGCAATACAACGACAACCGCACCGCCGGCCAGCAAGACGTGATCGCCAGCCCGATGGCCTACGGCCTCTACGACGGCAACTCCATCATGGACCTCCGCATGGGCGGCTTGATGATCCAGAAACAAGGGACCTCCGCTACTGTCTTCTTTCAGCCGCAAAGCACCACAGAGATCGCTTCAGTTCCTTTTACTGACAACGGTCCTCCAATCATGAAGACATTTGAAATGCCGGGCGATAAAGGATTTCTGCGGGTTCAAGCTCTTGCTGCTGCGCCTGCTACTGCACCCGATCAAATGATCACAGTGGAGGGAGGCACGCTGCCACAGTCGTCGCAACTAGCCGGAGCGGTTGTTGAGACCTTCCAGATTGGCAAATACGAGGTGACTTGGGACGAGTGGCAGGTGGTCAGGTCTTGGGCAGTGACCAATGGCTATACCGATCTCGCAAACGTGGGAGTCGGCAGTGCTGGAAACCATCCGGTTTATTCCGTTAGCTGGTTTGATGTTGTGAAATGGTTGAATGCCAAGAGCGAGAAGGAGGCGTTGAGTCCCGCTTACAGGGTGAATGACTCTGTGTATCGGACTGGGCAGCGTGTGCCAACGCTGCAGGGTGGTGCGACGGGCTATCGTTTGCCGACGGCTGCGGAGTGGGAGTGGGCTGCAAGAGGGGGTGTGCACAGTAAGGGCTACATCTTTAGCGGAGGCAATGACCTCAACTTAGTGGCATGGAATTACAACAATTCGGATGGCGCCGTGGTCGACCTTTATAACGGCAGAGGCACTTGGCCGGTCGGGCAGAAAGCTCCCAATGAGTTGGCGATCCATGATATGAATGGGAATGTGGAAGAATGGTGCGAGGATCTAGTAAGCGGCTCCTTTCGCCGCATCCGGGGTGGAAGGTGGAACGACGCTTTTGAGGGCACTTTTTACTTAGACGATCTTGGCACCTATCAGCTTCCGGACAACCGCTTCAGCATAGGCTTCGGCTTGCGCGTAGCCCGCAACACTCCGTAGCAACCGCCGGCGCCCCGTGGCTGGCGAGGCGTAGGCGGTAGGTTTGGCGGGAAGTTTGTCATAGCTTTTGCCCAGACTTTCGCGTGCCGATTACGGTGGCGGGGTATTGATGTTTTCAGATTGGTCGATCCCGGCCCCCCATGGGTAGCCCTGTCTGCGCATTCACAAAACAAAAGAGCACTCACCGCATCTCGCAGTCAGCGCTCTTGTGGTTGGCCCTGCGCGCTTTGGCGCCGTCCGCGGGACGCTCAGACCGCTTCAGCCAGCGGAACTATTTTCCGCCCGCCGCGGACCGCCGGCATGATCTCCCAATACGGCTCGGCTTGTGTCTTGGGCATGGCGCGGTAGTAGTGGCGCCTAAAGGTGCGCCGGCTGCTATGTCCAAGCATTGCCATTGTGCGCTGCTCGTCTTCGTAGGCGGCGAAGTGATACGATCCGGCACTGTGCCGCAAAGCGTCATGCGGCCACTCCTTGATCTTCGCGTCCTCAACGGCAGCTTGCCGTAGCTCGTGAAGGTAGTTCTTCGCCACGGATACAACGGGACCGCCCTTCGGGGGCTTGCGCTCAATCAGCCAGTGCCAAAGATTCTCGGAAACCGGCACGTATCTCTCGGAGATTCCGACATCTCCGCGCATCTTCGTTGCCCCGGTCTTTACGTGGATAAAGCCCCAAGACTTGTAGACCGGCTTGCTCCTCTTTGAGCGTGCCTCGTCCTCCGTGCGTTCAAGGTTAACGTCCTCCCAGCGCAGCGGCACAATCTCGGATTCGGGACGCAGGCCGGCAAAGGCGCCGATAGCCAAGGCGGGAACAATCCGCTCATCTGCCACGGACAGGAGGGCGATGGTCTGCTGGACCGTGAGGATGCCCGTTTTCTCCGTCTTGCGGACTTGGGGGCGTTCGCGGCCGTCCAGAGGGTTGCGGGCGGCATAGCCGTTCTCAACGGCGTAGTTAAGGAAAACATCAAACACGCGCCTGTAGTTCGCCTTGCTGCCTTGGGCGCAGTCGCGGTCCTCGATCCACGTTGCCAGCTCGTCGCCCGTCAGTTCGTGGACATACCTTGTGCCGTGGTCTTCTCCGAGATGGCGAAGTCGAAGGCCAATGTCTTTCAAGTATCCGGCAGAGGCTCCTTCGGCCTTCTTCTTCTTCGTGAACAATGCGGCCAGCTCGTTCAGCTTCTCCTTTCGGCGGATGCTGGCGCGGGTTGCGAGATAGTCCTTCACCACATCCGACAAGCGGACATCCGGGGCGCCGTCTTGGAGCAAGCGGAGGGCGAACTGTGCGTCCTGCTCGCTCGACTTGCTCATAATCGCCGCGCCGCCGTGCATCCGTTTCTTGTCCCGGAGGCGCTGCGCCTCGAAGGTTGCCTCGTCCAACGTCTCCCATTGCGAGCGTGTGCCGACCTTGCCGCCATTCACCATGCGCCGGCCGTCCACCTCGTATGCGGTGCCGCCGGATGGTAATGCGCGTTCGCGGATGCGCGGCCACGCCTCGTTAATTAGTCTCTGCTTGCGGTGTTTGCGCGTGCGTTTCGTGGAGGGTTTCGCGGTCTTCATAACAGGGCTGATTTGCCACTTTTTTGCCGCACGGTCAACTTCTATTCA
>CAZBQH010000508.1:0-5654 GCA_964493915.1 uncultured Nitrospiraceae bacterium
GCACTAGTAATGAGAGCCGCGACGTCTGGTTCTGTGGTTTTACGCCGGATTTCACCTGTGTGGTGTGGATTGGCTATGCCGACAACCGGCCTTTGGGCAGGGGCCGGGACTATACAGGCGGCGTCGAAGCGTGTCCGGTCTGGACCAAGTTCATGGTGAAGGCTCACGAAGGTCTGCCTGTTCGCGAGTTCGAGGTGCCTGAGGGCGTCAAATTCATCAAGGTCAACCGTGATTCGGGTGTGCGTGGCGGGAGTTGGCCAGAAGCCTTCATCCGTGGCGCGCAGCCTCCTGAACCCCGTTCTGAAGACGAATTGACCCTGGCTCAACAAACGGATGCCCGCGAGGAAGAACTCCTCCGGGCCGACAGCGAAGGCCTCGATTAGACGGTCCGCGTCCCTGCCGAATCGATCAGGTGGGCAATCCCGTGTTCCTTACACGGCCGATCGGTGTTTCCCTGTCTCGGGGCGGAATACCGTTTGTCGATTAGTTCTGTTGCCGAAGTCTGGATGGGAACCAACCGCAAAAGGAACCAGAACCATTGCGCGCTGCCTGCTGCTTGCCTTTTTCACTTAGGAAAGGGAGACTGGCAACGACCTGGTGTGAGAAGGGGCATTCTGACAGGTTGAATGAACCTGTCAGCCTGTTTCTGCTTCACCCATGCCATGAAAGCGGTCAGACGGAGGGGCCGGCGCCATCCGCATTGTGCGGATCGGAAAGAGAGGGGTCTGCACTCGACGCCTCAGGTTCAGAACCGTCCTGACGTTTCTCTGAAGTTGCAGACGGCCCGGCGTTGTTAAGAGCCTCCGCAGCCGCCTGGTAAGCTGCTTCGGCGTCGGAAGTGTCTTCCTCTTGGTCCGGGAGTCTTGCGGGGAGCGGGTACGAGTCCGGGAAGTCAGTGTCGGCTTCTTCATCAGGCTGACCAAAGAATTCGCCCAAAGACTCAGCGACTTCGCCCATGCCGCTCGCGACCTGTTCGATAAGTGTTTTCAGTCGGCTTTCGGCGCCGGTGGCGACTTTTTGTGCCTTTTCAAGCAGGGCTGCTGCCCGTTTGACCCGCTTCTCGAGCTCGCCCGCCTGCGCATTTGCCTCGGCGATTTGGGCGGCAGCGTCTTGGTTGAGAGTGTCCAATGCGCGTTGTTTTGTTTGCAGCGTTTCTTCCACCTCGCGAAGTCTGGCATGAAGCACGGCGAGCTTGCTGTCCTTTTCGTTCGATGTCCGGCGGACTTCTTCAAGCTCGGCCCGCACAGCTTTGACGGCGCCGTCCCTATCAGCGATCGTCGCCTGAGCGCCTTGGATCTCTGTATGCAAGGCGTCGAGCTCTTGATTCCTCGATGCCAGGTCACTCCGGACTTGCTCGAGCTCGACTTGGGTCGCTTCGAGGGCGCCCGTCTTCTCGACTAACTGCGCCTCATGCTGCGCGACCTCGGTCCGGAGCGTATCTAACAGCTCGGTTTTGGCTAGAAGCTCGCCGCGCTTTTCCTCGACTTCCTCTTCGAGTGAAGCAATGAGCTGGTCCTTTCCGGCGAGTTCGTCTTGTGCCTGTTGATAGGCGGTCTCCTTTGCGTCGAGGTCCTGGACTGTTTTTACATGACGCTCTTCGAGCCCGCGGAGTTCCGCCTCGAGCCGTTCGATGGTGTTTTGCCGCTCTTCCGCTTGTTTTTGTGTTTCGTTGTTCTCCTGCAAGAGGCTGTCTCGTTCAGCCAGAGCAGCGTTGTGCGCACTATGCGTTTCTTCCAGTTCCGAGCGCACCTGTTCCAGTTCGGTGCGAAGGCGCTGGGCATCGGCATAGGCCTCCTGAAGAGCTATTTCTATCTCGGCGGCGCCGCCCGCCTGAATCCCCTCGGCCAGCCTCAGTTGTTCAGCGGAGGTCCCTTCAAAGACACGACGGTATGCCTCGACGTGCTCGAGCAGCGCGCTGGCCCGTTCCTCGACGGATCGGGCACGGTCCCGGGCCTGCTCGGCTTCGGTACGCGCAGAGGCGAGTTCCTGGGTCAGTCTTTCGTGATCGTGTTCGAGCGCGGTCTTGGCCTCGAGTTGTTCTTCGGCGCGTTTGCATTCGGCTTCGAAGGACTCTTGCAATGCTTCGCGCTCGGCCGTGAGGGTATTCAAACGCTCGACAAGATCGTGTGGCTCGACGGCGTTTTCTTGCGCTACAAGCAGGGCGGACTGAAGCCGCTGGGCCTCGTCGGCTGCCTCGTCGAGCTGCGCTTGCTTGTCAGTTAACTGCTCTCGGAGCGACTCGATTTCATCCGCTGCCTGTTCCTGAGCGGTTTCTTGGCTCTCGATGCGCTGGCGAAGCGATGCAATCTCCCCCTCGAGACGTTCATTCTCGGCGCTTGCGGCACGGGTCTCCTCGATTGCGGTGCCTGAAGGTTGAGGCTCGATCGCGTTTTTCTCCGCCAGAGCTACCTTGAGGAGATCAATTTCCTGGCGCAAGCCTTCGATCTCTTCTTGGGCTTCCTCTCGGGCCTCTTGACGGACGAGCTCAAGTGTTGCGTCTTCCGTGTGAGGTGCCATGTCAACGACTTGGCCTGCAAGGATCGTACGGCGCAGCCCTTCCGGGATCTTGACGAGCCGGCCGGGATGCATTGCGCTTGCAAGCACAACATAATGGTCGTTCTCGAGAAATATGCGGACGATGGCTTCGAGTTCCTCAACGAGGCCCGTGAATCGGTCGAGTTGATCGACCAGAAGGATGGCCGTGGGCGCCCGTTCAACCGGGGAAGGATCGTCAATCAGCGCACGCACTTGGTCTGGGAAGACTTGGGCCGTTACGTAGGCGAGACCTGTATTGGAGGATGCGGCCCGCACCCGATTGACGATCGCGTAAAGGAGATGCGTTTTGCCGGCGGCGTGATCGCCTACGAGCGTCACGGGGAGGGGCGCCACAGGTTGGAGGTTCGCAATGCGGCGGCAGATGTCAGCCGCCTGGCGGTTCGTCTCATCGATAACAAACGTGTTGAAAGAAAGCCGTTTCATGCCGGGCTGACCCCGTTGTCCTGTCTGCTCATTAGCGATTCTACTGTGGGTCCCGGAGACTTTCAACATAGCGTAATGAAGCAAGCGAACCTAAACGCGAGAAGAATTGGTTTCTTGCTCTCCGGGAGTGCGTTTGGTAATGTGGCTTTCTCATTCTTGGAGACCCGGATAGTATGCGCTTGGATATTGCTGCCCAGACGGACATTGGACGGCGAAAGCAGAAGAACGAGGATTACTACGGCATTTTTCGTGAAGACACGCCGGACCTTCGGCTCTTCAAGGAAGGTGCTTTGCTTGTTGTGGCCGATGGGCTGGGCGGTCATACCGGGGGGGAGATCGCCAGCAAACTGTCCGTATCCATCCTCAAAGATTCTCTGACCCAGGAACCGCCGCCGCCTCCCGAAGACCCGGAGGAGGATCAGGGGCCGATTCCCGTTATCTGCGACGGAATCAAACGCGCCAACGAGAACCTTTTCCGCACCAACCAGGAGCTTATCAAGACCGGACGGCCTATGGGCACCACGCTCTTGGCAACGCTTATTGCACCACGGAAGGTTTATGTCGCAAATGTAGGTGATTCCCGTTGCTATCATTTCCGCGACGGTGAGGTCGTCAGCAAAACCGAGGACCATTCATGGGTCGACGAGCAAGTCAAGTTGGGGCTCATGTCCAAAGCGGAGGCGGAGAACGACGTCAGGCGCAACGTGGTGACCCGTTGTATCGGTACCCAGCCTGAGGTCGAAATCGACACCTATATCTGGCACGTCGTGCCGGGAGACATCCTGCTTTTGTGCACGGACGGGCTGATCAACATGGTCAAAGAAACGGACCTTGTTTCGGAATTTCGCAAGCGGGCGACACCTGCGGAGATCGCCCAGCGGTTAATCCAGGCGGCTAACGAGAACGGCGGCAAGGATAATATTACTGTACTTGTCGCGGAAATCAGCCCGAGCCCTGTGCGCCTGGTCTACAACCGACTGCGTTCTTTCATGCGGCGGCACGGGAAGACAATGGCTTGGCTACTGTTCGCTCTTGCAGTCGGCTTGGGCGGTTTCGCGGCGGGATACATGGCCCGAGGCGGCGGGAAATGACGCGATTCGGAATGCGCTCCCATCCCAAGTTACATAGGACTGGTGGTAGAGCCAGTCGCCAGTGTTGATGTAAAGGCCTGTGCCGGAGGGGGTGGGATACGCTTCGCTTGCGGGGCAATGGCAGTGGCCGCACATGACGACGTCAGCCTTGCCGTGCGCTAAGGCGTCGCGGGCAAAACGCCTCAGGGGTTCGACTTCGGAGCCTTTGGTTATGTCCTCCGCGTGAGACAGACGCCGGCTTGCATGCGACAGCTTCTGCGCAAGGGCCATGGCCCAATCCGGGTGAAGCAGCCGGAATAGGGCAACGACCAGCCTCGTTCGGGCAATCCACTTGTAGATGCGATAGCTCACGTCGCGCGGATTTATGCCATCGCCATGTACCAGAAGCACGCGTCGGCCGTCTATATCAAGGAGCGCCGTGTCCCTATGAATGTGAAACCCGAGGTTCTCGGCGAGGAATCTGCCTGCCCAAAGGTCGTGGTTCCCGCATATGAAATGGAGTTGGACCCCTTGATCGTGCAAAGCGGCAAAGGCCCGGAGAACATCAAAATACCCGGAAAAGATAACATGTTCATATTCGAACCAGAAGTCGAAGAGGTCGCCTAAGACCACTACGAGCTGCGTCTCAGACGGGTCGATCGATCGCAGAAAAGAGGTGAACACGGTCATACGTTCCTTCCCGGCCTGCGCGACGGAAAGGTGGACGTCCGAGAATATGACCGCCTTCATTGCAACAGGCTGATCCTGTTGAGGGGCCAGAAGCGGAGGACAGCTTTGCCGATGATGAGGCCGTCGTTGATGGGACCAAAGACGCGGCTGTCTTTGCTAACGTCTCGGTGATCGCCTAGCACATAATACTCGCCCCCCGTCAGAAGGGTCTCTTCGTCAATGGCCTCATTGACCTCTTTTGCGTAAGGGAGGTAGGGCTCGGAGATTCGCCGGTTGTCCACATAGACACGGCCCGAGGCAATCTTGACGCTGACCACCTCGTTCAGGTGCGTGCCGTGTTCGCCTGCAACAACCGTGTTGCCTGTCACGAGTTTCGGACCTTCGGCAATGATGCGTTTGACGAAGCGTTTGCTCTTATCGTCGGGACTGAGGAACACCACAATATCGTGCGGCTCGAGGGGATCATAGTTGCCGAGCAACCCGAGACGGCTGAGATGAAGAGGGAGCTTCAGGACAAGGATGCGGTCGCCGTTAACCAGATTGGGCTCCATAGACTCGCCCTGCACCTCGTAGCCTTCGATTACAAATGCCTTGATGGTCACGAAAAGCACGACAAACCAGACCACCATCTTGGCGAACTCGAAGACTTCCTGAACGAGCTCCTGGCGGTCGCCGCTTTTCGCCGCTGTTTCGGAGGCGGGTTCCTGTTGCGAATAGGGCATGATGCTCTTTCTACAGACCTCGCAGAGGGATAAAACCGCGCTTTTTACCGACGTCGATCGTTCAGACGCCAAGCGCACCCGGAGTTTCCCGCATGAGAGCATGCTTTGTCAAGGCGCTCAATGCGCTCTGACGTATCGACTAGGAAACATGCTGCGCCTCGATGCGGATTCCCTTCCCGAGTTTATACCGACG
>CAZBQH010000509.1:0-18363 GCA_964493915.1 uncultured Nitrospiraceae bacterium
TGATATGACTTCGCAGACCTGGGCGCTCGAAAGCGGCGAATCGCCGACCGGCGCAGGCCCGGTCGAGTGGCAGCATTGGGTGTCTGTTATTGTGCCGGACAATCTGGCCAATACCGTGGCCCTGTTGTTCGTCAACGACGGTGACATCAGCATGCCTGCACCCACAGCTATGAACGAGAACCTGGTCCAATTTGCTCTCGAGACAGGTTCGATGGTCATCGATCTCACGCAGGTCCCGAATCAGCCTATGACGTTCCTGGATGACGGCGTCCCCCGATCGAACGACGAACTGGTCGCGTATACCCTTGACAAGTTCCTCTTGACGGGCGACCGGTTCTGGCCGCTTCTATTCCCCATGACGAAGAGCATTGTCCGCGCTATGGACAGCGTTCAGTCGTTCATGGCGGGCGACCTCGGAATACCGCTGACTGCGGTGGACATCGAGCGGTTCGCCGTTGCAGGCGGAGCGAATCAGGCTTGGGCCGCGTACTTGGCAGCAGCGATTGATCCTCGCGTAGTAGGCCTCATGCCGATGGCCTTCGACGCGCTGAACCTGGACGTCCAGATGGATCACCAACTCGCTTTGTATGCCGGTTACCTCGGGGCGCTTGACCCTTACAGCTTGTTGCCGCCGGCCGGGTTCGACATCCTGTCCCGGCTGAGCACGCCTGAGGGCCAGAGCTTACTCGATCTGGTTGATCCGTACCGCTATGCGATCTTGCTGCGCGTTCCCAAATACATCGTTGGGTCCGCAAGCGACCCGTATTGGGCGCCTGATTCGGGCGACTTCTACCTGTCCGCCCTGCCAGGAACGACCCGATTCCGGCTGCACGCGAATGTGGGTCACGACCTGCTGGGAACTTATGAGGAAACCCTTCTTGAAGGGCTATGGTGGTACAAGTTCAGCGTGCTGAGCGGGAATCTTCTGCCGACTCTCTCCTGGAGCAATCCGGAGACGGGCGAGATGACCGTGAGCGCTTCAGGCGGCACAAACGGACAGCTCTACCTGTGGGCGGCTTTCAATCCGACGGCTCCGTATTTCGACGTGGACAGCTTTGGGCCAAACTGGGTCCGGGTTGCCCTAAGCCAGAACACCATCAGGTTTGAGCCTCAGGATGGTTATCTCGCGTTCATGATCGAGTATGAGTTCCAGCTCTTCGGCGAGCCGGGTACCGTCACAACGACCGTCGAAATCATCCCGCCAAGGGCCAGCAAAGTGCTTGAGGGTGGGGTGGCCGGAGTCTCGAAGGACCTTGTTGTAAGCAAATAGACCAAAATACAGTGGCACCGGGCGCGGCTCGAGAGATGTCGCGCCCGTTTTTTTATGCCGTGTTTTCTGTATCCGTCTCGCGACGTTGCCGCGTGCGCCGTTTCCTTCGAGCTTTTTGTTTACGAATGCGCTCGTATTCCTTGGCAGAGGCGCTTTGGTCGCCCAACTGCCGGGCTTCTATAAGCTCGCAGAGACGGCGCCGCGCATAGTAACGATTGAGCGCTTGGGATCGGGCTTGCTGCATCTTGACCTCGATCCCGGTGGGGAGATGCTTGAGATAGACGCAAGTTGCCGTCCGATTCGTCTTTTGACCGCCTGGCCCGCTCGACCGGACGAAGCGTTCTTCGAGGTCTTTCTCGTGGATAGCGCAGGAGACCATGCGGGTTTCGAGCGCTTGGGCTTTTTGTGGAGTAACGCCGAAAAGGGTCATGTTGGGCCGTCTTGTGGGCCGGTTGCAGGACATTTGTGTTTCGTTAAGAACAGTGTACAACTCTTTGGAAACGTATTGAAACGGTCTGAATCAGGCCGATACATCGAGATTCCGCCCGACCATGGGGTCAATAAGCGCAGACTGAATGAGCGTCAAAGCGGCCTGGCCCTCTTGTTCCATCGCGTCAAGCTGTTTGGCAAGGACAAGCATCTGATATGTCTGTGCAACGCGGACGCCTGTCAAACCCACCCCAGAAATATCCTCTATCATGGTGTTTCCTCTAAGGCGCAGCGACTGCCATGCTCTCGACAGCCGCACTGGGTGGCGGACATGCCGCTGTCAAATCCAGCGCTTCTTCGATGAGTATCTCGCCGGTCATTTCGCCAAGGCACGTTCCTGTAATGTAGTTGTATCGCTCAAAGCTGTTCCAATCCTCTTTGACCAGGATGTATCCGAAGGCGTCGTTGGTCAACCCAAACAGCAGATTGTGATCGCCTCGCATCTTCCGTTTCAAATAGTAGCCGATGTTGGGAAGGGCTTCGCCCGGAATCGTAAGAATCTGAGCGTTGCCGATATTGACCAGGTTAAGCTGGGTAGCGATCTGGTTTTCGCGCAGTTCGTAATTGAGCGGCGAAGCCTTAACCACGGCTTGGATAGTGGGGGACTCGACTGGAAAGCTTATATCGGCCGCAAAGCAAGCCAATTCGGGATCTTTTTGCACCGGCGCTTCGGCAACGATGCGCAATGCTTCATCTGCGAGCAGATACCCAATACGGACGCACTCTTCCCAAGTCTGAATGTCATGGCCGTTGGGACCGCGGCAGTCGGCAGTTACCATGCCGCCTTGGGCGCTGTTCATAAAAAGGGCGACGCCCCCGCCTTTCTCCTGGATTCGGTTGCACAGCGGGCCTATGAGGTCAGGGCTCGTAATGCCTTGATCGGCCCCAAGAACTTCAGGATGGATGGCGTAGTTGACAAGCGTAGCGACCGCTTCCCCTGAAGGCCTTACAGCCTGGATCACGGAGCAGCGTGGGTCATACAGTTTCTCTGCATAGGCGTTATAGGCAATCTTTCCGCGAGCGACGTCGGTATTGATTTTCAGATAAGCGGGCTCGAGCCGTTCGATTGCTTCCCTCACAGCCTCGCCCATCTTACTCACGACCTCGTGCACATAGTTGACATCAATCGAGAGTTGGCCGTCGTCCCCGGGAAAGCCATAGCAATCCGGTGCGCTGTGGGTGTGGGTCGCGCCGATAAGGATGTTTTCGGGCGGGATGCCCTCCACTTGGGCGCGGACCTGGTCGCACAGTACCCCTGGGAACCCCAGGAAATCGCCGCTGACAACGGCCACACGCTCGGCATCTTGTTCGAAAACCAGCGCACGTACCGTGAGTTCGCCGAGTTTTCGCGTGGTTTTCTGGCTGGGTCCGATCCCGCCGCTGACAGGCAGGAGGGGGTCCGGTGTAACGTTTCTGACAGCGATACCCGCACGGAACTCGGCATGGGCAGCCAAAGCCAGGCAAGCCAGGACGCAGAAAACCAAGACACGGCGCATAATCATGGCAGAAGTCTCCTTGCCATTGCGTACCCTTGGATCCTGTCGACGGTCCGTAGAAGACATGATTGGGAGAAAAACCGCATCGCAGAACCAGACTTCGGCGTCACGGTTGTTCGACGGCTATCCGGAGCGCTCAGTGCATTTCCTGGCCGCCCGTGACGTTAATGGCCTGCCCTGTCATATAACTGGACTCTTCCGAAGCAAGGAAAACGACCACATTGGTCACGTCGCGGTATTGGCAGGCGCGTTTCATAGGCACCTGGTCGATGTACTTCTGACGCACCTCCGCCTCGGAAATGCCCAGGTTCGCAGCGTACTGCTTGAACAAGCTGTTCACCCAAAGGGGCGAGTCGAGCAGGTTACCGGGACAGACAGCGTTTACCCGGATATTCTGGTCGGCGAATTCGAGCGCCAGGCTTTGTGTAACGCCGATGCCGCCGAATTTCGAGGCCGCATAGGCGCTGTTGCGGAAGCTGCCCTTTTTCCCAGACTTTGAGTTGATTTGAATGATAGAACCGCCAGCGGGGAGCATCACACGAGCCGCTTCCCGGGCGCAGATGAAGAAGCCCACGAGATTGACGTCGATTACCTTGCGCCACTTGGCTATGTCAAAGCTAATCGAATCTCCCGATATGAGGATGCCCGCGTTCGATACCATGACGTCCAGGCTGCCAAGAGTTTCGACGGACTGATTGGCAGCGTCACGCACCTGGTTGGCATTGGTTACGTCGACGGTACGTCCCGTAACGCGCCGCCCATGCTTGCGTGCAGCTTCCTTGGCGGTGTCTAAGACATCTTCACTGAGGTCCCAGGCGACGATGTCGCAACCTTCCTCGGCAAGGCGATCCACAATGGCAGCGCCCAAACCTTGAGCAGCGCCCGTTACAATTGCTTTTTTGCCTTCGAGCCGATTCATTGAGCGTAGTTCTCCAGAAGAGCGCGTTCGGCCTCATTGGTCCAGGACCCGCCGGGGCCCAACTTGTCTTTCAGTTCCGGAATCCTATCAGGTACCTCTTCGAGGGGCATCAAAGGGATGTCGAGCACCTGCGGATAGATCACCGTTTTCCCATGGTATTTGGCGTTCTTCACTGCCTCGAGCCCCTCGCGGGCGCTCGGCAAACCACCGATGGCGGCCACGCTCAGGTTCGTGTTAAGCTGGCCCGCTTCGACCATCTCGAGGATTTTCCGCAGATCGCTGATTCGCGAGCCGCTGCTCCCCATAATCTTGATGCCGCGGCATAGGCCGTCCAGTGGAAGATCAGCTGACGTACCCACAGGGAGTCCCGCGAAAACGTTGATAAGGGCGTTGTCAGCCGCATACGCCATCGCATATTTCACCAGTGCGGGAACTGGGGCGAGCAGAGCAATGTCGGTATAGCCGTCCGGGGCGAGACTGTGGATATGGGCGTCCATAGCCTGTTGGGACTCGAACTGGCTCGGTGCGAGAGTAAACAACTCAATGTCTTTTGCCTTGGCCATATCTCCGAAACGCTTCTCGATATGGTCCAGGCGTTCGCGATCGAGGTCCGTGACAACGATCCGGCGCGGCCCGGAGGGCATCTCGATAGCGCGCTGAACGTGCATTTGGCCCATAGGGCCGCCAGCCCCGATAAACAGCGACATACCCTCGGGAAGCAAGTCATGGCGCTCCTTGCTTCTGGCAATTTCGTCTATGGTGTCTCCTCCGCCATAGAACCGGACGTTCTCGTAATGAACCCGGCCAATGTCGATGGTCACGTTTCCTTGCGCAGCCGCCTTGCCGAGAAGAAAGAGGATGCCGTTTCTGGCCAGATGCTTAGCAGCTTTTGTCACGATGTCGGGGGTGGCGTTTGGCACGAAAATGTCGCTGTAGACGTCGTTTTCCTGGATGCCTTCGAGGCTCCTCGGCGCCACCTTGGCCTCAGGACAGAATCGTTTTAACTCTCCCGCGTTATCTGAGATGATGAGCTTGGTGCCCTCGTCAGGACGCGTACGGTCGTCGAGATTGTAAGACATTTCAACGCAGGCCCACGGTTCGGAGAGCGCCGCCTGGCTGTAGCCGGTTTCCTCCTTCATGGGCAAGAGGTAACATCCTTCATCGCCGTCGAGAGCGCGTTCATCGAGATAGGTGAATTGCTCGAGGCCTCCGGGTATGACGTATCCGAAGGCGTAGCCTATCCCTTTGTAATAGATGTCAGCCTGGACAATAAAGCGCTGCCCGATCTTGAACTGGTTTTTCCAGCGGTCCCCGACTGCAACCACGGTTACGGCGCATTCATGGCCCAATACGGTGGGGTTGACCGCAAGGTCGCGCCCCCGCAGCCGTGGATGCTTGCTCCCTTGATTGATAATCTTTATGTCGGAAAGGCAGAGGCCCACGGCGTCCATGCGCAGCATAACCTCGTTCTTCTCCGGCTGGCGTAACTTGAGCGTTACGGGTTTGCCATTCTTGCCGACATTCTCGAGGCCGGCTCCGTACACCTGCCAGGCCTGGTAGGTTTCGGGCAGGGTGTTCTGGGCCATCTTGTACGTTTCGAAACGGGACACAATACCCTCCAATCTCTAGGCGAACTCGCCCCAGGGCCTTTGGTATTCAGCCAGCAATGCTCTTGAGACGGTACGCCTCGTCCGGACGCGTGAAGATACGCTCCACATCGCTGGTTTTCATGAAGTTGGGTCCACCTAAGGCATACGTGCCCACGATGATTCGTGACGTCTTCTCCGCCATGTCCATGCAGCTTGTCACGGCCCGAGGCGATTCCCCGACCGTAATGATGCCGTGGTTCTGCATCAGAATGACTGTTGGGAGAATGCCCTCTTCCTTGATGAACTCTTGCAACTCGCGGCGAATCAGCCGCGCCAAGGGAAGTCCAGGATCTACATAGGGAACATATAGCGACTTATGTTTCATCGACACAATCTGATCGGGGAATACACGGCCCGATACAGCTTCCTCAGCCTGTTTCGAACAGAGCAGCATATTCGTGTAAGGAGCGTGCGTGTGACCAACGAACGCATACTCAGGAATCTGAAGCAGCACGGCGTGCAGCATGGTTTCAACGGAAGGCCGCCGTCCACTGTTCGGGTCAACCATGGCTTCTTTAAAGGCTTGGGAAACCTCGTCGTCCCCGGCGGATTGGTCGTCGATCAGCGCGACAATCCTCGATATGGACACCGCCACGAAGTCCTCGGGCTTGATCGTCCCCAATGTCGTTCCGGATGCTTTTACGTAGAACGTGTCTTTATCTATGCGCGCCGATGTGTTGCCTTCGCCGAGGATCGCATAGGCCTTCGACGGATCGCCCAGATAGTGCGACATCTCGATGAGTTGCTTAAGGATCTGGTCCATGATTATCCCTTCTAGATGGTGAAACTGCCACGTCAAACATGCGCTTGATTATAGCAAACCGGTTCCTGTCGGTAGAAGTCAGTTGCTCCGTTGCTGCTCACGGCTGCGCTCACGAATTGCCCGAAAAAAATCCGTGAGAAGGGCCCCGCATTCCTGCGCCATCACGCCCGAGGTCACAACGGGTTGGTGGTTGAAACGCTTGTCTTCCAGGAGGTTTATCAAGGTTCCGCAGGCGCCGGCCTTTGGATCGAAAGCGCCAAAGTAGACCTCCGGAATGCGAGCCAGAATGATGGCCCCTGCGCACATGGGACAGGGCTCGAGGGTGACATACAGCTTGGTGTTTTCCAAACGCCAAGTCTTCAGATGGGCCGCCGCTTGCGTAATGGCAAGGATCTCAGCATGCGCCGTGGGATCTTGCAACTGTTCGCGTTGGTTGTGGGCCTTGCCGATAATCTGTCCTTCGTGGACAATGACGCAACCAACGGGAATCTCCCCGATCTCGAGGGCGTGTCGCGCCTCGCTGATGGCTGCCCGCATATAACGGGTGTTGTCGTCAAACATGAGGCAGATTCTGGCTTCTGGAAAAGGCCGTGTCAAGTCTGTTTTGCCTGTCGGTGGAAGGCGAGCTCTTAGTGTAAAACCAGATGCTCCAGTTTATGTTACGCAGTTGTACCCATGTACCTAAGTACCTATCGGAATCTATGGCGTGCGGGATGCGTTTCTTGAAAAGAATGGGTGGTACCCAAGCGCTTCAGCAAAAGCTTCCAATTCTGGATTCCGTGACCCAACTTGCGTGTTGGTGCCGAACAAAGGGCTAAGACATGGCTAAACAAATCGAGTATACAGTGAACCTCAGGAATCCCATAGCAGTGTACGCTCAGGTCGAGAACCAGATTCAGTTTGCAGTGGCGTCGAATCGTCTCAAGCCGGGCGACACGCTCCCCTCCGTTCGTGAGATGTCGAGCATCCTCGGAGTGAACCCGAACACCATCACAAAGGCCTATCGGGATCTGGAATTGCTCGAGGTAGTCAAGACGCGTCGCGGTGTTGGGGTTACGATTACGGCAGAGGCGCCGGCAGTCTGCAAGGAAAAGACCGTCGAGATGGTGCAAAGACATCTCGAGGACGCTGTCGCGGAGTGTGTTGCGGCTGGATTGGGAACCAGAGACATTGACGAGATTGTAGCGAAGACGGTAACGTCCGGGGTTCGGCCCTATATGCGGGAGCCTGTCGCATAGACCGGACTAGAGCCCGACGCCGGCGCCTTTGGAGACCGGCCCTGTCAAGAATTCCAGCCCTCCTGGCCGATCAAAGGCACAAAAATGCACGGGATGCTTTCGCTCTGGGCAATGCCTTCCTCCGTACACCTTGCCACCACAAGGCGCTGCGTCTCGCGCGTCCCGACAGGGCAGACGAGTCGGCCTCCCAGTTCAAGCTGCCTGCAGAGGGGTTCTGGAACAGCAGGCGCGCCTGCTGTGACCAGAATAGCGTCGTATGGGGCCGCAGGTTCCCATCCTAGCGTGCCGTCGCTGACGTATACAACGATATTGGCGTACCCTAGTTCGGCAAGCCTCTCTCGCGCCTGTTCTGCCAAGACAGGGCGCCGTTCGACGGTTACCACCTCGGCCGCCAAGAAGGCAAGCACGGCAGCGTGGTAGCCTGAGCCCGTCCCTACCTCGAGCACGCGATCTGTTGGACGAAGGGAGAGGAGTTCGGTCATGAGAGCCACCATGTACGGCTGGGAAATTGTCTGGCCTCCGCCGATATTGAGGGGTTTGTCGTCGTAGGCATGTTCAACGAGGTCTATGGGAACAAAGGCATGACGTGGCACGGTCCGCATGGCTTCGAGGACGCGTTCATCGCTGATGCCTCTGGCCATAAGCTGTTTGGCAACCATGCGTTCACGTTCTTCGGCGTAGGACGCGCCTGAAACCGTCACTGGCAGTCTCCATGAGAGGGCTTGTTATGCGCTGCGGGCGGTCAGCGCTTGCACAATGAGGGTCACCGTGATTTCGCGCATCAGCCACACAATGAGCAAGGCCAGCAGAGGCGAAAGATCCATGGGCCCCAAGGGAGGCAGCCATGCGCGAAGCTTATCAATGAAGGGGTCGGTCAAACCGGCAATCCAGCGAAGGCGTGCGCCATCGAGCTCGAGTTCGAGCCATGGAGCGAACCACCGCAGCAGGATCAGCAGCATATAGCCGGTCAGAACACTGTACACAATCTGGACTAATCCCATGGCTCTCGCTATCCTCCCTGCAAATCGAAGGTGGCCAAGGGATTATGAATCGCTCCAGCCCTCGTGAGGCGGCTCGAAAACAAGGTCACGGACTCTACGCGGAACGAGCCTGCTGTGAATCCGCTCTCGGCACCTAAGAGGCGGGCAAGCTCGCCGGTTCGGTCCCTCTCTTTCATTCGAGCCAGCGTTACGTGCGGACGGAATGCCTTTCTATCGCAGGACAGGCCCGCACCTTCCACAGTCTCTTGAACCAGCTTGTGGAGCCTATCCAATCCCCCGTCAAGAGGGGCTAGTCCGACCCAGATGACACTGGGCTTGAGGACATTCGGAAAGGCACCTGTCCCCGCCACACGGAGTTCAAAAGGTGGAATGGATTGCGTTTTCATTGCCAGCGATTCCCGAATCGTGGCGATGTGGTCCTCTGAAACCTCGCCAAGAAAATGCAACGTGAGATGCATGGTGTCTGGTTTCGCCCACGCGGCCCGGACACGACACACGCGCAAGCGCTCGATAAGCGCGGCAAGCTCCGTCTTCACGCCGGGGGGAATCTCGATAGCAATAAACGACCTCAATGAAACGAAACCCGGCTCCCTCTTGAAAGACTAACGCTCCGAATCCATCTTCTCCTGTATTCTTGCCCACGCCGCGTCGTCAGCGCAAACCGGAGGAATCCCGATGTCTGCGACAACAAGCTTCCCAAGATAGGCAGCGGCGTCCGGGTTGGTGAATCCCTTCTTTGCGAACTGAAAGGTAACAGTCACATCGGCGCGGACGCAGCCCCCGCCGGTCTGGCCGGTGTCGGCGTTCATTCCAGAGGGCACGTCGATGGCTACGGTGCGTACTGCAGGCCACGCCTCGATCGCGCTGCGCATCGGGTCGCGGACCGGTCCGTCGATGCCTGTACCTAAGAGCCCGTCAACGATGACGGCGCAGTCGCTCAGTCCTTTGACCGCGTGGGCTACCTCGAGAGGCGCCTCAACCGGCTGCATGGGGCCGCCCAGGATCTGGTAGGCGCGCATGTAAGTCAGCGCGTCGCCTTTGATGTCGGAAGGGTCCGCGACAAGCACCACCCGCGTATCAAAACCCGCAACCAAGGCAAGCCTGGCGACAACAAAGCCGTCGCCGCCATTGTTGCCTTTGCCGCAAACGACGCCAACAGGACCTTCGATGAGTTCGTTGAACACAGAACGCCCCGCATTGTTCATCAGGACCGCACCAGGAATGCCTAGGCCTTGGATGCAGCGCCGGTCGGCTTCTCGCATTTGTGCCACGCTAAGCGTTTTCACTGAGATGCTCCTTCGTACGGCCCGTCGCTTTTTTGTCTGATAGGTAAGCGCTGCAGAGCAAAAAAAGAGCGGGCCCCTTTCCCGCTCAGAAGAGTCCCCACATGTGCCGGTGGTCAAAAAACATATAGAACCTTAACCCACTAGGTGGGTGCCCTCACGATAGCCGCTCGACTTCCGCTCAGGGCGGCATGCCGTAAACTATTCAAATATCGGGCTCCCGGTTCAAAACTAAGGTACAATGTTTTTTAACCTTGTCGAACACCGCAGGGATAAACCCTCATATCACAAGATAATAACAGACACCCCTTGGAATCGTCAACTACCGGGCCAAACCACGATACGCTTAGAGATTCTGTACTGGAATCTCTTTGCTCGCGGCGTTTTGCAGTAGATTGGGATCATGGCGCAGATACGGGATATCTCCCCACCGAATCGCGCCTTTCTGGCGCATTTGCTATACTTCGATCCTGATTTTAACTACGGAAATGAGTTTTCCAGGCAGACAAGGGGAAATCATGCAGTACAGACAACTGGGCGAGAGCGACCTGATGATGCCGGCTGTTGCGTTCGGAGCATGGGCTATTGGCGGTTGGTTGTGGGGCGGCGTTGACGATGAGAAGGCGATTCGTGCGATTCAGCGCGGCATTGATGAAGGCATTACGTGCATTGACACAGCTCCGGTCTACGGTCTGGGTCACAGCGAGGAGCTGGTCGGGCGCGCAGTGAAGGGGCGCCGCGACGAGGTGCTTCTTGCCACGAAGTGCGGCTTGGTATGGGATCATGATACGGGAAAGGAAGGCTTCATGGCCCAGAGGCCCGATGGGACGTCCGCAGAAGTGGTGCGGTCGCTGACGCCGGCTTCTGTTCGGGAAGAGGTGGACCAGAGTTTGAGGCGGTTGCAGACCGACGTCATTGACCTCTACCAGTGTCATTGGCCCGACCCGGACACGCCGATCGCCGACACGATGGAAGCGCTGGTCGATATCCGAAAACAAGGCAAAATACGGGCGATAGGCGTCAGCAACTTCTCTGTTGACCAGATGAAAGAATGCCTCGAGGTCGTGCACATCGCCAGCGACCAGCCGAGATACAATGCGCTTGACCGGCGTATTGAGAAGGATTTGTTGCCTTTTTGCCGTGACAACCACATCGGGATCCTGGCTTACAGCTCGATTGCTCAGGGTCTGCTCACCGGCAAAGTGAGCCTTGACAGAGAATTCCCAGAGACTGACTTGAGGTATGGCCATCCGTTGTTCTCACGGGAAAACCGCAGGCGCATTCTCCGAATGCTTGAGCAAGTGCAGCCCATCGCGGATGCGCATGGCGCAACTCTGGGGCAAGTCGCGATCAACTGGGTCATATCCCAGCCTGGGGTCACGGTCGCCTTGGCAGGCGCGCGAAACGAGGAGCAGGTCGTTGAAAATGCCCGGGCTGCGGACTTCCAACTGGATGAAGAGGAGCTCGCCACAATCCGGGACCTTGTCGAGGGGTTGACCTTGCTGGTCTGACGGGAGAATAGAGGCACGATGATGTCCTTGGCGTTGGGTGTTGGAATGGCGGCTGTTGTATTGAGCGCTGTACCAAACTCTAGCGGTTTCACGATCGAGGACAATGGCGCGGGCCTTGTAATTCAGGAGGGCGCCGCGCCGGTCCTTGTGTATAATTATCGGCGCGTTCCGCCGCCTCCGGGCGTGCCCGATGCGTATGGTCGCTCCTGTTACATCCACCCGCTTTACGGCCTTGACGCCGAAATTCTTACGGAAGATTTCCCTACTGATCACCGTCACCACCGCGGGTTGTATTGGGCTTGGCCTGTTTGTAAAGTCGGGAATCGCAGTGCGGATATCTGGATCTCAACAGACATCCACCAACATCACGCCGCATGGCTTGCTCGCGAGGCGTCGCAGGACTACGCAAGAGTCGAGGTCGAGAATGTATGGACCTTTGATGATAAACCGGAGCAGCCCGTGGTGCGCGAGGTAATCGGCTTCATTGTGCATTCGGAGAAAGCCGAGGGGCGGGCCATTGATTTCACGCTTCAGTTCATCAATATAAGCAGGGAACCGCTTGTAATCAGGGGCCAGACGGACCAGGACAAGGGATATGGCGGGTTTTGCTTCCGCCCCGACGCGGCGCGGAAACCTTTTGCGTTTACGGCCGCCCAAGGCGTTGTATCTGACGATGCGCTCCGTCTTGACTCGCCTTGGGTCGATATGAGCTCGTCGTCCGGTCCGGAAAAGCCGTTGGCGGGCGTCGCCATTTTTCAGCATCCAGCAAACCCTGACTACCCGCACGATGGATGGATTCTGCGCCATTACGGTTTCCTCGGGGCGTCCTGGCCCCACAACGACCCGAAGACCTTCGCGCCCGGCGAAGCGTTTACCCTGCGTTACCGTGTCTATGTGCATCGAGGCAGCGCGGAAGACGCTCGTTTGCCGGCCCTGTATGAAGCATATGTCCAGAGCGCGCGGCGGACCGGCGAGCCGGATGTGCGTCTACACCAGCCGCTGCATATGCTGAACGCGCTCGATTGACAACACGACGTCCTTGGTCGATGCGGAGGAAGACGTAGCGCTGTACCTCCGCAAATCTGGATATGCTCCGGCTTTTATCGGCCACAATGACTATGCAGTAGACCCGCGGATGCTGCCGGAGGGGGACTCCCCACACGTGTTAAAATTAAGTGTAGTAAACAGTTGCTCTTTCTGTTTGATTGACACGTTTCAGCGATGCTAGGCTTGGTGTTTTGGACCCGACCGTACCGCGCGCTTATGCGGAGGGCGGCATTCCAGGCGTTCCGGCCTGCCTGAAGAGCATCACGTCTATGCGGACCGTCCTACGCCCGTTGGACGCGAACGGCGCCGGTTCCGAGGGTCATACCCGTTTTGTGGAGATTCTGAAATGTCATCACCAACACATGAACAACGCGTGTTCTCAGCCGACACCGGCGCAAGAATCACACGCGATCCTTTTCCCATGTCGCGGAAGATATATGTTCAAGGTTCCCGCCCCTCGATACGGGCGCCGATGCGGGAGATAGAGCAATCACCTACGGGCAACCGTTTGGGCGAGCTGGAAGACAATCCGCGCATTGTGGTCTACGACACATCGGGACCTTATACGGACCCTGACGTTGCTCTGGACGTCCGTGAAGGTCTGCCCCCTCTACGGATCGAGTGGATACTCGAACGGGGAGACGTCGAGGAACTGCCCGATATTACTTCGCTCTATGGACGTAGCCGCCGCGGCAACCGCGCGCTCGACAGCGTCCGTTTTGGGCGTATCCGACGCCCCCTACGGGCGAAACCTGGAAAATGCGTGACCCAGATGCACTACGCGCGCGAGGGCGAGATTACACCGGAGATGGAGTTCGTCGCTATCCGGGAAAACATGCTCCTCGAGGAAGTGGCCGAGGACCTTAAACGGCAGCACCCGGGAGTGGATTGGGGCGGACGCCTTCCCTACACCATCACACCGGAGTTTGTGCGCGACGAGGTCGCGCGAGGCCGTGCGATAATCCCGGCGAACATCAACCATCCCGAGATTGAGCCGATGGCTATCGGCCGAAATTTCCTGGTGAAGATCAATGCAAACATCGGCAACTCCGCCCTTTCGAGCTCGATTGAGGAAGAAGTCGAGAAGATGGTTTGGGCTATCCGATGGGGTGCGGACACCGTCATGGACCTATCAACGGGCGAAAACATTCACGAGACCCGGGAATGGATTATCCGCAACGCGCCCGTGCCTATCGGAACAGTCCCGATTTACCAGGCCCTCGAGAAAGTGGACGGGAAGGCCGAGGACCTGACGTGGGATCTTTTCCGCGACACGCTGGTCGAACAAGCCGAGCAAGGAGTGGATTATTTCACGATCCATGCGGGTGTTCTGCTGCGGTTTGTCCCGCTTACGGTTAACCGAGTCACGGGAATTGTAAGCCGAGGCGGGTCGATAATGGCGAAATGGTCCCTGGCGCACCATGAGGAGAGTTTTCTCTATACGCACTGGGATGAGATCTGCGAGATCATGGCCGCCTACGACATTGCGATCTCGATAGGCGACGGGTTGCGGCCGGGCTCGATTGCAGACGCCAATGACGAGGCCCAATTCGCCGAATTGAAGGTCCAGGGAGAGCTTACCCGGCGCGCCTGGGAATTCGACGTCCAGGTAATGAACGAAGGGCCGGGACATGTGCCCATGCACATGATCCAGGAAAACATGACCAAACAGCTCGACTGGTGCGGCGAGGCGCCGTTTTACACGCTGGGGCCGCTCACAACGGATATCGCGCCCGGCTACGACCACATCACGTCAGCTATCGGCGCGGCTATGATCGGCTGGTATGGCACGGCGATGCTCTGTTACGTCACGCCAAAGGAGCACTTGGGTCTTCCCGACAAGGAGGACGTCCGCGAAGGCGTGATAGCGTACAAGATCGCGGCCCACGCCGCAGACCTGGCGAAAGGGCATCCCGGGGCACAGGTACGAGACAATGCCATGAGCAAGGCGCGGTTTGAATTCCGTTGGAGCGACCAGTTCAACCTCGGCCTTGACCCTGACAAGGCGCGCGGTTTCCACGACAAGACGCTTCCCGCAGAAGGAGCGAAGCTGGCCCATTTCTGCTCGATGTGCGGTCCCAAATTCTGCGCTATGGAAATCAGCCAGGAAGTGAAGGAGTACGCTGCTCAGCATCACCTCTCCGAGGACGAGGCCGTCGAGCAAGGCATGCGCGAAATGGCCGAGACCTTTCGTTCGAAGGGAGGGGACGTCTATCACAAGGAGTAGAAACGTGAAGACGGCGGGAAAGCAGACATGACCAGGGTCTTCTTGTCCGGCAGGCCGAGTCGATCCAGCGGGTCTTACCTTGAATCATGCGTATAGGAGCTTACAATCTCGACAAGCCTCTTGCCCTTGCGCCCATGGAGGACGTTACCGATGCGGCCTTTCGCGGCATCTGCAAGGAATTGGGCGCGGATCTTGTCTATACCGAGTTCGCCAGCAGCGAAGCTTTGATACGCGACGCCCGCAAGACCTTGCAGAAGATCGCCGTCTCAGACGCAGAGCGGCCGGTAGGGGTCCAGCTCTTTGGCGGGCGCGAATCCTCGATGGAGGGCGCCGCCGCGGTGGCCGAGGAGATGAAGCCCGATTTCATCGACATCAACTGCGGCTGCTGGGTCAGGAAAGTTGTCCGGCGCGAGGAGGGGGCCGGCCTCTTGCGAAATCTCAAGCATTTCGAGTCAGTCGTTTCCTCAGTGATTCGTGGGACGCGCCTGCCGGTAACGGTGAAAACACGTCTGGGCTGGGACGGGGCCAGCATCGTGATCCTTGATGTAGCTCGTATGCTCGAGCAGCTTGGCGTGGCTGCCCTGACAGTGCATTGCCGGACTCGCGATCAAGGACACAAAGGCGAGGCCGATTGGTCGTGGCTCGCCAAACTGAAACAGACCGTCTCGACGCCGATTATCGGCAACGGAGACGTGACCTGCCCGGAAGATGTCGAACGAATGTTCGAAACAGGCTGTGACGGGGTCATGATCGGCCGCGCGGCGTTCCACAATCCCTGGATATTCCAACAAGCAAAGCACTATCTGCGGACAAAGGAGCATCTGCCGCCCGTCAGCATTGCCGATCGCATAGACCTGTGCATTCGCCACTTGCGGCTTAGCGTTGCCCATAAGGGCACGCGGAAGGGTATTATCGATTTCCGCAAGCATTACGCAGGATATCTTGCGGGTTTTCCAGGTGCTGCCAAGCTTCGGGCCGAGCTTCAGCAGCATCTCGACGAGCAACTTATCGTTCAACGACTCGAGGACTGCCGCGAGCAATGCGAGGCGTTTTCGATGACCGACCGGGCAGGCGCTCTTACTTGAGACAGAGCAAGCAATGGAAAGGGAAAGACGTGCTGGAATCGCTCAAAGAAGAGGTTTGCAGGGCCAATCTCGAGTTGGTGGCAAAAGGCCTCGTAATGCTGACTTGGGGAAATGCGAGCGCAATCGATCGGGAAGGCGGTCACGTGGTGATCAAACCGAGCGGCGTTGCTTACGAGCATATGCGGCCCGAGCAGATGGTGGTTGTGGACGGGACCGGCACGGTCGTGGAGGGCGACATGAAGCCTTCGGTAGACCTGGCTTCCCACCTTGTTCTCTATAAGGCGTTTCCCCGTATCGGCGGCATCGTACATACCCATTCACACTACGCCACTGCTTGGGCTCAGGCCTGCCGCCCGATTCCTTGCTTCGGAACCACTCACGCCGACTACTTCTTTGGCGAGATTCCCATTGCTGAACCTCTTTGCGCGAAGGATGTTGAAGAAGACTATGAGCGCCACATCGGCGAGGCGATTGTGCGTCGCTTTGCCCATCTTGATCCCTCTCATTTCCCTGGCGTCCTTGCGGCGAAGCATGCACCTTTCGCCTGGGGACCAACTGTGGCGCAGGCGGTTGAAAATGCTTTTGTCATCGAGGAAGTGGCGCGCATGGCGCTCCATACGCTGATGCTCTCGCCTGCTCAATCGCCTATTGAGGATTACTTGCTGAGGAAGCACTTCCTGCGCAAACACGGCACAGGGGCCTACTACGGTCAAGTCCGTCAGGAAACCCGCTGAGCCGTGAAGCGAAGAGCCTGTCACCCTTGTGTCCGGTTCCCAGGGAAGGGCTCTCATTGACCGGCCTTTGCAGGAAGAACTCCCTTGTCACAGACGCCGCCTGAGAAAAGAAAGCGCCGGAACATGCTATTCACATTGCTGCGTATCGCGGCCTTGAGCTACGGCGGCTTCGTCCTGCTTCTGTTCATATTCCAATCGCGCATCATTTTCCCCCGTGGCGGCACGCTTGACGCCACACCCTCGGATCAGGGCTGGCCCTTCGAAGAAGTGACAGTCGCAGTCCACGGCGAGAAGACCCACGGCTGGTTCGTGCCGGCGGAGCAGCCGAGCCGCGGCGTGCTGCTGTTTTCCCATGGCAATGCGGGGACGATTGCGCATCGGCTGGACTCGATTGACATTTTCACAAGCTTGGGCATGGATGTTCTCATCTACGACTACGGCGGGTACGGTCTGAGCACTGGCCGTCCTTCGGAGAAACGCTGTTTCGCCGACGTCCGAGCCATGTGGGACTACCTGACGAAACAACGGGGCATCGATCCCGCGCGAATTGTGCTGTTCGGGCGGTCGTTGGGCGGTGGACCCACCTGCCAGTTGGGCCTGGAAACCGAACCCGCCGCCGTCATCCTCGAGAGCAGCTTTACCTCGATTGCGGACATGGCCTGGCACCAGTTCCCGTTCATCCCGGCGAGACTGCTTGTGAAACATCGGTTCGACAATGCGTCCAAGGTCGGCCGGTTCCGCTGCCCTGTCCTTGTCATCCACAGCCCGGAGGACGAGATCGTCCCTTATAGTCACGGGCGGCGGCTTTTCGAGGCGGCCCGCGAGCCGAAGACCTTCCTCGAGATCTCCGGCACGCACAACGACGGCTATTACACCTCAGGGATGGTCTATACCGCAGGCCTTGACCGCTTCCTGGACCAGGTACTCGGTCCAAGCGGCATCACGCAGTGATTCAAGGTCAGTAGCCAATCGCACAGCCGTTGTGCGGAGACATGCGGTCGCCCTGTCTGCGCACTGCTCAGAAAGCACGGGTTCGATGAAAGGGTAGAGGGAGCGTGCGCGAGGTACTACGCTGAGAAGATGGGGCGGCCGAGCATCCCCCCGGGCGTGTACTTCTGCATGCTGTTCGTAGGTTTCTTCGAGGGCGTGGATTCCGAGCGAGGGATAGCGTGGCGCGTTGCGGATTCGCCGGCTTTGCGGGCGTTTCTGGGTTACGAGTTGACCGAGTCGACGCCGGATCATTCCAGTGTGTCGCGTACGCGGCGGTTAATGGACTTGGAGACGCACCAGTTCGTGTGTGATTGGGTGCTGGAGGTGCTGGCGAAAGAAGGGCTTCTCAAAGGTGAGACCCTTGGGGTGGATGCCACGACCCTCGAGGCGAACGCGGAGTACCGCGTCTCTCCCTCCGTGAGCTGAAAGCCAAGAACGCTCTTACGAGCGCACTACAAACACGCGTCTCGTGGTCGGGAAAGGCAAACACGATTCGCCTCTGCCGTCTCATGCTCCCCGTGGAACATGAAAGAGGCCTCTCCTTGCGGCGAAAACCCCGTTCGTAGTGACGCCGTAAGGCGTTTCTTCATCCTGTCAATTCTGTCTCTGCTCTTCCCGTCAGCCGTAGAGGCCCAACGCGGCATTTTCTGTTACCCCAAAG
>CAZBQH010000510.1:0-7862 GCA_964493915.1 uncultured Nitrospiraceae bacterium
CAAAGAAGGAGTTCGAGTTATTCCAGGAACTGCTTGGATAAACGACAAGCACTGGTATCTTCTATTCGGCTATGCACTGGCGTCATCCTTTGTGTTGTCGCTGGCGCTTACGGAGCTTGTACGGCGCGCCGCGATTCGCGTGGGCGCCCTGGACCATCCCGGCGACCGCAAGATGCAGAAAGAACCGGTGCCTTTGCTCGGCGGCGTGGCCATCGCGACCACTTTCTACCTCAGCATTTTCGCCAATTATTTCCTCGTCGAGCCGGTGCGCCGGATGGGTTTCGACTGGCTCGAGCATACCGTGCTCGCGTTTCTTGGACACGATGTCAAGGTCAAGTTGCTCGCTATCGCCGGGGGGGGACTGCTTATCTTTGCGTTGGGTCTTTATGACGACATCAAAGCGCTGAAGCCGGAGGTCAAGCTTGCGGGTCAAATCGTGGCAGCCGTCTTGCTCGTTGCGGCGGACATCCGCCTCGATCTCTTTCTGGGAAGCCTGCCCGAGGTGCTCACGCCGCTGGGGGGATGGGTCGCCGCGGCCCTTACAGTGGTCTGGGTAGTAGCTATGACCAACGCCATGAATCTCCTTGACAACATGGACGGCCTTAGCGGGGGCGTGGCTGTGATCGCAGCCTTCTCTTTCTTTATATGCTTTCTGCCTCATGGTGATACGTTCGTTTGCCTTATGCTCCTGATCTTCGCCGGATCCGTAGCGGGTTTCCTCTTTCACAACTTCAATCCTGCCCGCATCTTCATGGGCGACGCCGGAGCACAATTCTGCGGCTACATCCTTGCGACAGCGGCTGTCCTCGGCACCTTTTACAAGGAGACGACGCCGTCGCGAATCGCAGTCGTGGCGCCTTTACTTGCACTAAGCGTCCCCATATTCGATACTTGCAGCGTCATCTACATTCGGTGGAGGCGCGGCGAGTCCATCATGAAGGGAGACAAGCGCCACTTTTCGCACCGTCTCGTGGAGGCGGGTATGTCGCCGCGCCAAGCGGTTGAGTTCATCTATCTCGTGGCGGCGGTGGCAGGTTTAGGTGCTGGTTTGCTGCCCAAAGTCGACGCCACGGGCACCCTCATCATCCTTCTTCAGACAGCCGGTCTGTTCAGCCTGATCGTGCTCCTGATGCGGGCAGGAAACCGCCGCGAGGGTTCCAATTCGTGAGCAAGAAAAGGAAAAGAGCCTCAGCACGGGGAACCAATCAAGCCGGGGCTGCTGTTCAGGTCGTCGAAGAATTGCCCCAGTCCCCGGAAATACAGCCGGCGCCCGGAGAACCTTCTGCATCCGGATCGCAGCCCCTGTGGCGACGGCTCCTTGGCGAACCCGTCGCCTGGGGCGTCGCAATTATTGTCTTTCTAAGGCCCATCCGCGACGGCATCACGTTCCCTACGTCGAACACCTACTTCTTGTGGCTCATCCTTTTCCTTTTTGCCCTTTGGGCCGCCCGAGTGCTCTTGCGTTCTGAAGGCATTCGACGCGGGACGCCCCTCGCGCTCTTGGGCGGCTTCCTGGCCGTCGCGGCTCTAACGGGGTTCAACACGTTTCAAGCCGACGCCACCCTAAGCCATCTCATGATCTGGTCGAGCTACCTATTCCTCTTTGCGCTCGCCGCCAATGCCCTGCGCACGCCCACCGCCCTCGGCATCGTGCTCGGTTCGTTTCTCATTGTCTCTTTCCTCGAGGCCCTCTACGCCGTCATTCACCTTAATTGGATCCTCCCCGTCACACGTTTGAAGGTGATGAGCGACCCTTCACTGTTGCTCCAATACTTCAACACGACGGTCTTGACGCCTGAACTGGCGGATCGACTGAACAAAGTCCGCGCATTCGGCACCTTGCTGTTTCCAAACGCTTTGGCCGGCTTCCTCATACTCGGCATCCCTTACGCGCTGTTCCAAGCACTCTCAAGCGCCTCGTCTATTGCTGAGGCCGCCCATGATCGCGGCAGGCAGAAGGCGGCGCCGCCTGCGCCCCATGAAGCGCCGGGAGTCTCCAATCCCGATCCGCAGCTATTTAAGTCCTTCCTCTTGGCGGCGGTGAGCTGGCTGATTGCGGCAGGCTTCGCCTATATTCTGTTCAGCTTCAAATGGGAATACAGGCGGCAGCTAGGAAGCTGGACCGGCGGACACGTCCTGTTCGACTTCGTCCTCTTCGCCGGCGTCATCCCTGTGGCCATTGCGGGCGTGTTACTCATCGTAGGCCGGCGCTACAACCTGCACGCGAGTTGGCTCGTGATCGTCATGGGCCTCTCCTTGATGACGTTGGTTCTGCAGCTCTATGCGCTCTGGCTCACCTATTCGCGCGGTGGCATGCTCGCTCTGTTCGGGGCGGCCGTCATGGGGGCCGCACTCCTCGGAGTGGCCTATTGGTTCAGCCCGCGCTTTCTGGGACACGCCAAAAGCGCCGCTGCCTTCTGCCTCTTGGGCACCGCAGCAGCCTTGGCCCTTGCAGCATCAGCCCAAGAAACGCCCACGCCCGAAGCCCTGTCCCCAACGGTCGCGCCTCAGGACCGTCTAACCATCGATGTTGAAGGTGAAACGGTCAGCCCCGAGCAACTTGCCAGCACGGCCACCTTCGGCCTTCGGCTTTCCTACTGGAAAACAGGCTTGCGGATGATCAGAGATAACTTCTGGACCGGCGTTGGTCTCGGCAACTTCGGCGCTGCCTACCCTAAATATCAGTATCTGGGCGCTGGCGACGTACGCGAAGCCCACAATGATCCGCTGCAAGTCTTCGCGGAAACGGGCGTCTTCGGATTCCTCTTCTTCAGCGCATTCTGGCTCTATTTCCTTTTCGGGGGGATGCGTCGCATCCTCAGCGAACCCATCCGGCGCGAGAGATGGATGCTGACCGGTCTCTTTCTCGGGGTGACCGCTTTCCTGCTCCACTCAGTGGTGGATTTCGACTTCTACAACCCGAGTCTCGCAACGCTTGTCTTTCTATTCGCAGGGCTGTTTTATGCGCGAGCCGACCTGCGGACCCCTGCGCCGCGCCCCCACTTAACCTATCAATTGATCGCTATTCCGCTGCTGCTCATCACGGCCCTGACCGCCGGGACCAGTGTGCGTATCTGGCGTCACGACGTCATGGTAGGCCCAGAGAGCTTCATGAACGCCCGCCTTATGGTCGCCAACGATTTTCTCGCCAAACTCGCCTCACAGGATCATGAACCCGAGAGCCCTGCCGTCATCGAGGATGCGCGTTCTCTGGCGCCTTTGTTCCTTGTGCCGGATTCGGATGCTGATCTCCGGCACATCTACGAGACATTTGCCGCAATTCGCGTCCTACGGGCCGGAGGAGACCGTCCCGTCTACGCCCCATTGGGAACGACCGAACCGTTGCCGTCTGCTGGGCCGTACCAACTGGTGATTCGCGATCCGGCCGCGGCCCGCAACACGGCGCTCGAAGCTGTCCAGGCATGGGCCGCTTATCTTCAACTGGCCGACAGCATCTACGACAAAGACCCGCGCGTGGCGCATTTTATCCAACAGTTGTACAGCACGCTCCTGCGATATATGAACAATCCAGAGAAGAAGCGGGAGTACGTTCTGGCAAACCTTGAATGGGCCCGCGAGACCGTCGAGCGCAGCCCCCATGAAGGATGGTATCGCGCACCCTATGCCTTGGCCCTGTGGCATCGAGGCAAACTCGAAGAGGGCGCCACGGCCACTCAATACTTCAGAGAACAACTCGAGCAGTACCGCATGGGAACGGTCCTCTACCCCACGTCAGGGATCTTGCACCAGCAATATGGCGAAGCGCTCATCCAGTTCGGGCAAGCCCTTAAGGAAGCGGGAGAAGAAGAAAGAGGCATCGAGATGATCGAGAAAGGACGCCAGACCATTGCCTATGCGCACCGTCTCAATGAAAACGCCGGCGAACCGGGCTCGGAGAACCTGCAATGAACATCCTCGTGCTGCACGGCCCTAACCTCAACCTGCTCGGTGCGCGCGAGCCTGACGTCTATGGCAGCGCCACCCTGGACGACATCAATGAAATGCTTGCACAGGAAGCAGCGGCGCGCGGGGTCCTCTTGCACACGTTTCAGTCCAACAGTGAAGGCGACCTGGTCAATAAGATCCACGAAGAGGCCGCTTGGGCCGATGTTCTTATCATCAACCCAGCCGCCTATACGCACACCAGCGTGGCGCTGCGCGATGCGTTGACGGCGGTTCAGGTCCCTGCCATTGAGGTACATCTGTCGAACATCTACCGGCGCGAGGCGTTCCGTCACCATTCCTACATCGCATCGGTGGCAATCGGGCAAATCGCTGGGTTCGGCATCGAGAGCTACCGGCTGGCGCTTATCGCGGCGATCGGGATCGGCGCGTCATAGGCGCTTTTTTTCGCGTTTACCCGGGTGATAGAAAGAGAAAGGGCCCTATGGAGCATTTTACCGAAGCGGCGAAGCAACGCCTGAACGCACTGCGCAGCAGATTGGCCGAAATGGACTGCCCAGCCTACGTCAGCTTGGCAGCGCCCAATAATCAATATCTTACCGGCTTCACAGGCACTACGTCGGCCGTGCTCGTCACAAGCAGCAAAGCCCTGTTCCTCTGCGACTTTCGCTACACCGAGCAGGCCGGCCAACAGGTGCGCAGCTACGATATCGAGGAAGTCTCAGGCAACTTGGCCGAGAAAGCCGGCGAGTATCTGAAAGCCCTGGATGCCGGAAGCGCCGTTTTCGAGCCCGCCTATCTCACCGTGGAACAGCGGGACGCCATTCAGAGAGGTTATCAAGGAACGCTGCGCGCGGCGCCGGGGCTCGTCAGCGGTCTGCGCATGCGCAAATCGCCCGAGGAGGTCGAGACCATCCGCGAGGCCCTTGGCTTAGCGGAGGGCGTCTTGGCCGATCTCCTCGACAACCTGGACTTGGGGATGAAGGAGCGTGATTTGGCCGCCCGCTTCGAATTCGAGTTTAAGAAGCGTGGGGCTACGGGCGCCTCATTCGACACGATAGCCTTGTTTGGGCCGCCCAGTTCGCTTCCCCATGGCCAGCCTTCGGAGCGCCGTCTGGACGTGGGCGACCCAGTCTTGCTCGACTTCGGTTGCCGGCTCGCGGGCTATTGCTCAGACTTGACTAGAACGTATGCTTTCGGTACGATGCCCGGACCTTGGTTCGATGAAATCTACGAGCTCGCCCTAACGGCTCAGCGCATCGCTATCGAGGCGGTTCGCCCGGGCATAGCGGGCCGTGAGCTGGACGCGGTGGCGCGTGGTCTGATCGCTGATGCGGGCTATGGCGATCGCTTTGGCCATGGACTGGGCCACGGGGTAGGCATCGAAATCCATGAAGGTCCTGTCGTGAACCCGCAGTCCGAGACGACGCTGGAAGAAGGAATGGTCGTCACTATCGAACCGGGGATCTATCTTCCGGGCAAAGGCGGGGTGCGCATCGAGGACATGGTGGTCGTCACGGCGGATGGTTGCGAAGTGTTGACGACCGCGCCCAAAGACTTAAGGATCTTACATATATGATTTCGACTGCGGACTTCCGCAACGGAATGGTTATTGTTCAGAACGGCGATCTCATGGAAATCGTCGAGTTTCAGCACGTCAAGCCGGGCAAAGGCGGGGCCTTCGTGCGGACCCGCCTCAAAAACATCCTGACCGGCCGCGTTATAGACAGGACATTCAGGTCCGGCGAGCGCATGGAGGAGGCGCGCCTCGAATCCGAGGATTACCAGTACCTTTACCACGACGGCGATTTGTTCCATTTCATGCATCAGCAAACGTACGAGCAGATCGCTTTGGGCGAGAATGTCGTAGGAGATGCACGCAACTGGATCAAAGAGAACGAGCGCGTCTCTATTCCTTTCCACAAGGGCAGAGCAATAACCGTTGAAGTGCCCACGTTCGTGGAGTTGAAGGTGACGAAATGCGACCCGGGCGTCCAAGGCGACCGCGCCACAGGCGGCACCAAACCTGCAACGCTCGAAACGGGCGTGACGATTCAGGTGCCCCTGTTCATCAACGAAAACGACGTCATCCGCGTGGATACGCGTTCATCGGAATACATTGAACGCGTATACTAATCCCGGTGCGTCGAAATGCCCGGAATGGAGGGCGAGCTTGTGGAAATCGAGCACTTGCGTGAGTTGATTCGCGTCTTGGAGGATTCGAGCCTTTCTGAAATCGAGATCGAGGAACAAGGCCAGCGGGTCCTTTTGAGAAAACCCTCCGCCGTCGCGCCTTCCCAAACGGCTTTTCCCGTCCCCGTCAGAACGGAGGTCGCACCCCCGCCCATGCTCGTGCCCGGTGCCCCTTCTATGCAGCAGACAGCGCCCCCTGCGCCCCAGGAGGAACAGGCCCCCCAAAAGAACGAGGGGCTCGTTACCATCGACGCCCCAATGGTGGGCGTGTTCTATCGGGCGCCGGCGCCGGGCGACCCCCCGTTCGTCCAACCCGGCGACATTGTCGACAAAGACCAAACGGTCTGCATCGTCGAGGCGATGAAGCTGATGAACGAGGTCTCAGCCAAATACCCGGCCGAGATCGTCAAAGTCCTGGTGGAAAACGGCGAGCCGGTCGAGTTCGGCCAGCCGCTTTTCACGGTACGGCCCCTCGAATAGGTAAATGCAATCCATGTTCCGACGCGTTCTGATTGCCAACCGCGGAGAGATCGCCGTTCGCATCATCCGCGCATGCCGCGAATTGGGCATATCTACTATTGCCCTCTATTCAACTGCAGATCAGGACAGCCTCCATACTTCCCTGGCTGATGAAAGCATCTGTATTGGCCCGGCCTCGCCGGCAGAAAGCTACCTGAACATCCCCTCGATTATCGCGGCGGCCGAGGTATGCGACGCCCAAGCAATTCACCCCGGCTATGGTTTCCTCGCAGAGAACGCAAAATTCGCCACGGTTTGCCGCGACTGCAACATCATATTTATCGGGCCGTCGCCTGAAGCTATCGCGCTGAGCGGAGACAAAGCTGCGTGCCGCCAGAAGGTGCGCGATGCCGGCGTGCCCACCGTTCCCGGCAGCGGCGGCATCATCAAGAGTCCCGACGAGGCCCTGCAGATCGCCAAAGAGATCGGTTTTCCTGTGCTTGTAAAGGCCACAGCCGGAGGCGGAGGCAAGGGCATGCGCCTCGCCCACAACGACGTGGCGCTCAAAAACGCGGTTTCTATGGCTGCTCTTGAAGCGCAGTCCGCTTTTGGGGACGCCGGCGTATACATCGAGAAATTCCTCGAGAACGCGCGCCATGTCGAGTTTCAAATCCTCGCGGACAATCACGGCAAGGTGGTATCCTTCGGCGAACGTGAATGCACCATCCAGCGCCGCCACCAGAAACTTATCGAGGAGACGCCGTCGACAGCGCTGAATTCCTCGATCCGCACCAAGATGAGTAAAGCGGCCATCCGGGCTGCCCGCGCGCTCGGTTACAGCAACGCCGGCACCGCCGAGTTTCTGCTAGCCAGCGACGGCCAGTTCTATTTCATCGAGTTCAACGCCCGTATCCAGGTCGAGCACCCGGTCACCGAGGAGGTCACGCAAACGGACCTTGTCAAGGAACAGATCCGCATCGCCTCTGGAGAACCCTTGGGCTACAATGCCGTGCGCGCGAGCGGTCATGCCATCGAGGCGCGCGTCTACGCCGAAGACCCAGAGCACAATTTCGCTCCCAGCCCGGGCGCCATCGGCCGATGTCACATTCCAGGCGGACCCGGCATCCGAGTCGACACCCACCTTTTTGCAGGTTATACGGTCCCGCGTTACTATGACTCTTTGCTTGCGAAGGTTATTGCGCGAGGCAACGACCGCGCGGAGGCAATCGCCCGGCTTGCAGGGGCCCTCGAAGAATTCGCCACGGAGGGCGTGAAAAACACCGCCCGGCTGTGCGCACGGATCATCC
>CAZBQH010000511.1:0-6563 GCA_964493915.1 uncultured Nitrospiraceae bacterium
GCCCTTCTGTCAACTCCGGCTTCCACCACCACCAACCCCCCACCCCCACCTTTGGCCTCGCGCCGTTCCTACGCTACAATAGGTCGCCTTGGGCGCCTGTTACTTCCCAAAGATAAGCACGCCGTCAAACAGAAAGGTCGCAGGGATGTCAATCGCTAATTCCAAACCCGACGGGAATAGACCCATATTGCGTGTCGCCTTGTGTCAGGTCTACACAGAGCAATGGAATGTCGCGGCGAATCTGGAGCGGACCCTCGCTGCGCTCGACGAGGCCGCCCGGCAAGGCGCCGAGCTAGCCATAACGCCGGAATGCGTTCTGCACGGCTACGGGTTTGACGGAGTGGACGATTACCGGGCGCGGATGCTCGAGGTGGCCGAGCGATTGGACGGTCCCAACGTGACCCGCCTGTGCGCCAAAGTGAAAAGTCTTAAGATGGACACTGTGGTGGGCATCGCGGAACGGGGCGACGGAGACCAGGTTCACAACGCGGCCCTCTTTATCCACCGCGACGGCACGATCCGCGATGTCTACCGAAAAGTCCACTGCCGGCCTTTCGAGCATGCAGATCATCAAGGGGTCTTCAGTCCAGGAGAGCGTTTCAACGTGCTCGACGTGCGTCATGGCGAGCGCGTTTTCCGAGTCGGCGTCATGATCTGTTTCGACAGGGAGATCCCTGAAAGCGTCCGGTGCCTTCGTGCCCTGGGTGCGGAGCTGGTGGTATGCCCATTAGCAACGGACACGAGCGATTTATCGAGATTGCCCGTAAGAATGAACAACGAAGTCATCACGCAATGCCGCGCCGCCGAAAACGAGGTTTTCATCGTGGTGGTAAATCATGCGGGCCGTTTCAACGGCGGCAGTTTCGCCGTGGGACCCCTCGGCGAGACGATCCACCAAATGGGTCCGGAACCGGGCGTGCAAGTCCTGGACCTTCCGGTCAATACGGCCTCGACTCAATACCACGCGGACCCGCTCGGCTGGATGGGCTGGGGCTACCGCCGCAGCGCCGTCTATGCGAAGTACCTGGGGTGAATGCTGGACAAACAGTCATGCATGATCGCGGGATCCTAAGACCTGACGCCTGGTCTGAAGTTCCTTGGCCCGCGTACCGCAGGTTCTCGAAACGTTTCCTGATGCCGGCGCGGCCTTTTTCTACGCGCCTCGCGGCAGGGGCGACGCGCTTGAGTTCGTTTCCCGTGGCACCAAGCCGTTTAGCTGGGGAAGACCCTTCCATGCAGATCCCCCTTGTTTATGCGCCCCAAGGGAAGGTTGTGCCTCTGCGCGCTGCAACATTAGAACAGAAGGCGGTTTGCGTAGAGCTCACGAATCCGCCGCGGGCCGGAAGGAGAATACTTTTCCCCGAACGATCTTGCCGTCATGGACGAGTCTTTTTCGGGATTCACCGCACAGTGCGAAACCAGCGGCTTCCACTTCGCGTATGAGCGTCGCAAAGGTCGTCCCGAAGCTCTTCAGATGGGTAGGATAGAAAGACAGTATGCCGTCGGGCCGCAGAACTCTCCGAATATGTTCGAGAACATGCCGCCTCTGCGCCTCCTCAGGAAAGTAGCCCCGGTGGAGCACGTCGTAAAGCAACGCTATGTCTACACAATGGCATGGCAATGGGATGTCGCCTTGTTCCGAAATGCACAGAAACTCCACCTTCGACGACCCTGCAGCGGCGACCGCCGGTCTGAGTTCGTCCAGGATGCCGCAGTCCTTGTCTACGGCATAGACTGTTCCTTCTGGTCCTACGATGCGGGCGGCGGCCTTTGTGTAGTTGCCTTTGTGACATCCGAAATCGAGCACGCTGAGCCCCGGTTTGAGACCTATTCTGTTCAAAAGTCTCGCGGTTATCTGCACTGCTGACGCCTCTGCATCGGAATCCATGCCCGCCCTCCCTCCTACAATCTCCACTGAGTCACGTGTTTCTTACCTCCTTCAGGGTCAAAGACAGCAGGACGCCAATTGTCAGTACAACCATGGTTACCAAGAATGCCGCTTCATAGGACGCGACATCAATCAACAGGCCACCGAATATCGGCAAGAACAGCGTCAAGCCCATCATGGTCCCATGTAAGGCTATGTAAGTCGTCCGGAGTTGCTCGGGAGCTATCTCTAAGAGGTAGTTCGTGAATCCGATTCCTCCTCCGCTGACAGCACATCCCGTCAACGCAAACACAAGAATCAGCAGCTTCCACCCCACGGCGTGACATAGAAGCCCCAACAAAGGAACCGCTGCTGAAACGACGGCTGTCAAAGTAATCACGATCCGGTTGCCCTTATGATCGCTCAACTGAGCCCAGAACAGATTCGAGACGATGCCACCGGCCATCTGAGCCCCTACCAGGATCCCCGCTTGCTCGGGGGCCATGTGCAGTTCATTCTTGCCGTATAAGACGTAGAACGGCAACGCAAAAGCCGCGAAGCCCACGGCCAATTGCGTAACGATAAAAAGCCCGAAGTTCCGGTCTGCCCACAAGAGAGGCACGGATTCACGCAGAAAAGGTCCTATCTCGCGGGGGCGGCCCATGGTTTGACCTTCCGGCTCACGCACCAAGCTAAGGGCGACATAGGACACCGCCATAAAAACAAAAGACAGCAGAAAGAGATAAGCGTAGTTTCTCGGAAAGGATATTCCTGGGTTGGCCAAGACAACTTTGACGCTCAAGCCTGCACCCACGGCCATCAAGCCCCCCCAGAGCTGCCGATGACCGAAAAAGCGGCCACGCAACCGGACAGGCAGGGCCTTGCCCCAAAGGTCTGTGAAAGGGATGGTGGCCACTCCTCCGGCAAATGAAAAGCCGAACAACAAGACAATCAGCGTCGCCAGCACGATGATTGGCTTGTCCGGCGGACAGAAGTATGCCAGTAGACCCAAGGCCAGCCAGATGGCGGCGCGCACCCAGATCACCAGCACCAGCACCGGCTTCTTGCGTGGCTTAGTTTCCAACTTGTTTGCGACGAAAAGCTGCGGAAACACGCCGCCGGCTTTCATAAGAGCAGAAAAAAGACCAATTGCCGCCTGCGAAACGGTAAAATGGCTCAAAAAGACCGGCAGAACCGTGGTCGGCTCGGAAAATGCCGTACCCGCCGTGAAAAACATCCCGTGCAACAAGCCCATAGCAAAGTTGAATCTGACATCCGCCGGACGCTGCTTGAGACGCACTTGCTCCGGATTGCTATGCTCCTCCCGGGACAGCGGCTTATACGTATCGGCGACACCCACGTTCTAGTCCTTACTGTTGAGATCTTGTATCGTGTATTTCCAGCTCAGATCTGGACCTGCTGGCTATGGGCACGCCGTCTCGCGCCATACGCAAACATGGAGCAGATACATACTTTCCACCTCCAGTACTCCCACCTTCGTCCTACAGCTCTTTCCCCATGAATTCAAGCCGCTCAATCGTCTTTTCAGCGACTATCCTCTCCTTGGCAAAATGGTGTTTCATCCGTTCGATTAGACCGCGTTTTTCCTCCGCTGATGGAAAATGCTCGAGCAAACGCATCGTCCACGCCAGGTTCCACTGGATCTCCTGCGGTATCCTCTCGCTGTCGTGACGGACGGCCTCTTGCGGGCAGACATCATGACACCGGCCGCACCGGATGCACTCCTCATCGTCAATGCACGCTCTTGAATCAACCATCGAGATTGCCTGGACAGGACATCCTTTCATGCACAGTCCGCAGCCCACGCACATCTCCTCGTTTACCCACGGCATTTGTTGACCTCCTTCCCAGGGTCACGAATTGCTGGAAAACACGCTCTCGCACGGTATGCCCCAACTACAGTAGCACATGCCCCGAAACCCCTTCAGCGGTTCACGACCCCTTGCCCTTTGCCGCAGCAGCCAGCCGAATCAAGAAGGCCAACCGCAGCGTCTTTTATGAAGGAACAAAACCGGTCGGCGGGTCGGATTAGGAACCTGTCTGCACTCAGCCTGGTTCTTTTATCGCTTGCGCCCGTGCATAGTCAAGCAAATTCCATTGACAACGCCCGCGCCGAGGCCGTAGAGTCGAACGCAGCAGCAAGGATTTGCACCAGGAGGCGCCTATGACTACGCAGTCGCGGCGGGATTTTCTGAAAAAGACGGGCGCCGCAGCGTCGGCGCTGGCAGTCTCGGCCAGGGCCGAAACGCCTGCTTCGGCATCTCCAAAACCCAACGTCGTCCTCTTCTACTTCGACGACCTGGACTTTGACGAGATCGGCGTCTACGACCCCGTCGCTTTTCCCACCTACACGGGCGCCAAGCAACGCGGCCTCTTCACGGAGAGCATGAACCCGTGGCTGGCGTACTTCGAGGCGACCGGCATTCACACGCCCCATATCGACAGCCTGGCCCGCGACGGCGTCCGCTTCAACAGCTTCTATGTGACCTCGACCCTCTGCTCGCCGAGCCGCTATTCGCTCTTGACGGGCCGCTACGCCAGCCGCAGCTCCGGCGTATGCGCAGACTATCCCCCGGGGGTCCAGGCCAACGTCGTACAGAACGCGGAACTCGGCCCTTCTGAGCAAAACATCGCCAAGCTGCTCAAGGCCCAAGGCTATACGACCGGCATGGTCGGGAAGTGGCACAATTCCGCCTGGGACGGCCCATATGGCGGCCGCGTCAGTGGGATCGATCCCAACGCCGATCCGCGCGACCCAGACGTAGTGCGCAAGATTCGCGACGCCTATGATCGAGGCGTTGCATACATCCGCGAAACCCACGGGTTCGATTTTGCAGAACGGATCTATCTCCAGAACAAGGAGGCGCTCGGCATTCCGAAGGCGCTCCAGGTTCACAACATGGAGTGGCTCGTTGAGGGTGCTCTCGAGTTTATCGAGGCCGCACAGAGCGGACCGTTCTTCCTCTATTTCGCATCGCCCGCGCCTCACGGGTGGGTAGGCTCCGGCGATTTCCTTAAGACAGACCCATGCGCTACGCCTGCGGGCATGCTCGAACACCCCCCTGCCGGCATGCCGCCTCGGGAAGATACGGCCAAACGGGCCCGCCAGGCCGGTGCGACCGGCCGACTCATGGAAGCAACCTGGATGGACGATGCCGTCGGAGCGATTCTCAACCGGCTCGACGACCTGGGGTTGGCGGACAACACGCTGGTTCTCTTTGTGAGCGACCACCAGAACCGGGGGAAAGAGACGCTCTACGAGGCAGCCCGGGTTCCGGCTCTCGCACGGTGGCCCCGCCGGATCCGCCCGGGCCTTCAGGTAGATGGACTGTGCGCGAATATCGACGTCGTGCCGACCGTGCTCGATGCGTGTGGCGCAATCATTCCCAGAGACACAGTCATTGACGGGCACAGCTTCTTGCCGCTGCTAGGAAACAACGCAACCTCTGAGCCGTGGCGCGACCAGCTCATGCTCGAGATCTGTTACGCCAAGGCCGTAGTGGCGGATGGTTGGAAGTACATCGCGTTGCGTTTTCCGCCCCAAGTTCTCGAGCAAGTACGTGAAGCTGAGCCTGACACCTATGCATGGAACGGAACAGCCCAGCGCTACCAAGAAGACACGCCGTGGTTCAAAAAAGGCGAAGTAAACATCCCGTACGGCGCCAATAGGGATTTTCCCGCCTATTTTGAATATGACCAGTTATACAACCTGAAAGACGACCCTTACGAGCAACACAACCTGGTGCGGGAAAACGCGTATCAGGAGCACCTTGCATCCATGCGCCGACGCCTTGCCGTCAGCCTCAAGGATTTGCCTCATACATTCGGCGAGTTCAAAGCCTGAGCGGCCGAGGCCCTTACCTATACAGAAAAAAACCTGCGCGCCTTCACACGGCGCTATGATGGGGAGGAACTCGCACCTTTGCTTGACTGGCCAGTTCTCGGCACTGCTCTTTTGTGGCCAGACCCATGACCAAACAATGAGCGCGGTTGTCCGGCTCTGGCTTGTGGATCACCGTAAGACCCATATCGAGCGGCGCCGAAGCAGCCAGTTCGGCAAGCCCCATGCCTGGCAAGCCTCGTCCCAGTGTTTCCTCAGACGTCGTCAATCGGGCTAAGTCTACCGAAAGCTCAGGATCCGGCTTCTTGCGGTTCATAAAAGCGCTGCTGCTTATGGATCCATCCTTTCTGATATGGAAATGCAAGATTCTACGGAAGAGATTATCCTCCCCTGTAACGACAATCTGGTCCCCCATCAACTACAGCCGAAGGATCTCTGCGAGGAGGTTCAAGACCTCCTCTTTGGTTGCCCCGTTTGATTCAGCATATCGTTCGCCGGTGTTCGTGGCAAATCCAACCAAATACTCGATATGGCCCCCCGTACCGACCTGTACCTCCAAGTTCCCGCCCGGTCCCTGCCACTCGAGCTGCACTCCACCGTCGTTAAGGGGTGCAACGCATACTGGGTTTAGCGGGGAGTCATCAGCGGTCCGTTTCGCAAGATCATCCTGGAACAAGTCATCCAGATCCGCCAGAAGATCAAGCGCAGCATTGATTGCACTGTCAGCAATCGCTTCAGCGTCATACGAATCCCAATTGGGCTGAAGCTTCCGGAGGGCGGCGAGTGTCTTTGCCGCCTCTGAGAAACAGCTTGCAAGACCCAAACGCTCACTGG